>NZ_JBICTU010000005.1:0-341806 GCF_043197795.1 Sphaerisporangium sp. NPDC049003
CGTGACGACGAACGGAGAACTCTGATGCGCAGACCAGACAGGTCACCGCACGCTCGGGCCCTGGCGGCCCTCCCGCTCCCGATTCCCCCGTCGCCTAGAGGCAACAGTCCCCTCGGGAGGAACTGATGGGCTTCTCACGATGTCCGGCTACCGTGAGCCGGTGAGCACAACGGGAGACAGGGACGTCGCGCGGCTGCTGGTGGTCGACGACGAACCGGCGCTGCGCGAGGCCCTGCAGAGCAGCCTGGAGTTCGAGGGATACAAGGTCGGCCTGGCCGAGGACGGCGCCGGGGCCCTCGACGCGCTCGGGCGCGAGAGGTACGACCTCGTGCTGCTCGACGTCATGATGCCGCGGGTGGACGGGCTGACCGCGTGCAGGCGCCTGCGGGCCGCGGGGAACCAGATCCCCGTGCTCATGCTCACCGCCCGCGACGCCGTCGGCGACCGCGTGTCCGGGCTGGACGCCGGGGCCGACGACTACCTCGTCAAGCCGTTCGAGCTGGACGAGCTGTTCGCGCGGGTGCGCGCGCTGCTGCGGCGGGGCGCGAGGCAGGCCCCGGCCGCCGTCCCCGACGGCGTGCTGAGCCACGCCGACCTGCGCATGGACACGACCAGCCGCGAGGTCACCCGGGGCGAGCGCCCGCTGGAGCTCACGCGCACGGAGTACCTGCTGCTGGAGCTCTTCCTCGCCCACCCCCGGCAGGTGCTCACCCGCGAACAGATCCTGAGCGACGTGTGGGGCTTCGACTTCGAGCCCTCGTCCAACTCCCTGGACGTGTACATCATGTACCTGCGCCGCAAGACCGAGGCCGGGGGAGCGCCGCGCCTCATCCACACCGTGCGCGGCGTGGGATACGTGCTGAGGACGCCGTCCTGATGCGGCGCGGGCGCCGGTCGATGGGGTCGCGGCTGACCGTGCTGGTCGCGACGGCCGTCGCCGTGGCGATCGCCGTCTGCGCGGCGGCCTGCTGGTTCCTCGTGCGCAACGAGCTGTCGCGGCAGCTGAACGACTCCCTGGACCAGCCCCCGGTGGGCGGCAGGACGGTCGAGATGATCCAGAGGAACTGCACCGAGCACCCGACCGGCACCGAGGAGCCCGGACCGTTCCTGCGCCTGCAGCAGATCGTCCTCACCGGCGGCACCCGCTGCGCCCAGGGGTGGGACGCGGTGAAGGTGGAACCGGCCGACCTGCGCGTGGCGGGGGTGCGCGGGGGGCGGATCCTGCGGGACGGCGTCACCGACAGCGGCGACACCGTCCGGGTGCTGACCGTGAACGTCGGCCCTGGCATGGCCGTCAGCGTCTCCCGGTCTCTGGCGGGCACCGATGCGACGCTGCGCGGCCTCGCGCTGCTCCTGGCGGGGGTCGCCGCGCTCGGCGTCCTCGGCGCGGCCACGGCGGGCCGGTTCGTCTCCCGTACGGCCCTGCGCCCCGTCGCCCGCCTGACCAGCGCCGTCGAGCACATCGCGCGGACCGAGGACCTGCTCACCCGCATCCCGGTCGACGGTGAGGACGAGATCGCGCGGCTGAGCACGTCCTTCAACGCGATGACGGCCGCCCTGGCAAGCTCCCGCGAGCGCCAGCGGCAGCTCATCGCCGACGCCGGGCACGAGCTGCGCACCCCGCTCACCAGCCTGCGCACCAACATCGACCTGCTGCTGCACAGCGAGAACACCGGCAGGCAGCTCGACCCCTTGGCCAGAAGGCGCCTGCTCGCGAGCGTGAAGGCCCAGATGGCCGAGCTGTCCGCCCTCGTCGGGGACCTGCTGGAGCTGTCGCGCGTGTCCGGAGGCGAGGAGCCCACGCAGGACCTCCCGTTCCACGAGGTGGTGGAGGCCGCCGTCGCCCGCGCCCGCCTGCGCGCCCACGACGTGCGCATCGACGCCGACCTCGGCGAGTGGTACGTCCACGGGCGCGAGGGGGCGCTGGAACGCGCCGTGGTCAACCTGCTCGACAACGCCGTGAAGTTCAGCCCCGAGGGGGGCACGGTCACCGTACGGCTCGGCGGGGGAGAGCTGACCGTGCGCGACCATGGCCCCGGCATCCCCGAGGACGAGCTTCCGCACGTCTTCGACCGGTTCTGGCGGTCGTCCACGGCCAGGAGCATGCCCGGTTCCGGCCTCGGTCTCGCCATCGTGGCGCAGGCCGTTCGGGACGCGGGGGGCGAGGTGGCCCTGTCCAACGCCCCCGGAGGCGGCACCCGCGCCACCCTGAGGCTCCCCGGCCGGGCGCATTCTCAGACAGGGTTAATCAACGCCTAAGGGTGGTTCAATCCCGCTCCTCGACGGTGGAGCCATGAGCCAGCCGAACCCCGGTCATCGCGCATGACCTCCTCCCTCGCACCGGCGCCCGCGCGGGCGTCCCTCGCTCCGGAGACCAGGCCCCGCCTCGTCGACGTGGTCGTCCCGGTGTACAACGAGCAGCGGGTGCTCGCGCAGAGCGTCCACCGCCTCCACGACTACCTGACCCGCACCTTCCCGTACGGCTTCCGGATCACGGTCGCCGACAACGCCAGCACCGACGGCACCTGGGACATCGCCACCGGGCTCGCGCGCGACCTGCCTCGCGTACGGGCCGTCCACCTGGACAAGAAGGGCCGGGGACGGGCGCTTCGCCAGGTCTGGGCCGAGAGCGACGCCGACGTCGTCAGCTACATGGACGTCGACCTGTCCACGGACCTGACCGCGTTCCTGCCGCTGATCGCCCCCCTGCTCTCTGGCCACAGCGACCTCGCGATCGGCACCCGCCTGTCCAGGGCGGCCCGGGTGGAGCGCGGGCCCAAGCGGGAGATCATCTCCCGGGCCTACAACCTGCTGCTGCGCTCGGCCATGGGCGCCCGCTTCTCCGACGCCCAGTGCGGCTTCAAGGCGGCCCGTACCGAGGTCGCCCAGGCCCTGCTGCCGGCGGTCGAGGACGAGGAGTGGTTCTTCGACACCGAGCTGCTGCTGCTGGCGGAACGCCACGGCCTGCGCATCCACGAGGTCCCCGTCGACTGGGTGGACGACCCCGACAGCCGGGTCGACGTCCTCCGGACCGCGCTCGACGACCTCAGGGGGATGGCCAGGGTGGCACGCAGGACGCTGTCGGGCGCGGCCCGCATCCCGGTTCCCGACCGGGTGGTCGCGGCCCGGCTGCCGTCGGGCATGGTCCGGCAGCTTCCCCGCTTCGTGGCCGTCGGGGTGATCAGCACCCTCGCCTACCTTGCCCTGTTCTGGGTGCTTCGCGGGGTCACGGCCGCCGTGGTGGCCAACGCCGTCGCGCTGCTGGTCACCGCCGTCGCCAACACCGCCGCCAACCGGCGCTTCACTTTCGGCGTGACAGGTTCGGCGGGAGCCCTGCGGCACCAGGTCGAAGGGCTGGTGGCGTTCTTCGTCGGCCTCGCGCTGACGACCGGGACGCTGGCCCTGCTGCCCGCGACCGCGCCGAGGTCGGTCGAGCTCGGCGCGGTCGTCGTCGCCAACGGGGTCGCCACCCTGGTCCGTTTCATGCTGCTGCGCGCCTGGGTCTTCAGCCCGGGCCGCAGGAAGGAGAACTCCCGATGACCGTGGACGTCGAACGGCCGGCGGCCGTCGGGGGACGGCGCCGTCCCGCCGGGCGCGGCCTCCCCGCGCGGATCCTGCTCGGCCCCGTTGACGATCCCCGCTGGGCGCGACCGGCGCTGCTCGGCGTGCTCGCGCTCGCGGCGGTGCTGTACACCTGGGCACTCGGCCGCAACGGGTATGCCAACGACTACTACTCCGCCGCCATCCTGTCGGGCACGCGGAGCTGGAAGGCGTTCTTCTTCGGAGCGGTCGACGCGGGGTCGTTCATCACCGTCGACAAGCCGCCGTTCGCACTGTGGGTGATGGGCCTGTCGGCACGGATCTTCGGCTTCGGCACCTGGAGCATGCTCCTGCCGCAGGCCCTCGCGGGAGTCGCCTCGGTCGCCCTCGTCCACTCCGCCGTACGACGCGCGTTCGCCTGGGCGGGCCGGACCGAGGACCCCGTGTTCGCCTGGACCGGCCGGACCGGGGACCCCGCGCTCGCCGGGGCACGGGGGCACGTGGCGGGGCTGGTCGCGGGACTGGTGATGACGCTGACGCCGATCACCGTGGCGATCAACAGGGACAACAACCCCGACACCATCCTCGTGCTGCTCCTGGTCGCGGCGGCCTGGTTCTGCGCCGAGGCGATCAGGACCGGGCGGATGCGGACCCTGGTGCTCTGCGGCCTGCTGGTCGGCATGGCCTTCACCACCAAGATGCTGCAGGCCTACCTGGTGCTCCCCGCGTTCGCCCTGGTGTACCTGTACGCCGCGCCCGGCAGGCTCCTGCGGCGCCTCGGCCACCTGCTGGTCGCCGGCGCCGTCCTGCTGGTGTCCAGCGCGTGGTGGATGGTCGTCGTCGACCTGTGGCCCGCCGCCGACCGGCCGTACATCGGCGGCAGCACCGACAACACGGTCTGGGACCTGGTCATCGGCTACAACGGCCTCGGGCGGATCTTCGGCCGCGAGGGGGGAGGCGGAGGCGGCGGTGGCGCCGGCTTCGGAGGGGCGTCGGGCGCGGGACGCCTGTTCAACGACATCATGGCCGGCCAGATCTCCTGGCTGATCCCCTTCGCCGCCCTGGCACTGATCGCCGGCCTGATCCTCACGACCCGCCGCCCCGGCCGGACGCCGGTTCCCGATTCCGCCCTCACCGGTGATCGGTCCGGTCCCGTGGGCTTGCTCACGGAGCGCTCTTCCGGTCCGCGGGCGGCGCTGCTCCTCTGGGGTGGGTGGCTGGTCGTCCACTACGCCGTCTTCAGCTTCTCGGCGGGGACCTTCCACCCGTACTACTCCACGGCGCTCGCCCCCGCCGTAGCGGCCCTGGCCGGGCTCGGGGGAGTGCTGATGTGGCAGGCGTACCGGCGGACGCGCGCGTGGGCCTGGGCGCCGCCCCTGGGCATCGCGGTCACCGGAGCCTGGGCGTTCGTCCTGCTCCGCCGTACTCCCACGTGGACGCCGTGGCTCGCGTACGCGGTGGCGGGCCTGTGCGCGGTCGCGGCGCTCGGGCTGCTCGTCCTGCGGCTCGGCGGAAGGGGCCGGACACGGCCCGCCGCCGTCGCCCTGATCCTCGGCCTCGTGGGAGGCCTGGCGGGCCCCGCCGCGTACGCGCTCACCCCGCTGTCCTCGGCCGTGAACGGCACCAACCCCACGGCCGGACCGGCGGGAAGCGGCGGCTTCGGCGGCGTGGGCGGTCCTGGCGGCATGGGGGGACCCGGTGGCATGGGCGCGCCTCCCGCCGGGACGCGCGACCGGGTTCCCGGGCAGCGAGGCGACGGCCCGATGGGGAACCCCCCGGCCGGCTTCGGCGGCGGAGGACGTGGAGGGAACGTCAGCGCCGCGATGATCTCCTACCTGGAGAAGAACCGGGGTGGCGCCACCTGGCTTCTCGCGGTCGGCAGCGCCCAGAGCGCCTCGTCGATCATCCTGTCCACCGGCGGCGAGCCGGTGATCGCGATGGGCGGCTTCACGGGCAGCGACGCGGCCATGACCGTTGCCACCCTGAAGGAGTACGTCACCAGCGGCCGGCTGAAGTACATCATGCTCGGCGGAGGAATGGGCGGCCCCGAGCGCGGCAACGACGAGGTCACCGCGTGGGTCAAGGCCAACGGGACCCTCGTGGACGCCTCCGAGTACGGAGGAACCGGCACCGCCCAGGCGCTCTACAAGCTCGGCTGAACGGCGTGGCGGAGTGGAACCGCATTGTCGCCGCGATAGGGGGTAGGAGGGCAGGTCTACAAGGCAACGGAAGGATGATCAAGCGTGGACCAGCACAGTTTCATCGCCCTCCTCAACGAGGACCTGGAGAGCGAGTACCGCTCGATCGTGCAGTACGCGCAGCACACCGCCACGGTCAAGGGGCCCGAGTACCAGAGCATCATCGAGGAGCTCAAGGCCCACCTGGCCCAGGAACTGGAGCACGCGACGACGCTGGCCGGGCAGATCGCGTTCCTCGGCGGGATCCCGTCGGTCTCGGTGCCCGAGATCCCGAGCGTTCCCGACGGCGCCGCCGCGCTCCAGCTCGACCTGGAGCTCGAAGAGAACCAGCTTCAGCGCTACCGCGAACGGGTCAGCCAGGCCGTGGAGCTTGGCCTCCCCGACGTCGCCGAAGCCCTGCGCCCCCTGCTCCAGCAGACCCAGGACCACGTCATGGACCTCCAGGGGGCCCTCGGCAAGTAGCCCCGATCCGGCCACCGCCCCGGCCGGCACCCACCCGTCCCCGCCACCGCCCACCCACGCTCCTCCCCGCGCTGCTCGGGGCCTCAGCGTGAGTGGGGTGTCGTCAGGTTCGGATCAGGGCGTCGGCGGCGGTCGCGGTGGCCGGGGTGACGATCACTGGGTTCAGTTCGACCAGGGTGAGGTTCTGCGTGAGGGCCAGGTCGCCGGTCCGGGAGGCGAGGTCTCCGACGGCCTCCAGGTTCACCGGGGGTCGTCCGCGCGCGCCGATCAGCAGCGGGGCTCCGCGCAGCCGTCCCAGCGCCTCGACCACCCTCTGGGGAGTAGCGGGAAGGGGCAGCAGGACGGCGTTGTCCAGCACCTCCACCCACGTACCGCCCAGCGCGAGGACCAGGACCGGCACCACCCCGTCCCGCCGCACCGCGACCAGCAGCTCCACCCCCGGCGGGACCATCTCCTCGACCAGGACGACCGGGCCGGATGCGGTCCGCTCACCGAGCGCGGGGGAGGTCAGGAGGGTGGTGGCTCCCTCCCGTACGGCCTCCGCGCCACTGATCCCGAGGAGGAGCGCTCCAAGGTCGGTCTTGTGCCGGAGGTGCCTGCCGCTGAGCTTGAGCGCCACGGCCGTACCGAGCGCGGCGGCCGCCTCGACGGCCTCCTCGGGCGTACGCACCGCGAAGCCGGAGGGGACGGCGATGCCATGGTCCCTCAGCAGCGCCTTGGCCTCGTGCTCGGCGAGCCAGCCGGCCGTGTCCGGACGGCGCGCCTGGCCGACCCTGTCGGCGGCGCGTGTGGCGGCGGCGGTGCGCCGCGTGTCCCCGAAGATCACCGCTGTGTAGTCGAGCGGATTGCCCGGGGTCGCCGTCGGCGGCAGCACCGGGATGAGCGCGGCGCGCGTCGGCGGGGACAGCGCCGGTAGGGGTACCCCGAGACGCGCGGCCTCGTCGGCGCCGACCGCCGCGTCACCGCCCGAGCACGTCACGACCAGCACTCCCTCACGGTGACCCCCGCTCTCCGCACGGTCTCGGCTCCCGCTCTCCGCACGGTCGCGGTGCCGGTCGTCCGTACGGTCGCGGTGCGCGTGGTCCGTACGGTCGCGGTGCGTGCCGGCCGTACGCCCGGGGCGGGAGCCGTGGGCCAGGGTCTTGGCGAGTTCGAGGAGTTCGTGGGGGTTGCGGGCCCAGGCGCCTCCGGCCTCCTCGATCAGGGCCCTGAGCACCCGGGCGTCTCCGGCCACAGCGCCGGTGTGCGCGGCGGCGGCGGAGGCGCCGAGCTCGCTCGTACCGGCCTTGAGCACGGCCACGCCGATGCCCGCGTCGGCACAGGTGGCCAGGGCGCCGGCGAGTCGGGCCCCGTCGCCCTCGTCCTCCAGGTAGAGCGCGACCGACCGTACCCCGCCGGTCTCGGCGAGGGCGGCGAGGTGGGCGGCGGCGTCGACCACCGCCTGGTTGCCGCACGACACGACCGTGTGCAGCCGGAGGGCCCGGGTGCTGAGCAGCGCGTTGACGGCGATGTTGCCGCTCTGGGAGATCAGGGCGACAGGTCCGGCGCGCCGGGGCGTGTAGGCGTCTCCCCACAGGGGCGCCCTTCCCGCGACCGCGACGATCCCGTTGCCGTTGGGCCCGCACACCGGCATGTCGTACGCCGCTGCCGCCGCCACCAGCGCGTCTTCCAGCGACCGTCCCGCGCCGCCGGGCACCTCGGCGAACCCCGCCGCGAACACCACGGCTCCGCCGCAGCCGTGTTCCCCCGCCTCGGCGACCAGCGCGGGGACGGTCGCGGCAGGGGTGGCGATGACGACGGCGTCCGGCACGACGGGCAGGTCCTCGATCCTCGGGTGGCAGGGCACGCCGTGGACCTCGGTGGCGGTCGGATGGACGCCGAACACGGGGCCGGGAAAGCCGGCGGCGACGAGGTTGGCCACGGCGAGGTTGCCGTACGAACCGGGGCGGGTGGAGGCCCCGACGACGGCGACGGACTCGGGGGCGAGCAGGCGCGTCAGCTTCACAGCTTCAGAGACTGACTGGCTGGCCAGTCAAACGTCAAGCCCATGGGGTGGGCCACCGGGCGTGGGCGCGAGATCCGTTTGACTGAACCGCCAGTAAGCAGCGGCAGGGCGGGGTCGCTCAGGTAGGATTCAGGCCGTGCGCAGTGCGGAGGGTACAGCCGAGGGGACACGCGGAAGCCGGGCCGACCAGGCGGATCAGCGCCGGGCCGAGTTGCTGGAGGCCGCGCGGCGGGTGGTGCTTGAGCGAGGCATCTCCAGCACCAGGGTCGCCGACATCGCCAAGGCGACGAACGTCAGTGGCGGGCTGATCCACTACCATTTCGCCACCAAGGACGAGCTGATCACCGCGATGCTCCGGACGACCATCGACACCGAGGTCGGCCGGCTCAAGGAGCTGGTGCGGGGCTCAGGTCCCGCCGTCGACCGCCTCGACCGGGTCCTCCGGTTCTACATCCCGCGGTCACGCGCCGACCAGAGCTGGATCCTGTGGATCGACGCCTTCGCGGCCGGCCTTCGCGAGGCGGTCGTCCAGCACATCCTGCTGGAACTGGAGACGGCGTGGATCGGCTCGGTCGAACAGGTCATCCAGGCCGGTGTCGACTCGGGCGAGTTCGTCTGCGACGACCCGCACGGCGCCGCCGAGCGCCTCGACAGCATGCTCGACGGGCTGATCATCCGTTACACGCTGCACCCGTCCGTGCTGTCGCGCAAGCGGCTCCTGGAGCACGCGCGCATCGCCGCCGCCCGCGAGGCCGGCATCGACCGCTCCGCCTTCCCCGCCTCCTAGCGCGGCGGCGGGCCGAGCGCGTGGCGGCCCCTGCTGGGTGAGCGCCGGGTCCGCCCCGGTGATGACCTCCGTATCCCGTGTCGCGCGGCCGCTATTGACAGCGGGCGGTCCCGGTGAGTTGACTGGGTGACCAGTCAGGATTGAGCGATCCGGGTGGTGACATGGCGTCGCTGGTACGGCTCACGCCGCAGCAGGCCGAGCTTCAGGAACGGGCGCGGCGCTTCGTCGACGAGGAGCTGATCCCGCACGAGGAGGCCGCCGAGCGCGCGGGCGGCCGGCTGCCAGAGGACGTGGTGGGCGGCATCGTCAAGCGCGCCACGGCGGGGTCGAGCAGGTGGTCGACGAACAGGTGCGCCAGCACGGGCTTGGACGCGGTGCGCGGGATCGCGAGCGTGTCGGTGCCGACGATCCCGGTGGAGCCGGAGGGGAACCAGTAGCCGAGCACGTCGGCTTCACGCCCTTCGGCAGGTACGACTGGGCGTTCACCATGTCACCCGACCAGCAGTGATGAACCGTTGCCTGCCCCTCGGGGACGAGCTGGTACGCGCTGATGCCGATCTTGATGTTGGTCGCGCCGATCAGCTCGGCGAGCCGGTCGCCCGCCCGCCTGATCGTGGCGGGGTCCTCGGTGTTGACGTCGGCGACGCCGTCGCGGAGCATCGCCATGGCCAGCCCCTCGCGCGCGTCGTCCAGGACGTACGCCTTGCCCTTGTACGCCGGATCCCACAGCAGGTCGTACCCGTCGGCGGGGACCGACGTCACCCGGTCGGCGCGGTAGCCGACAGACCGGTCGGCGCCGCACGCCGCGGTCAGGCCGAGCAGGCCGCCGGCCGGCAGGAATCGGCGGCGATCCAAGGGCTCACGAGGATGGGGGGCATGCGCGGCTCCTTTCTCACGTCAGGCCACCTCTTGCCAGACTGACTGGTTAACCAGTTAGTCTGGTGAGGAGGGTCTGCGGCCACAAGGCTCTCAGGCCAAGTTTTCCGGGTCGTTACGGCCGAACGGAAGGCGTCCGCCAGGACGCGGCAGGAAAGGTTCCGGCGAGTGGACCGGCACGGAGTTTCGCAGGGCGCGGAAAGCGGCGGCCCGAAGAGCGACACGAAGACAGATCCGCACACGACCTACGACGCCATCATCGTCGGTGGCGGGCACAACGGCCTCGTCTCCGCCGCCTACCTCGCCCGCGCGGGCCTGAAGCCGCTCGTGGTCGAGGCCCGCGCCACCACAGGCGGCGCGGCCACCACCGAGACCCCCTGGGGGCTGGAGTTCAAGGTCACCGCGCTGTCCTACGTCATGAGCCTCATGCCGCCCACCATCGTCAACGGGCTGCGGCTGGCGATCCGCGCGTCGGCCGAGTCGTTCGGCGCGCACGTGCTCACCGAGGCCGCGGTCGAGCGCGTCATCGTCAGGAACGGCCGCGCGCGCGGGGTGGCGCTGAAGGACGGCCGGGTGTTCGCGGCCCCCATCGTGGTCGCCGCGACGCATCCCGAGATCACGTTCCTGGAGCAGATCGACCGCTCGGAGCTGCCTCCGGATTTCGTCCGCGACATCGAGCGGTGGCGCTCCCGCAGTGGCGTCGTCAAGATCAACGTCGCGCTCTCCGGGCTTCCGAGGTTCACCTCGAATCCCGATTTATCACCACAGCAGCTCAGCGGGTCCGTCGAGCTGTGCCACTCCCTGGAGTACATCGAGCGGGCCTTCCAGGACGCCCGCGAGGGACGGCCCGCCGCGGCCCCCTTCTCCGACAGCGTGATCCCCTCGACGCTCGACCCCACGCTGTGCCCAGAAGGCACGCACGTCATGTCGATGTTCACCCAGTGGGTGCCGCACACCTGGTCCGCCGAGCCGCACACCGAGGAGCTGGACGCCTACGCCGACCGGGTGATCGAGCTGTACGACCAGCTCGCCCCGGGGTTCAAGGCCTCGGTCATCCACCGCCAGGTCATCGGCCCGCATCGGATGGAACAGGAGTACGGGCTGATCGGCGGCAACATCTTCCACGGCGAGCTCTCGCCCGACCAGCTCTTCCACATGCGCCCCGCCCCCGGCTACGCCGACTTCACCACGCCGATCAGGGGCCTCTACCAGTGCTCGTCCGCCACCCACGGCGGCGGCGGGGTCACCGGCATCGCCGGGTATCTGTGCTCCAGGAGAATCCTGCGTGACCGGAGGTGGCGGCGATGACCGACCTTTCCCGCACGGCCCGCGACAGCCGTCCCGGCCCCGACGGCACGGCCCCGGCGGCCGGCGGCCGTACGGCGCCGCTGGACCTCGACCAGGTACGGGCCTGCCTGGAGCCGCCCGGCATGATGCTGCCCGCCGCGGCCTACCTCAGCGACGACGTGCTCGCCTTCGAACGCCGCGTGGTCTTCTCCGGCGGATGGGTGTGCGCCGCGCGCTCCGCCGGCCTCGGCCCGCGCACCCGTACGGCCGTCGCCGTCGGGGACGACAGCGTGCTGCTGGTGCGCGACGAGGACGGGACGCTGCGCGGCTTCTACAACGTGTGCCGCCACCGGGGCCACGAACTCCTGCCCTGCGGTTCCCGCGCGACGGGCCGGTTCATCGCCTGCCCGTACCACAACTGGGTGTACGACCTCACCGGACGCCTCGACCGCGTGCCCCGCGACCACGGCGACGCCTACGCGCTCGACCGGCTCGGCCTCGTCCCGGCGCGCGTCGAGGAGTGGCACGGGTTCGTCTTCGTCAACGCCTCCGGCGACGCGCCCCCGCTCGCGGCCTGCCTCGCCGGGCTGGAGGCGGTCGTCGCCCCGTACGAGATGGAAAGGCTCACCGTCGCGGCCTCGCACGAGTACGACCTCGCGGCCAACTGGAAGCTCGCGGTCGAGAACTACCACGAGTGCTACCACTGCCCGGCGATCCACCCGGAGCTGTGCCGGGTGTCCCCGCCGGACAGCGGCGACAACTACGAGCCCGAGGGCCTGTGGGCGGGCGGCAGCATGACCCTGGTCGACGGCGCCGAGACGATGTCGATGACGGGCGCCTCGGGCGGCGCCTTCCTGCCGGGGGTCACCGGCCCGCTCCTGCGCAAGGTCGAGTACCTGCACCTGTTCCCGAACCTGCTGCTCAGCCTGCACCCCGACTACGTGATGACTCACGTGCTCGACCCCGTCGCCGCCGGCCACACGAAGGTCACGTGCCAGTGGCTGTTCCCCCCGGAGGCCGAGGGCGCCGACCCGTCGTACGCCGTGGACTTCTGGGACCTGACCAACCGTCAGGACTGGGGCGCGTGCGAGGGCGTGCAGCGGGGGGTCGCCTCGCGCGGGTACGTGCCGGGGCCGTTCGCGCCGGAGGAGGAGGTCACCCACCAGTGGATCACCTCCGTCGCGACCGCTTATCTGACGGGCCGGCTCTCGCCGGCTGAAAGGAAATGAGATGTCAGTCGCCGGCGCGTCGACGGTCGAGCGTGATCTCGTCCAGCTCGACGGTTTGATAGCCAAGGAGGAGTCGGTCTTCCTCGAACGCACGGCCGAGTCCCAGCGTGTCAGGAGGGAGTGCGCCGACGTGCTTCCCGGAGGCGTCGCCTCCAACTGGCAGGACGCGCCTCCCGGGGCGGTGTGGATCTCCCACGGAGACGGCTCCCGGGTCGTGGACGTGGACGGCACCTCCTACGTCGACCTGCACGGGGGCTTCGGGGTGGGGCTGGCCGGCCACGCCCACCCCGCGATCGTCGAGGCCGTCTCCGACCGGGTGCGCAAGGGCACGCACTTCGCCCAGCCCACCGAGGACGCGGTCGTCGTCGCCCGCGAGCTGGCCCGCAGGTTCGGGCTGCCGCTGTGGCGCTTCGGGAACTCCGGCACCGAGGCGACGATGGACGCCGTGCACCTGATGCGGGCCGCCACCGGCCGCATGAAGATCATCAAGGTCGAGGGCACCTACCACGGGCACCACGACAGCGTGCAGGTGTCGGTGTACCCGGACCCGGAGCAGGCGGGGCCGGCCGACCGGCCGTACTCCGTGCCGGTCGGCCGCGCCGTCCCTCCCGCCCTCGCGCAGCTCACGCTGGTGGCGCCCTTCGGCGACCTCGCCGCGGTCGAGCGCCTGCTGGTGGAGAACCCGGGCGAGATCGCCGGCATGATCATCGAGCCCATCATGATGAACATCGGGCTCATCCCGCCGCCCGACGGCTACCTGGCCGGGCTCAGGCACCTGCTGCACCGGCACGGCGCCTACCTCGCGTTCGACGAGGTGAAGACGGGCCTCGCCGTCTCCGCGGGCGGCGCGACGCAGTGGTCAGGGGTGGTGCCGGACCTGATCTGCCTGGCCAAGGCGCTCGGCGGCGGCGTGCCGTGCGGGGCGATCGGCGGGGTGCCCGAGCTCATGAACATGATCGCCGACGGCAGGTACGAGCAGGTCGGCACCTTCAACGGCAACCCGCTGACGATGGCCGCCGCCCGCGCCGTGCTGCTCGGCATCCTGACCGACGACGCGTACCGGCACTTCGACAGGCTCCGGCGCGTCATGACCGAGGGCGCCGAGGACGTGCTGCGCCGTCACGACCTGCCGGGCCACGTCAGGTCGTACGGGGCCAAGGGCGCGGTCGTCTTCCACGACCGGCCGCTGCTCGACTACCGGGACTTCGCGGAGTACCCCGACCAGTGGGGCAACGCGCACTGGCTCTTCCAGCACAACGGCGGGGTGTTCCTGCCCCCGTGGGGCAAGTGCGAGCAGTGGACGGTGTCCGTCCAGCACTCGGAGGCCGACGTGCGCCGCTTCGTCGGGAACCTGGAACGGATGGCGGCGGCCCTGCGACCCTCAGGCGGGTAGCGCGGCCAGCAGGTACGCGAGGCGGGCGGCCGCGTCGTCGATGCTGTCGACGGTGCCGAGCCGGTAGCCCCACGAGGTGAGGAAGGCGCCCTGCGGCGTGCAGGTGACGACCTCCATCAGCGTGTCGCTGAAGCGGTTGCGGACCCGGACCGCGCCGGGGGCGCCGCCGAGGACCTGCACGGAGAGATCGATGTGCCGGCGCGTCGCCAAGGCGAACTGCTCCAGACAGGACATGGTGTCCAGCATGTGCCTCACCTCCACGTCACCCATGGCTGGTAAGGATTGCATGATCTTGGCGTGGTCGGCAAGCAATTGTGTGGTTATTGGGCAGATTGTTTGGCGAAGTCGACGAGGACGCGGACGATGACCTCGCGCGCGTCCTCACGGAACACCGCCACCTCGCACAGATCCTCGAACGCGCTCGCGTAGAAGGCCACGTCCTCGGGGTCGCGCAACACCAGGTCCTTGGTCCTGGTCGGGACGCCGACCATGGCCTCGTTGTAGATCCAGAAGCCGTTGAGCAGGGCGGACGGCAGCTGCGCCGAGAACGGGATGACGCCGAACTCGACGTTGGGCAGGGTGGTGACGGCGAGCAGCCGGTCGAGCTGGCCGCGCATGACGTCGTCGGGGGCGAGCCGGTAACGCAGCACCGCCTCCGGCAGCAGGAAGCGGAACCGCCTCGCCGGGTCGTACAAGATGTCCTGTCTGCGCATGCGGACCCGGATCGCCGCGTCGATGTCGTCGGACGCGCCGTACAGGCGGCGGACCTTGGAGAAGATGTTGCGGGCGTACTCCGCCGTCTGCAGCAGGCCGATCACCACGCCGGGCTCGAACACCCGGAACAGCTTGGTGCGCGACTCCAGGTCGCGGATGTCCTCCTGGAGCGCGGCCAGGCCGCTCTTGTGCCGCTGGCGCCAGGAGTCCTGCCGTTCGAGCAGCGACACGGCCTGGGCGATCAGTTCGTCGACGACCTCGGGGGGCGCCTGCACGGCCTGGCTCCACAGCACGACGTCGTCCTCGGTGGCGCTCTGCCGGGCGTTCTCGATGCGGGAGACCTTGGAGGCCTGCCAGCTCAGGCGTGCCGCGAGGTCCTTGCCGGACAGCTGGGCCGCCTCGCGGAGCTGCCGGAGCTGGGCGCCGAGGTCGACGCGTGCCTGCTGAAAGCCGCTCACGCCACCTCCCGTCGGCATCGGACCTGCATGAGGGTAGACCGGGCGAAGCGATCATGCCATAGGGATCTCCCTATTCGTGATCAGTTACACGTCCGTCCAGTTCCGGCGGGAAAAGCACGCCGCGCGCGATCTCCATGAGAAGCTCGCGCGGCACCTCGACGGCGGACTCCCCGTCGAGCACATGGCGCAGGTCCGCGCGGGCGTCGGGGTCGGTCAGCGTGAGCCCCTGGACGACGATCGTGCCCCGATCGGTCTCGTACAGCGACGGGCAGGCGCCGGCCTCCGATGTAGAGCCGAGAAACCGCAGACGCATGTAGGGTCCCTTCCCCCAGAAGCGCCCGGAGTGGCCGCAATTGCGCGCAATTGTATTGCATGGGGTGGGTGCGGGGCGGCGGGCGGTAGGGCCGGAGCGGCGAGCGGTACGGTGCGAGCGGCGGACGGTACGGCGACGCGGCCGTTCAGCCGTTCAGCCCGTCGAACTCGCCGTCGAGCACGCCGAGACGGAACGCCTCCCACTCGGCCGGGGTGAAGTAGAGCTTCGGGCCGTCGGGGTCCCTGGAGTCGCACAGGACGTAGAGCTTGTCGTGCCCGGCCTTGTGCGCCCCGCCGAGGGCCCCCGGCTCGCCCCGCTCGGCGGCCTCCCTGATCGCGGCCTGGTCGAGGACGGTCACCTCGACGCGGTGGCCGCCATCGAGGCTGTGGCTGTCATCCAGGCTGTGGCCGGACTCCTGCCACCCGCCGGGCCCGCCGCTCCCGCCGCCTCCTGGGCTCTCACACCGCTCGCCACCGGCTGGATACAGGTCCATTCGTCCTCCACGAGGTGTGGCTACCAACAGTAGGCTCGCGGAGGCGGCGGCCGGGTGCGAACGGGCGGTCAGTCTCCGGTGACGCCGTCGGCCATCTCGCGCAGGATGTCCAGGTGGCCGTTGTGCCGGGCGGTCTCCTCGATCAGGTGGTGCAGGATCCAGCGCAGCGTGACGTGTGTGCCGTCCCTGAGCGGCTTCTTCGTCACCGTGTCCAGGTCGAGCGAGGCCACCAGCTCCCGGTGGCGGGCGCACTGCTCCTCGTACTCCGCGAGGATCTGGGCGAGGGGCATGTCGACGGCGATGCGCATCTCACGGTCGGGATCATCGTCGGTCCAGGGCCCGAGGTCCTCCCCGCCGAGCAGCCTCACCTGGATCCAGGAGTACTCCACCCACCGCAGGTGGTTGGCCAGGCCGCTGATCGTCATCAGCGGCGAGCCGGGCAGGGGCGCGCTCCTCGCGTGCTCCTCGGAGACGCCCTCGCACTTGGCGTGGACGGTGGCCCGTGTGTAGTCGAGGAAGGTCGCCAGGACGGCGCGCTCGTCCCAGGCCGAGGGCAGGTCTGTACGTGTCATGCGCTGGAGCCTGCTAGACCCGGGGACGGCCTGTCCAATCGTTAAACGGGCCGTCCGGCCGTCAGAACGGGATGGGGACCACGCAGGCCCGCAGTTCCTCGCCGAGGGCCTTGGCCTGGGCGTCCATACGCGGGCTGGCGGCCACGCCCCGGCCGAGCAGGCCGCGTACGACGAAGTTCAGCGCGAGCAGGTTGGGCAGGCGGTGGCGCTCGACCTCAAGACCGGCCGTGCCGGGGAGCAGGCTCCGGAGCCGGTCGGTGGTGAGGAACTCCTCCAGCCACGCGTACTCCTCGGCCGTGCGGACCCACACGCCGAGGTTGGCGTCGCCGCCCTTGTCGCCGGACCGTGCTCCGGCGACCGTGCCGAGCGGCGCGTGCCGCACGGCCGTCGCGCCCCCGCCGGTACGTCCCGTCTCGCCTTCATCGGTACGTCCCGTCGAACCCTCACCGCTACGTCCCGTCGTGCCGCCGTCCGCCGGGGGGAGCGGGACGGGCGTGTCCGCGGACGCCTCCGCGCCGGTGCCGGACGGGACGGGCGCCGCCGCGGCGGGGGCGGGCTGGAGCCAGACCCGCTCGTCGCCTTCCCACACCTCCGCCCGTACGGCGGCGCGGGGCACGGCGGCCGGTTGGAAGACGCCGTACGCCGAGGCGTCACCCGGGGGAGTGAGCCCGTAGAAGCCGGGATAGCCGGCGAGCCCGGTCTCGACCACGGCCGAGGAGAACGCGCGCCCGGCCCTGCGCTGGTCGGCGTCCATCACCGTGACGCGCAGCAGCGCCACACCCCCGGGTCCCTCCGGCCTCCCGGACAGGGCCGGTTCGACGGCCCCGGGCTCCTCCGGCTTCCCGGACGGCGCCGGCTCGACGGCCCCGGCCCCCGGCGGCCTGCCGAGCGGCGTCAGCTCGACGTGGACCTCGTCGAACGTCTCCCTCGGGACGCGCGCGAACACGGCCTCCTCGGCCAGGCGGGCCTTGGCCTCGATGTCCAGGCCGGTGAGCACGAGCGTCATGGTGTTGCGGTACCCGCCGAGGTGGTTCAGCGCCACCTTCAGCGTGTCCGGCGGCGCCTCGCCCCGGACGCCGGACACCCTGACGCGGTCGTCCCCGACCTGGGCCAGCTCGATCGTGTCGAAGCGCGCGGTCACGTCGGGCCCGAGGTACCGGGGAGAGCCGATCTCGTAGAGGAGCTGCGCGGTCACCGTGCCCACCGACACCCGCCCGCCCGTGCCCGGATGCTTGGTGATCACGCTGGAGCCGTCGGCGTGCAGCTCGGCGATCGGGAAGCCGCAGTGCGCGAGGTCGGGCACCTCGGTGAAGAACGCGTAGTTGCCGCCGGTCGCCTGGCAGCCGCACTCGATGACGTGCCCGGCGACCACGGACCCGGCGAGGGCGTCGAGGTCCGTGGGGCGCCAGCCGTACCGCCACATGCCGGGACCGGTGACCAGCGCCGCGTCGGTCACCCTGCCGGTCACCACCACGTCCGCGCCGTTGGCCAGCGCGACGGCGATGGGCTCGCCGCCGAGGTAGGCGTTGGCGGTGAGCGCCACGCTCCCCTGCCCCTCACCGGAGCCGGTGCCGGAACCCGAGCCCGAGCCGGGCCTGCCCGAGCCGGTGTCGGTACTGGAGCCCGAGCCGGGTGGGCCGGCTGGGTGGAGCAGGTCGCCTAGGTCGCGGCCGATGAGGTCGTCGCCCGTCACGTGGGCCACCCTCACCGCGAGCCCGAGCCGGGCGGCCAGCTCGCTCACGGCCCGCGCGCACCCGGCCGGGTCGAGACCGCCCGCGTTCGACACGATCTTGATGCCCCGGTCCACGCAGGTGCCGAGGACCTGCTCCATCTGCGTCAGGAAGGTGCGCGCGTACCCGGGCCCGCCCTTCCGCCGGTTCCCGGCGAGGATGAGCATGGTCAGCTCGGCCAGCCAGTCACCGGTGAGCACGTCGATCGGGCCGCCCTCGACCATCTCCCTGGCGGCCGACAGCCTGTCGCCGTAGAACCCGCTGCAGTTGGCGACGCGGAGCGGGGCCGAGCCGCCCGTCACGCGGCCCCGTCCCGTTCGGGCTCGGCCGCGGGGATCCAGGAGGCGGGGCGCTTCTCCATGAAGGCGCGGATGCCCTCCTGGCCCTCAGGGGAGGTGAAGCGCTGGGCGGAGAGCCGCGCCATCTCACGCATGCCGTCGTCCACCGACAGGCCGGGCACGGTGCGCACGAGCCGCTTGGTGATCGCGAGGGACTCCGGGCCGCCGCGCAGCAGCATGCCGGCGTAGTGGGCGACCGTGGCGTCCAGCTCCTCGGCGGGGACGGCCCGGGTCAGCAGCCCGATCTCCGCCGCGCGGGCGGCGCCGAACACCTCCCCGGTGAGGAAGTACTCCGCGGCGGCGCGCGGGTCGAGGCGCCGCAGGACGGTCACCGAGATCATGGCGGGCACCACGCCGAGCCGTACCTCGCTGAAGGCGAACGTCGCCGAGTCGGGGGCGATCGCGAAGTCGCACGCGGCCACCAGGCCGAGGCCGCCGGCGCGGGCGGTGCCGTTCAGGCGGCAGATCACCGGCTTGGGGCTGTCCCAGATCAGGCTCATGATCTCGGGGAACGACGCGGTCACGGGCGCGTCGTGGGCCGCGCCGTTCTGGGCGGGCGCCTGTTCCTTCAGGTCGGCGCCGGAGCAGAAGACCGGGCCCGCGCCGGTCAGCACGATGACCCGGACGCCGTCGTCGCCGATGGCGCGGTCGAGCGCCCGCTCCAGGTCGCCGAGCAGGCGGACCGACAGCGCGTTGCGGTTGTGCGGCGAGTCCAGCGTGATCGTGGCGACCCCGCCGCGCGTCTCGTGGTGGACCAGCGTGCTCATCGCGACTCCTCGATGACGGCGAGCACGGCGCCCGCCTCGACTTGGCGGCCAGGCGTCACGTTGAGCACGGAGACGACACCCGCCGCAGGAGCGGAGATCTGATGCTCCATCTTCATCGCCTCCAGTGTGAGGATCGGCTGCCCCGCCGTGACCGCCGCTCCCGATGTGACCTCGACGCGCAGAACGGTACCCGGCATGGGGGCGAGCAGAGAGCCCGGGGGGATCGACACGACCGGCTCCGGCAGCCTCGGGAGAGGCACGAGCCGTACCGAGCCGAGCGGCGAGTCCACATGGAGGGCGCCGCCCGTGCCGTCTCGCCCGGCGCCGTCGTACGCGGCGACGGCGAAGCGGCTCACGACGCCCGCCACGTCGAGGACGACCTCCCCAGGGCTCGCCGCGACCAGTGTCACCTGGTCGAAGCCCTCCGCCTCCAGCCCGTCGCGGGTGAGCCGGTAGGCGATCTCGACCCGGCCTCCGGGGGTCTCGAACGCGGTGCGTTGCGGCTGGGAGGGCACGTTGCGCCAGCCGCTCGGCAGCCCGCCCAGCACGCCGGCCTCCGCGCGGCGGGCGGCGGCGAGCGCCAGCGCGGCGGCGAGGGCGAGCAGCGGTACGGGTGAGGGGGCCGGGGTGGTGAGGTCGTACCGGTCGAGGAAGCCCGTGTGCGTGTCACCCGCCAGGAACGCCTCGTGCCGGAGCACGCTCACCAGCAGGTCGCGGTTGGTGGTGAGGCCGTGGACGCGCGCACGGGCGAGCGCGGTCGCGAGGCGTCGCGCCACCGCCGGCCGTCCGGGGCCGCAGGCGATGAGCTTGGCCAGCATCGGGTCGTAGTGCACGCCGATCTCCGACCCGCTCTCGACCCCCGAGTCCAGCCGCAGGCCGTACGCGGAGGCCCCGGACGGGCCCTCGCCCGGCCCCGGGAACGGCCCCCGGGTGCCCGGCACCTCGAAGCGGGCGTCCACACCGGGCACGTCGAACAGGTGCAGGGTGCCGTGCTGGGGGCGCCAGCCGTGGGCGGGGTCCTCGGCGTAGAGGCGGACCTCGATGGCGTGGCCGCGCGGCTCGGGCGGCTCGGCGGGCAGGCGGGCGCCCTCGGCGATCTCCAACTGGAGGCGGACCAGGTCGATCCCGTACACGCACTCGGTCACCGGATGCTCGACCTGGAGCCGCGTGTTCATCTCCAGGAACGCGACGGTGTCCCCCTTGACGAGGAACTCGACCGTGCCTGCCCCGACGTAGCCGATCGCCTTGGCGGCCCTGGCGGCGGCCTCGAACAGGATGCCGCGCGTGCCGGGGGAGACGCCGGGCGAGGGGGTCTCCTCGACGACCTTCTGGTGCCTGCGCTGGATCGAGCACTCGCGCTCGCCGAGCGTCCACACCGCGCCGTGCGTGTCCGCCAGGATCTGGACCTCGATATGCCGGGCGTCCTCCAGGAGAGGCTCCAGGAAGACGGTGCCGTCCCCGAACGCCGAGAGCGCCTCGCGCCGGGCCGCCGCCACGGCCTCGTCGAGCTCGGCGGGGTCGCGCACGATCCGCATCCCGCGTCCCCCGCCGCCCGCCGACGCCTTCACCAGCACCGGGAACGCGAGCTCCCCGGCTTCGGGGGACCCGGGGATCACCGACGCGAGCACGGGGACCCCGGCCCGGGCCATCAGGAGCTTGGCCTCGATCTTGGAGCCCATCGCGGTGACGGCCTCCGGGCTCGGGCCGATCCAGGTCAGGCCCGCGTCCAGCACCGCCCTGGCGAACGCGGCGTTCTCCGACAGGAACCCGTAGCCCGGGTGGACGGCGTCAGCCCCGGAGCTCAGCGCCGCCGCGACGATCGCCCCGGCGTCGAGGTAGGTGTCGGCGGGCCTGACCCCGCGCAGCCGTACGGCGTGGTCGGCCTCGGCGGCGTGCGGGGAGGCGGCGTCGGCGTCGGAGAACACCGCCACGGTCTCGACGCCGAGGTCACGGCAGGTGCGGAAGACCCGGCGGGCGATCTCGGCCCGGTTGGCCACCAGCAGTCGTCTGATCATGCGCTCACATCCGGAAGACGCCGAAACCGGCGGGGGCGGGGGCGTCGGGGGCGTTGCCGATGGCCGACAGGCACAGGCCGAGGACGGTGCGGGTGTCGCGCGGGTCGATCACCCCGTCGTCGTACAGGCGGCCGGACAGGAAGAAGGGCAGCGACTCGGACTCGATCTGGGCCTCGACCATCTGCCGCATCGCCGCGTCGGCCTCCTCGTCGTACACCTGGCCGCGCGCCTGCGCCGACGCGCGCCCGACGATCGACAGCACCCCCGCGAGCTGGGCCGGGCCCATGACCGCCGACTTCGCGCTCGGCCAGGAGAACAGGAAGCGCGGGTCGTACGCCCGCCCGCACATGCCGTAGTTCCCGGCCCCGTAGGAGGCGCCCATGACGACGGTGAGGTGGGGGACGGTGGAGTTGGACACCGCGTTGATCATCATGGCGCCGTGCTTGATGATGCCGCCCTGCTCGTAGTCCTTGCCGACCATGTAGCCGGTGGTGTTCTGCAGGAACACCAGGGGAGTGCGGGTCTGGTTCGCGAGCTGGATGAACTGCGCCGCCTTCTGGGCCTCCTCGCCGAACAGCACGCCGCGTGCGTTGGCCAGCACGCCGATCGGGTGCCCGTGCAGGGCGGCCCAGCCGGTCACCAGGCTCGCGCCGTACAGCGGCTTGAACTCGTCGAACTCGCTGCCGTCGACGACGCGGGCGATCACCTCGCGCGGGTCGAAGGGGATCTTGAGGTCCTCGGGGACGATGCCGAGAAGCTCCTCCTCGTCGTAGAGCGGGGCCCGCACGCCCGGCGGGCCGCCGTAGGGCACGGCTCCGGCCGGGCTCGGGCGGAGCCCACCCGCCTTGCGCCGGTTGAGGCGCCTGACGACGCGGCGGCCGATGCGGAGCGCGTCGTGCTCGTCCAGCGCCAGGTAGTCGGCGAGCCCGGACAGGCGGGCGTGCATCTCGGCGCCGCCGAGCGACTCGTCGTCGGACTCCTCGCCGGTGGCCATCTTGACCAGCGGGGGGCCGCCGAGGAAGACCTTGGCATGTTCCCTGACCATGACCACGTGGTCGCTCATGCCAGGGACGTACGCGCCGCCGGCCGTCGAGTTGCCGAACACCAGGGCGATGGTCGGGATCCCGGCGGCCGACAACCGGGTCAGATCACGAAATATACGGCCGCCCGGGATGAAGATCTCCTTCTGCGTCGGCAGGTCCGCGCCCCCCGACTCGACGAGGTTGATCAGCGGCAGCCGGTTCTCCAGCGCGATGTCCGACGCCCGCAGCGTCTTGCGCAGCGTCCACGGATTCGACGACCCGCCCCGTACGGTCGGGTCGCTGGCGACGATCACGCACTCGACGCCCTCCACCACCCCGATGCCGGTGACCACGCTCGCGCCCACCGGGAAGTCGGTCCCCCAGGCGGCGAGCGGGGAGAGCTCAAGGAACGGCGAGTCTGGGTCCACCAGGAGCTCTACGCGTTCCCTGGCGAGCAGCTTGCCGCGCCGGTGGTGGCGCTCGACGTACTTGGGGCCGCCGCCCGCCACCGCCTTGGCCTGCTCGGAGGCGAGATCGCGGAGCTTGGCGAGCATGGCGGCCCGCCTGGCCTGGAAGCCGGCGCTCGCGGTGTCGAGACGGCTGTCGATCACGCTTCACTCCCGTGGTTGCCGGTGGCCGTGGCCCAGAACGTAGTACACCGGGGGCGCCGGGTCGCTAGCCGCAGTGGGACCAGCCGCTCTTCCAGGTGGCCGTGCCGTAGCCCCCGCCCCAGATCACGCATGTCTTCGAGGCGGCCAGCCTGACCGGGCCCGCGTACTCGGCGTAGCCGCCGGTGTCGTTGCCCGAGGCGCCGCCCTTGACCTGTAGCACGGCGCTCATCCTGACCTTCTGCGGCACGACGTACTTCGAGAGCGTGACCACGCAGTTCTTGCCCGCCGCGCCGTTGTAGAGCAGGTACACGGTGGCGCCGCCGAGGGAGTGGGAGTCGACCGCCTTGTACCCCGAGCCGCACACCCCGGCCGGCGTGTTCGGGTTCGCCTTCCCCGGCGAGCTGGGCTTGGGGGTGGAGGTGGGCTGCTTGGTGGGGGTCGGGGTGGGCTTCTTGGTCGGCGAGGCGCTCGGCTTGGGGGTGGGCGTCGCCTTCGGCGTCGGCTTGACCGTCGGGGTGGGCGTCGGGGTGGGCGACGGCGCCCGCGTGGCCGGCCGGGGGGAGGGGGAGCGCCGAGCCGGGGACCGGCTGGTCCAGGCCCTCACCGAGGGCTTGCCCGTCGGGCTCGGTGACGGGGAGGGCGGCGCCTCGACGGCCGTCGCGTCCACCGACGGCGGGACCTGCGCCCGCACCGCGTTGGCCGTCCCGGTGCCGGGCGGCGCGCCGGTGGCCGTCCCATCGGCGGTGGAGCCGGACGAGGTCACCGACTGGGCCAGCACGACGGTGCCGGCGGTCAGGACCGCGGCGGCGACCGCGGCCATGACCGAGAGCATGACCGTCCGCTCGCCGAGCGACTTGCGCCGCGCCCGGCCGGTCCTGGCGCCCCTCCCGGTCCTGGCGCCCCTCCCGGGCCGCGCCCCGCCGGCCCTGGCGCCGCGCCCGGCGTCCTGACGCGCGCCGGGAGCGAGCTGGGTCTCCTGCCTCGCCTGGGCGACGGGCCGGCCCATCAGGTGGGAGACCATGGCTTGCGCCGAAGGGCGGCGGGAGGGGTCCTTCGACAGGCACGCGGCCACGAGGTCGCGCAGCGCCGGGTCCAGGGCCGTCAGGTCGGGCTGCTCGTTGAGGATGCGGTTGATGACCGCCGGTATGGAGTCCGCGCCGAAGGCCGGCCGCCCTGTGGCCGCGAAGACCATCGTGACGCCCCACGCGAACACGTCGACCGCCGGGGTCACCGCCACGCCGCCGAGCTGCTCGGGCGCCAGGTACGACGGGGTGCCGAGAGTGTCTCCCGTGGCGGTCGCGCCCGGCGTGTCCAGCGCCCTGGCGATGCCGAAGTCGATGACGACCGGCCCTTCGGGACCCATCAGCACGTTGGCGGGCTTGAAGTCGCGGTGCAGGACGCCCGCCCCGTGGATCGCGGCGAGCGCGGTGGCCGTGCTGACCGCGAGGCGGTCGAGCGCGGCGCCCCGGCGCGGTCCCTCACGGTCCACGAGCTGGCGCAGGGACGGGCCGGGGACGTACTCGCTGACGATGTAGGGCTGGTTGCCGGCGAGGTCGGCGTGCAGGACGGAGGCGGTACAGAACCTCGCGACCCTCCGCGCGACCGACACCTCGCGGAGGAACCGGGCACGGGCGTCGGCGTCGGCGGAGAGCCGGGCGTGCAGCAGCTTGATCGCCACCTGCTCGCCCGTGGACGACCGGCCGAGGTAGACCACGCCCTGGGCGCCCTCGCCGAGGCGCGCGAGGATCTCGAACGCGCCGAGGCGGCGCGGGTCCTCACCCGTGAGCCCCTGTGTCACCCCGACCCCCGAAAGCCCGATTTGTCACTGCTTGTTGGCCAAGAACGCTACCAGTGGGAATGGCGGTACGGCGGGTGTCAGATGGCCTTGCCGGGATTGAGGATGCCGAGAGGGTCGAAGACCCGCTTGATCCCCTGCTGGACGTCGTTCACCACCGGGCCGCTCTCAAGGCCGAGCCAGCGGCGCTTGAGCAGCCCGACGCCGTGCTCGCCGGTCAGCGTGCCTCCGAGGTCGAGCGCGGCGCGGAAGATCTCGTCGGCCGCCGCCCAGACGTTCGCCGGGGGCTCGGGGAGCCCCCGGTCGAAGATGAAGACCGGGTGCAGGTTGCCGTCCCCGGCGTGCGCGACCGTGCAGATCATGGCGCCGTGGCGGACGGCGACCTCCTCGATGGTGGAGATCATGTCCGGGAGCACCGAGCGGGGGACGCAGACGTCCTCCACCAGGCACGCGCCCAGCCGTTCCTTGGCGGTGTAGGCCAGCCGGCGCACGCCGATCAGCTCGTCGGTCTCCTCCGGGGTCGAGGACACCGCGACGAAGCTCGCGCCGTTCTCCTCGCAGAACCGGGCCATCACGTCGGCGCTCCCCGGCGGGTCGCCCTCCGACTGCGCGATGAGCATGGCCTGGACGCCGGCTTCGAGGCCGATGTTCTTCCAGTCGTCGATGGCCTTGAGGGTGTTGCGGTCCATCAGCTCCAGCAGGGAGGGCTGGCAGCCCGCCGCGACGATCGCGGCCACCGCGTCCCCGGCGGCGCGCAGCGACGGGAACTCGGCGGCGATCGTGACCGGCGGCACGGCGGGAGCCCGGCGCAGCCGCATCGTCGCCGCGGTGATGACGCCGAGGGTGCCCTCGGAGCCCACGAAGAGCCCGGTGAGGTCGTATCCGGTCACGCCCTTCATCGTGCGGCGGCCGGTGGAAAGGACGCGCCCGTCGGCCAGCACGACCTCAAGGCCGAGCGTGGAGTCGCGGGTGACGCCGTACTTCACGCAGCGCAGCCCGCCCGCGTTGGTGGCGAGGTTGCCGCCGATGGTGGAGATCTCGTACGAGGACGGGTCGGGCGGGTACATCAGGCCGTGCGCGCGGGCGGCGCGGTCGAGGTCGGCGGTGATCACGCCGGGCTCGACCACGGCGATCTCGTCGGCGGGGGACAGCTCGCGGATCGCGGTCATGCGGGCCAGCGACAGCATCACGCAGCCCTCGACGGCCGTGGCGCCGCCCGCGAGCCCGGTGCCCGCGCCCCGGGGCACCACCGGCACCCGGTGCTCGGTGGCCCAGCGCATCGTGGCGACCACGTCGTCACGGGTCTGCGCCGCGACGGCGCACAGGGGCTTGCCGGGTTCGAGGAACGTCTGGTCCCGGGCGTAGGAGGCGGCCACATCTGGATCGGTCAGCACCCTCCCGGCCGGAAGGGCGTCCACGAGTTCATCGACGGCGTTCACGCCTGCGACTGTACGTTCCGCGCCCCGGACTTGCCGACTCGGGGTGGGCCGGGGAAAGGCGCCGCCGCCGTGTCATCCCTGAGCAGGAAAACCGTGGGAAACCGCTGATCGCGGGCGCGGGAAACGCCCTGGACGCCGTACTTCCCACGATGACAATTTCGCAACATCCTTGGTCGGCTTTACTTTTGCTTTACTAGATCCTCTAACGTCCGCTTTGCCGATTCTGGGGCGTTCCATGGGAAGCGCCACAGATCTCCAACGGTCGGCGCGTTCATCCCGGCGCGCCTTGGACGTCGCCCGGAGACCCCGGGTGGAGCCCGGACAACCCGGGCGGAGGAGGAAACCCTGTTGTCACGCAGAATCAGGCGTCTCACCGCGATGCTGCCAGTGGTGGGACTGGCGGCGGCGGGCCTCGCGGTCACGGGTGCCGCGGCACCGGGGGACACCTCGGTGGCCAGGTATCAGCCCACGGCGAGTGATTACTACATCAACTACGCCCCCCCGAGGGTCCAGAGCGACACCACCCCCAAATCGGGGGAGAAGGTGGACATCGCGGCGGCCAATCGGCGCGGAGGCGCGCCCACCGCCGAGGAGTTCGATCACAAGCACGCCGAGGGCAACCCGGTCGCCGCACGCGAACTGGCCAAGCACGAGCGCACGGCCGTCCGTACCGGCAAGAACCCCTTCGAGTTCCTTTACAAGAAGTCGAAGACGACGCAGAAGGCCAAGCTGCTCACGCTGCTGGTCGAGTTCAACGAGAACGCGAACGACGACTTCTCGGGCTTCAGCCACCCGAAGAACACCGACGACGCGGACGACTGCATCACCGAGCCGCCCGGCACCAAGATCAACGGGCCGCTGCACAACAAGATCCCGAACCCCGCCCAGGCGGCAGGGGGCGGCAAGGACAACAACTCGATGTGGGTGGCGGACTTCAACAACGCCTTCTACAACGACATGCTCTACTCCAGCAAGGGCATCACCAAGCGGGTCCGCACGGACCTGAAGGACCCTCGCGACGGCAAGCCGGGCATCGACATCGCCGGCTACACCATGCAGAACATGTACGAGGAGATGTCCAAGGGCGCCTACACCGTCAGCGGGGAGGCGATCGGCTGGATCAAGGTTCCGCACTCCGAGGCCTGGTACGGCGCCGGCGCCTGCCACGCCGCGATCCAGGACACCTCCGGTCACCCGGACAACCCCCGCGGCGCGGCCCAGATGGGCATCGACGCGGTGAACGAGCTGGCCAAGAGCAACCCGAACTTCCCCTGGGCGGACTACGACCAGGAGGACACCTCGGACGCCGACGGCGACGGCAACTACAACGAGCCCGACGGCGTGGTGGACCACCTGGTGCTCGTCCACGCGGGCAAGGACAAGTCCGGCGGCGGCGGCGCCCAGGGCACCTTCGCCATCTGGGCCCACTCCAGCGCGATCGCCGGCGGCTACACGGTCCCCGGGACCAACATCAAGATCTCGAACTACATCGTGCAGCCGGAGGACTCGGGCGTCGGTGTGTTCGCCCACGAGTACGGCCACGACCTCGGCCTCCCGGACCTGTACGACGCCACCGGCGCCGGTGACAGCGACGTGGAGTTCTGGGACCTCATGTCGACCGGCTCGCACTCTGGGCCGATCTTCCAGTCGATGCCGATCCACATGGGCCTGTGGGACAAGTGGGTGCTCGGCTGGGCGAACCCGAAGGTGATCAACCCCGGTGACGGCACCAAGCTGGTGACCGTCGGCCAGGCCTCGCGGACGCCCAAGCTGACCGAGGACGGCGTCCGGGTCAACCTGCCCGACAAGGACGTCACGCTCTCGACGCCGCACAGCGGCGCCAAGGCGTGGTGGTCGAGCAACGACCAGGACTGGGCCGACGTCAAGCTGACCCGCGACATCGCGGTCCCGGCCGGAGCCGACAGCAAGTTCTGGCTGTGGAGCGACTACACCATCGAGCAGGACTGGGACTTCGGGTTCATCGAGGTCTCGACCGACGGTGGCACGACCTGGACCGAGCAGAAGGTCTACGGCGCGGACGGCACGCTCGTCTCCACCGGGGACGACTACGCCGACCCGAACAAGCGCCTGCGCGACTACGGCAACAAGAAGTACGGCCTGACCGGCGACACCGGCGGCTGGCAGCACCTCTACGCCGACCTCGCCCCGTTCGCGGGCAAGAACATCAAGCTGCGCCTGCGCTACGCCACCGACGCGGCGGCTGTGGAGCGCGGCTGGTTCGCCGACGACTTCTCGGTCACCAGCGGCGGCGGCACCATCTGGAGCGACGACGTCGAGGGCGGCACCGCCGGCTGGACCGCGGCCGGAGGCACCTTCACCGACACCAAGGGCACCGGCTGGCAGCAGCACAACGGCACGCTCAAGAGCGCCCAGTACTACCTGGCCGAGTGGCGCAACCTGGACGGCTTCGACAAGGGCCTGAGCTACACCTACGACACCACCTGGAACCGTGACGGCGCCTGGAAGGTCGAGAAGGTCGCCTACAACGCCCCTGGCATGCTCGTCTGGCTGCGCGACACCTCGCTCGGCTACAACAACGCGGCGTCCAACATCTGGTCGCTGCCCTCGGCGGGCGCCAAGGGCCAGCTGCTCCTGGTGGACTCGCACTTCGACCCGCTGCGCCGTAGTGGCAAGGCGGCCGAGATCGACACGAGCGCGCTGAAGAACATCCCCTCGCGCCCGCAGTCGTCCAACGCGGCGTTCGGCTTCAACAAGACGTACTCCTTCAAGGAGTGCATCGAGGGCGCGCCGTTCACCGAGTACTGCACGAAGTTCGCGCCGCAGAACCCGGTCACGGCGTTCACCGACGCCAGGACCTGGTACCCGGGTCTGGAGAGCCGTGCGGACGGGCTCTACTACCGGAACCGCGACGCCTCCGTGGTCGTCCCCTCCAAGGACAACCAGCCGTACTCCCTGCGGGTCGTCAACGCCGACGGTACGCCGGCGACCGACCTGTACGGCGAGGACGTCAACGGCTTCACCCTCGGCTCGGGCAACCCCGGCGACGAGGGCAAGCAGCTCGGCGTGCAGATCAAGCTCATCGCACCGCTTCCCGGCAACCTGGGTGTCATCGCCCAGGTGACCGCGCCGAAGAAGTGAGCCGGAGATAGCGTCCGGACGCGACGTGCACTGAGCCGGACAGACAACCGGCGATAGGTCCAAGCGGGACGGGTTACGGCGACGCCGTACCCGTCCCGCCCGCGTCCCGCGACTGAATAGCATGTCTCCCGAAGCCATCTACGGGACGGGTGATCGGTGAGCGAGCTGCGGAGCAAGGCGGAACACACCAAGGCGATCCGCGATCTGCGCAGGGTGGCTCTGGTGGTCAACACGCGCTCCCGGAAGGGCCGCCACCGCTACTTCGAGGCTCTGCGGCTGCTCCAGGCCGACGGGTTCCACCCGCTGCGCACCTACGCGGTCATGGACCCCTCCCGGCTTCCCGAGATCATCAAGGAGGCGCTGGAGCTCCAGCCCGACCTGCTCGTGGTCGGCGGGGGCGACGGCAGCCTGAGCGAGGCCGTCAAGCACGTCGCCCACCGCGACGTGGCCCTCGGCGTGCTGCCGCTCGGCACCACCAACAACTTCGCCCGCAGCCTCGGCCTCCCGCTCGACCTCGCCATGGCGGTGAAGGTGTTCAGCCGGGGCAAGGTCGCCGACATCGACCTCGGCATGGCCGGCGACCGCCCGTTCGCCAACCTGGCGAGCTTCGGGGTGTCGGTCGAGGTGGCCGGCAAGGTCAGGCCGTGGCTCAAGCGGGCGCTCGGCCGCGCGGCCTACCCCCTCACCGCCCTGACCATCCTGCCCGGGCACGCGCCGTTCCGCGCCTACATCACGGTGGACGGGCGGCGTCACGAGCTGCTCACCCACCAGCTCAACATCGCCAACGGGCGTTACCACGGCGGCTGGCAGATCGCGCGCGACATCAGCATCGACAATCGCCGCCTGGTGGCCTACCAGCTCGGCTCGGGCAAGCGGCTCAGGCTGCTCGCCGAGACCCTGGTGCGGGCCACGAGCGGCCGGTGGAGCAGCCTCGCGGGCGGCCCGTTCGTGACCGGGAGCGAGATGCTGTTGGAGACCGAGCCTTCGATGGCCGCCGACGTCGACGGCGAGGTGCGCCTGCGCACGCCGCTGACGATCCGCTCGATCCCCAACGGGCTGCGCGTCATGGTCCCCCCGGGCTTCCTGGACACCTGAGTCCCACCCGCTCGTTAACACAAACAAGCATTTGCTTGACCGCCATGTTTCGCGGGCGTATAAAAAGCCATCCGGGAACGGCCCCGGCCCCGTGCGGCCGCACGGGACTGCCCGGAATCTCCTCCATCGTCGCCACGGGCCGCCGCATGCCCGAAAGACAGCGATCAACGGAGGTATCTCATGGCATACGGTGACGACACCGGCCGCCACGGTCTGACGCGACGGGCGTTACTCGGCGGCGCCGCCGGGGCCGCCGCGCTCAGCGCGCTCCAGTGGACGCCCGCCGCCCGCCTCACCCCCGCGAGCGGCGCGACCCTCGCGGCGCCGCCGAACTACCCGGCGGGGATCTCCCTCTACCAGCAGACCTACGAGAACTGGTCGGGGGAGATCGAGATCGACGGCGTCTGGACGTCGGCCCCCGCGTCGGCCGCGGAGGTGGTCACCCTCGCGAACTGGGCCAGGGCCAACGGCTGGAAGATCCGTGCCCGGGGCATGTCGCACAACTGGTCGCCCCTGGTCATCCCGCCCGGCGCGCCGGGGGACACCTTGCTCGTCGACACCACTCAGCACCTCACCGCCGTCACGGTGAACTCCGGCTCGCCCGCCGGCGTGACCGCCCAGACCGGCGTCACGATGGAGGCGCTGCTGACCGTCCTGGAGGGGGCGGGCTACGGCCTGACCGCCGTCCCGGCGCCGGGCGACCTGTCGCTCGGCGGCGTGCTCGCCATCGACGCGCACGGCACGGCGGTGCCGAAGACGGGGGAGACCCTCACCCCAGGCCACACCTTCGGCTCGATCAGCAACCTCGTCACGCAGCTCAAGGCCGTCGTCTGGGATCCGGCGACGAGCCAGTACGCCGTCAGGACCTTCCAGCGGTCCGACCCGGCGATCGGCGCGCTGCTGGTCAACCTCGGCCGGACGTTCGTCACCGAGGTCACGCTGAGGGTCGGGGCCAACAAGCGGCTCAGGTGCCAGAGCTTCTACCACATCAACGTCAACACGATGTTCGCGCCGCCCGCCTCGGCGGGGTCCGACTCGTTCGCGAGCTACGTGAACTCGACCGGGCGCGTCGAGGCGATCTGGTTCCCCTTCACCACCGTGCCCTGGTTGAAGGTGTGGAGCGTGGCGCCAAGCAAGCCCCTGCTCTCCAGGCAGGTCAACAGCCCCTACAACTACTCCTTCTCCGACTTCCTCTCCGAGGACGCCTCCGACCTGCTCTCGCAGATCGTCGCGGGCAACGCCGCGCTCACCCCGACGTTCGAGAACACGCAGATGGGGGTCGTCGGCTCCGGCCTCATCCTCACCGGCACGTGGGACATCTGGGGCTGGTCGAAGAACCTGATGCTGTACGTGCGCCCGACCACGCTGCGGGTCACGGCCAACGGCTACGCCATCCTGACCAACAGGAGCAACATCCAGCGGGTGGTCAGCGAGTTCTACGCCTACTACCAGGGCGCGATCACTTCGTACGCGAACCAGGGGCGCTACCCCATGAACGGCCCGCTGGAGATCCGCGTCACCGGGCTCGACAACCCGGCGGACTCCCAGGTCGCCGGGGCGGTGTCCCCGCAGCTCTCGGCGCTGCGGCCACGGCCCGACCACACCGACTGGAACGTGGCGGTCTGGCTCGACATCCTCACCGTGCCCGGGACGCCGTACTCGCAGCAGTTCTACCGCGAGACCGAGCAGTGGATCCTGTCCAACTACACCGGCTCCTACGCCGCCGTACGGCCCGAGTGGTCCAAGGGCTGGGGCTACTCCGGCACGGCCGCATGGGCCGACGCCACCATCCGCGACACCACGATCCCCAACGCCTACCGGGCGGGGCAGCCCGCAGGCGACAACTGGGACACGGCCGTGGCCACCCTCAACGCCCTGGACCCCCACAAGGTCTTCTCCAACACGTTCCTCGCCACACTGCTCGACTGACCCCGGCGTCGAAGGGGCCACCGGACCGCCGCAGGGTCGCCGACGCGGGGCGCGTCCGCATCAGCGAGGACTTGCAGCTCACCGTCATGGCGTAAGGGTTTAGCAGCAACCGAACGGTCAGTAAGGCGAAAGGGCCTGCCCACCCCCGAAGGAGTGGACGGGCCCTTAACAGCCGAAGCTTTCGCATGAATGAGCCCTGCGGCCTAACCTGAGCTTGCGCCGGGGCGATCCGCAACAACCGGCCCGAGGAGGCCGGCGAATACCTCGGCCTCGCGAAGACCGCAGGGGCCAGGCTCGGCTGTGAGCACGACCTTGGCGGGCAGAAGGCGTTCGGGCCGTTGACCGTCGCGCTGCTGGAGCCTGAGAACGCCATGATCGAAGGCCGGCCAGACAGGGCACCGCAGGCGATGGACGACCTGCCGCGCGGCGTCGGCCGTACCGACCCCTCCACGTTGAACCGCGCGCACCTCGACCGGGCGCGGGCGTTGGTGCGCGTCGGGGACTCCGACAAGGCGACCGAGGTGATGACCCGCCTGCGGCGCGAGCACGCCGAGTGGTTGCAGTATCAGCAGGCCGGTCGGGACGTGACCAGGGAGATCCTGGAGTCGAGGACGCGCATGCCGTCCACCGAGCAGCGCGACCTCGCCGACTTCCTCGGCCTCGACGACTAGAGGGATACGTTCCGTATTCCTTTCGGACGCGGCGCAGCCAAACGGCTGCGCCGCGTTTCTGTTACGCCCATGCGGCGGCGGCGTACCTTCGCGGGAGTCGGAGGTGCGGACATGCACGCGGACAACACCCTGCACAACCTCGGGACCTGGCCCAGCTCTGCGGAGATCCTGCAGGGCGACTATCCCGAGTGGCACATCTCTCGTGAAGTGGACGGCTCTGGCCGCCACAGCGACTGGGTAGCCCAGCACGCCATCGAGCACGACCGCGTGCTGCCTTGGCGGCTGAACTGCTCAACGAGACGGAGGTTCTCCGTGACGCGACGCCGGTATGACCTGCACGAGGCTGCCCACGCCGAAGTCCTGCGGCAACTCTCCCCCGGCTGGCTCATCATCCGGCGCCAGGCACACCCCCGTGGCCACGAGACGACCCGCCCTCTTATCCCCGAAGGGTGTGCGAGGGGAGGGCGGACACCCTCTCTGGGCCACGGGTTCCACTGCCACACCCATCAAGGGAAGGACACACGATGACACCACAAGCCGCTCCCCAGTTCGACCCGGTTCACTTCCTGGAGCTGGAAATCACCGGCCGCTGCCAGCTCCAGTGCGGCCACTGCTACGCCGATTCCGGCCCGACCGTCGGCCACGGCACCATGGAGACGCTCGACTGGGAGAACCTGCTCACCTCCGTCCCCGCCGCTGGAATCCAGACCGTGCAGTTCATCGGCGGCGAGCCGACCAAGCACCCCGACTTCGAGCGGCTGGTCCAGCACGCCCTCGCCCAGAGCTTGACCGTGCAGATGTTCTCCAACCTGTACCACGTGCCCGACCAGCTGTGGAACCTGCTCGATGACCCCAACGTCACGCTGGCCACGTCGTACTACTCCGACGACCCCGACGAGCACGACCGCATCACCCAGCGCCGCGGCTCCCACGCCCGGACCCTCGCCAACATCCAAGAGGCCCTTCGGCGCGGCATCCCCCTCAAGGTCGCAATCGTCGAACTCTGGGACGGGCAGCGCGCCGAGGAGGCACACGCGCAGATGAAGGCGCTCGGCGTGAACCGTCTCGGCCCGATCGACCGGATGCGCGGCGTCCGCCGCGGCGCCAACACCATCGAGACCGGTGTCAAGGGGCTGTGCGGACAGTGCGGGAACGGCCGCGCCGCCGTAGCCTCCAACGGGGACGTGTGGATGTGCGTCATGTCCCGGTTCCTCCAGTCTGCGGGGAACGTCAAGACCACACCGCTCGCGGACATCCTCGCCGGGCAGAGCTGGCAGGGCCTCCTTAAGCAGGTGCCCCGCCGTGGAGCGACGGACTGCAATCCGGCGTCGGATGGGGACGACTGCTCGCCGGCCGAGACCATCTGCGAGAGCAACGCCCTCATCCTGCCTGCACGCCCGGACCGGATGATTCACCTCGCCGGGCTGCCACGATGAGATTCGGCGCCCCTCACGGAGGACACTGCTGATATGGACTGGCTACCCCACGCGCAAAAGCTCGCCGACCGCGTCACCCACCCGGGGTCGCGCTGGCGAGACGCCGTCGCCGACACCCCCCGGCACCAGTTCATCCCCGCGTGGTGGCAGTCGAGCGGCGGCCACTGGGAGGTGCAGTACGGCCCGGCCGACGAAGCGGCCTGGCTGGACGCCGCCTACCGGAACCGCACCCTCGTCACCAAGATCGGCACCCTCCACGCCGACCAGGCCAAGGCGCATGACGAGCCGACCGGACGGCCCACCTCCTCCTCCACGCTGCCTAGCCTGGTCCTGCAGATGTACCGGCACGCCATGATCGGCGACAAGCACACCATCCTCGACGTCGGCACCGGCTCGGGGTACGGCACCGCCCTGCTGTGTCACCTGTTCGGCGACGAGCAGGTGACCAGCATCGACGTAGACGAATACGTGACCTCCGTCGCCGCTTGGCGACTGGCTGAACTCGACCGCAATCCGCGAATCGCGCCGATGAACGCCACCGGGGAGATCCCATGGACGTTCGACCGGATCGTGGCGATGGTGTCGGTACGGCCCATCCCCGCATCGTGGTTGACCGCGCTCAACCCCGGCGGCCGTCTGACCACGACGATCAGCAACACCTCGCTGATCGTGTCCGCCGTCAAGACCGACGACGGCGGCGCGGTCGGTGTCGTCGAGCGGGACTGGGCGATGTTCATGAAGACCAGGACCGGCGCCGACTACCCGCCGAGCCTGGCTGGCCTGGTGGAGACCGCGCGCACAGCGGACGGTGAGCACGTCTCGATCGGCCGGTTCCCCGTCATCGACATCGAGGAGAACGCCTGGGAGCTGCGTTCTATGCTGGAGGTCATGGCCCCCGGCATCGAGCACAACTACCACGAGAACGGCGACGCCCGGATCGCGCTCATGGTTCACGAAGACGGGTCATGGGCGCGGGCCGAACAGATCGGCCGGGAACTCCCGGCCGTGCACCAGGGCGGCCCCAGAAGGCTGTGGGACGTGCTCGACGAGGCCCGCGACTACTGGTTGCAGCACGGCATGCTGCCGCTGTACGGCGCGAACGTCCGCATCACCCCGGACGGGACGATCCACATGCAGCGCGGCCGGTGGAAGGCCACCATCAGCTGATCCTGGGAACGCGAAAAGCGCCCGTCCTCCACCCCAAGGAAGACGGGCGCTGCCCTTTGCGCAATCAGTGGTCGTACAGGTCAGAACCGGAGTGGACACCGGGGGTGTAGGTGTCCGCTGGAGCCTGGTAGGTCGGCACGCGCGGCACGCCGAGCAGGATGCCGAGGATCGGCCAGCGGGCCTGAAGGCTGGTGACGAGCACCTGGGACCAGTTGCGGACCTACCAGTCGCGGGCCTGCGAGTTGGGGCCCGCGAGTTGAGGGCCTACAAGGCGTGCAAAGCCCTGGTCACGCCCGCGCGTGGGCGGCTGGTGAGCGACGCGGCCATCTGGCCCACGGCCTCCTCCACCCGCTCGGAGGCGGTCGCGAAGTTGAAGCGCGCGAACCCGCGCCCGGGGGCCCCGAACCTCGTACCGGGGTACAGCGCGACCCCGCCCCGCCGCAGGAACCATCCGGCGGGGTCGTCGCCGAGCCCGAGCGCGCGGAAGTCCAGCCAGGCCAGATACGTCGCCTGCGGCGGCTGGTACCCGACCTCGGGCAGCCGCTCGGCCAGTAGGTCGCCCAGCAGCGCGCGGTTGGCGGTGAGACCGGTCATCAGCCCGGCCAGCCAGGGCTCCCCGGCGTTGAACGCCACCTCGGAGGCGATCACGCCGAGCAGCCCGGCGCTCTCGCTCACCTCCGCGTCGATGGCGGCGACATCGGAACGGGCCTCCTCGCCCGGCACGGCCAGCGCGGCCTTGAGCCCGGCGAGGTTCCACGCCTTGGACGCCGAGGCGAGCGTGATCGAACGGGCCGAGGCCGGGGTGTCCAGCGATCCGAACGGCACGTGACGCGCCTCCGGGTAGACGAGCGGGGCGTGGATCTCGTCGACCACGACCCGCACCCCGTAGCGGTCCGCGAGCGCGGCGACGGCCAGCAGTTCGTCCTCGCCGAACACCAAGCCCGTGGGGTTGTGCGGGCTGCACAGCAGGTACGCGGCGGCCCCGGCGGCGAAGTCCCGCTCTAGGGCGCAGAGGTCCAGCCGGAAGCCTTCCGGGGTCAGGGCGAGGGGGCTCTGGACGACCTCGCGGCCGATCCGGGGCAGCCAGTAGAAGTACGGCGGGTAGGCGGGGGTGTTGACGACCACGCGGTCTCCCGGCCCGGTCACCAGGTGCAGCACCTCGACGATCCCGGCCATCACGTCCGGCACCAGGCGCATGTGCGCGGGGTCGGGTCGCCAGCCGAAACGCCGGGCGGCGAACCCGGCGAAGGCCTCCGGCAGCCCTCCTGCGACGGCGTACCCGGTGTCTCCCCGGCCGATGGCCTCCACCAGCGCCGCCGCGATCGGCTCGGCGAGCGGGGTGTCCATCTCGGCGACCCACACCGGCAGCACGTCCGGCGGGTACTCCCGCCACTTGGAGCTGTGTCGCTCCCGCAGCTCGTCGATGCTGTACGCGGCGAGGGGATCCGCGTGACCGGCGCCGGGGCCGTGACTGGTGCTGCTTCTGGCCAAGGTAGTCCTTCACTCTCGGGACACGCCTGGGCCGATGGCATGCCCGGCATTGTCCATTTCACTCTCAATCACGTCATAGCACATCATTTGAGGCTTGTGCCGGGTACGTGGTGCCATAGCGCGGGAAGCCGTCCGTCCACCAGACGGCGCCCGAGCGCGTCACCGCGAACGCCTCCAGGCCGGGCAGCCCCCCAGCCCAGTCGCGCGCGGCCTCACCCATGGCGAACGCCGCGGTCGCCATCGCGTCGGCCCTGGTCAGCGTCTCGGCGACCACGGTCACGGAGGCCAGGGCGGTCGCGGGGGCGCCGGTGTGCGGGTCGACGATGTGCGCTCCCCGCTCGGCGACGCCGGAGGTGGCGACGGCCAGGTCGCGGCCCTGGATCACGGTGGCGAGCGCGCCGGGGCGGAGCGGGTGCGCGACGCCGACCCCCCACGGCCTGCCGGGGGCGGCCTCGCCGCGCACCCGCACGTCGCCGCCGCCGTTGACGCTGTGCCTGGACGCCCCCGCCTCGGCCAGCATCTCCGACACCCGTTCCACCGCCCATCCCTTCACCATGCCGGACGGGTCGAGCCGCCCGCCGGGCGCGCTGGTGAAGTACCCCGAGCTGACCCGCGCCGCCTCCTCGCAGAGCGCCAGCACCTCCGCGACCTCCCGGGGGCAGGCCGACAGGGTGATCTCGCCGCGCCCGAGGCGGCTCACCGGGCTGTCCGCGCGATAGGTCGAGAACACCTCGTCGATCCGGTGCAACTCGGCCACCGCCCCCGCGAGGGCCTCCCGCAGGCCGTCGGACGGCTCGTGCCGGACGTCGAAGGAGAACACCGTGCCCATGACGTGCTCGACGTGCCTCATCTACAGGCCCGCCTTGTCCAGGGCGCTCTGCAGGGACCCCGCGTACCCCTGGCTGGTGTAGGTCGCGCCGGACACCGTGTCGATCTGGGCGCTCTGCGCGGCCAGCGCCTCCTGGGTCAGGACCGGCACGGCGAAGGAGTTGATCTCACGGTCGCGGCCGTTGGAGTCCGGGACCACTATGGCGTCCACGGCGGTGATCCTGCTTCCGGAGAGGGTGATCCGCACCTGGACGGGCCCCCAGCGGGTGTCGACCGCGTCGCCGGTCACCGTACGGGCGCCGTCTCCGGACGATCCGGCGCTCTCACCGGACGATCCGGTGCCGCCCGCGTCCTGGGCCGTGGACCCGGCCGTGGACCCGGCCGTGGAGCCGGCCGTGGACCCGGAGACGGCGGCGGGCGGCCGCTCGGCGGAGGCGACCTCGTGGGGCTTGAACGACAGCAGCAGCATCAGTCCGGCGGCCGTGACCAGCACGGCGAATATGGCTCTTCGCATCGGGGCTCCTTGGATCAGAACTCGAACGATTCGTGATGGATGCGGCGGCGCGGCACCCCGGCGCGACGCAGCGCCGCCACCGCGGTCCCGGTCATGCCGGGCGGCCCGCAGAGGTAGACGTCGTGGTCGCGGAGCCCGGGGACCAGCGAGGTGAGGACCTTGGCGGTGAACGGCTCCCCGACCTGCGCCCGTGGCCCGATCAGGTAGTGCAGGGCCGCTCCGCGCCGGGCGGCGATGGCCGCCAGTTCGCGCTGGAAGACGACGTCCTGCGGCCTGCTCGCCCGGTAGAGCAGGGTCACCTCGCCCGGCACCGTCTCGAACAGGGCCCGGATCGGGGTGATCCCCACCCCGCCCGCGATCAGCAGCACCTGGCGCCGGGTGGCCCGGCGGGCGGTGAACGCGCCGTACGGGCCCTCCGCGGCGACGCGGACGCCCGGCCGCAGGCGGCCGAGAGACCGGCTCTGGTCGCCCAGGTCCTTGACGGTGATCCTCAGCTCGTGGGATGCCGGGACGGCCGACAGGGAGTAGGGGTTGGCCGCCCACCACAGGTCGCGGGTGAGGAAACGCCACCGGAAGAACTGGCCCGCCTCGGCCTTGAGCTCGCCGAGGTGGCGGCCGGTCACGTAGACCGAGACCACCCCCGGGGCCTCGGGCACGACGTGCGTGACCCGCAGCCGGTGCCGGTACGCCCGCGCCACGGGCGTGACGAACCGGTACCAGAGCACCAGTGCCGCGACGACGCCGTACAGCCCGTACCAGGCGAGCTGGGCGGTCCGGTCTCCGACGAACTGCTCGCCGTCGCTCAACTGGTGGCCGAAGGCCAGAGCCGCCGCCAGGTAGGTGTAGAAGTGCAGGTAGAACCAGGTCTCGTAGCGGACGCGCGCCCGTACGGCCCTGGCGGAGACGGCGCCGACGCCGACCAGCAGCAGCACCGCCACGGTCGCCTTCAGCATGTCGGGGTAGGTCAGCACCAGGCTCGCCGTCTCGTGCGCCACGCCCGTACGCGCCGTGACCGCGTAGCCCCAGATGATCAGCAGCGTGTGCGCCACGGCCAGCCCCACCGTGTACCGGCCGCCCATCGCGTGCCAGCGGGCCAGCCGGTCGGCGCCGACCCCCCGCTCCAGCGCGGGCACCCGGGCCATGAGCGCGATCAGCACGACGATCGCGTACCCGGCCAGCAGCCCGGTGATCCGGCCCGCGCCGGTCAGCCGGCCGCCGAGCCCGATCACCGACGGGGTGTCCGACCACCACAGCGCCAGCACGGCCACGACTCCGGCGGCGATGAGGGCCTGGGTCACCGCCGGCACGAGACGCGTGACTCTCCGTGCCGGCGCCTCCCGTGCGGAGACGTGCCGCCCGCTGGAGCCCGGCCGGTGGCCGGCGTGCGTGGTGGTCACGAGATCCCCTTTCGTCGAGATATCGGCCACCGTGCCAGCGCAATTTCTGCTTTTCCTATGAAGAACGGCGTTCAGAGGATCCTCAGAAGAATCACATAGGCTGCGTTGCGGTCCAGATAGGACCCTGGAGGCCTGATGGAGGAAAACACGCCCGCGCCCGCTCCGACCACCGGCCTGCTGCGTCCCGACGGGACGCCCGTCCGCGTACTGGTCGTCGACGACGAACCCGACCTGGCCGAGGTCCTCAGCGCCGTGCTGCGCTACGAGGGCTGGGAGGTGCGGACGGCCGGTGACGGCGCGTCCGCGATCAGGCTCGCCCGCGAGTTCGCCCCCGACGCCGTCATCCTGGACATCATGCTCCCCGACCTCGGCGGCCTTGAGGTCCTGCGGAGGCTCCGCGCCGAGATCCCCCAGGTCTGCGTGCTCTTCCTGACGGCCAGGGACTCCGTGGAGGACCGCGTCGCCGGGATCACGGCCGGAGGCGACGACTACGTGACCAAGCCGTTCAGCCTGGAGGAGGTCCTCGCGCGGCTGCGCGGCCTGCTCCGCCGGGCCGGGATGACCCGCGCCGGCAACGGCGACCGGCTGGCCGTCGGCGACCTGGTCATGGACGAGGAGGCCCGCGAGGTGACCCGGGCCGGGCAGCTGGTCGACCTGACCCCCACCGAGTTCGAGCTGCTGCGCTTCCTCATGCGCAACCCGCGCCGGGTGCTGAGCAAGGCGCAGATCCTCGACCGGGTGTGGTCGTACGACTTCGGAGGGCAGGCGCACGTGGTCGAGCTGTACATCTCCTACCTGCGCAAGAAGATCGACGCCGGGCGGTCACCGCTGATCCACACCGTGCGCGGGGTCGGGTACGTGCTCAAACCGGGCCCCTCGTGAGGCTCCCGCGCCCCCTGCCTCCGGTGACGCTGCGCGGGCGACTCATCGCCGGGCTCCTGGTGCTCCTCGCCTGCGCGTGCGCCGCGGTGGGGGTGGTGAGCGTCCTCGCATTGGACCGGTCGCTGCTGGAGGGCCTCGACCGCCAGCTCGCCACCTCGCGGGGCCGGTACGCCTCCAGCCTGGAGCACTCCCAGGGCGACACGCGCGGGCAGTCGGCAGGGACCTTCGGAGCCAGGCTGGTGGCCGGGGTGGTCACGCAGTGCGGCGTGGTCGCCCCGCAGCGGGACACCGACGACATCTCCGCGCCCGGTGCCAGGCTGACCCTCTCGGCCGCCGACACGGCCGCTCTGGCCGCCCTCCCTGCCGACGGGCGGGGGCGTACTGTGAGGCTGTCCTGGCTGGGCGACTACCGCCTGATGGCCGTGCCGGGGCTCGACGGCGACACGCTGGTCACCGGGCTCCCGCTGGTGGAGGCGGAGTCCACCGTGCACCGCCTGGAGGCCGTCGAGGCCGCCGTCTTCGCCGTCGCCCTCGTGCTGACCGGGGTCGCCGGGGCACTGTGGGTCGGGGTGTCGCTCCGGCCCCTGCGCCGGGTCGCCGCCACCGCGCGCGGGGTGACGGAGCTGCCGCTCGCCGACGGCGCGGTGGAGCTGCCCCAGGGCGTCCCGTACACCGACCCCCGTACCGAGGTGGGACAGGTCGGCGCTTCGTTCAACCGGATGCTCGCCCACGTGGGCGACGCCCTCGCCCGGCGGCACGCGAGCGAGCAGCGGCTGAGGAGGTTCGCCGCCGACGCCAGCCACGAGCTCCGCACGCCGCTGGCGGCCATCCGCGGCCATTCCGAGCTGGCCCGCCGCCATCCGGGTCCCGTGCCCCCCGAGGTGCGGCACGCGCTGGAACGGGTGCAGGCGGAGTCCGTGCGGATGGGCCACCTGGTCGACGACCTGCTCCTGCTGGCCCGCCTCGACGCGGGCCGCCCGCTGCGGCGCGAGGAGGTCGACCTGACCCGCCTGGTCCTGGACGCGGCGGGGGACGCCCGCGTCGCGGGGCCCGATCACCGCTGGCGGCTGGAACTGCCCGAGGAGCCGGTCACGGTCGCCGGGGACGCCGACCGGCTCCACCAGGTGCTGACCAACCTGCTGGACAACGCCCGCACGCACACCCCCGGGGGCACCACCGTGCTGGTACGGGTCGGCCCACCGGCGTCCGGCCCATCGGTGTCCGGCCTGCTGTCGGACGGCATGCCGGTGTCCGGGCTGCCGCTGGACGGCCTGCCCGCGACCGGCGGGCCTTGGGTGGAGCTGTCCGTGGCCGACGACGGGCCGGGGATCCCCGAGGAGCTCCGGGGAGAGATCTTCGAGCGGTTCGTCCGGGCCGACCTCGGCCGGTCGCGCGCCTCCGGGGGCACGGGGCTCGGGCTGGCCATCGTGAGAGCCGTGGCGGGCGCGCACGGCGGCTCGGTCGAGGTCGAGAGCCGTCCGGGCCGTACGGTGTTCCGCCTCCTGCTGCCGGCCTTCCGCGGCGACCTGCCCGCGCCGGAGACCCTTCCGTCAGGGACACCTACCTGATCGGCTTATGTGGCAGCGTGGCCCCGGGGGAGGGGCATGCTGGAATGGTGCGGTGAGCGTTGAGAGGGTGACGGCGTGACCGTGTACGAGGCCCGGATCGGGCGCTACTACGAGGACTTCACCGTGGGCGACGTGTACCAGCACCCGCTTGGCCGGACGATCAGCGAGGCCGACAACACCTGGTTCACGCTGCTGACCATGAACACCAACCAGAACCACTTCAACGCCCACTTCGCCGCCAAGGCCCCGGTGGGGAAGATCATCGTCAACTCCGGGCTGTCGGTGGCCATCGTGCTCGGCATCTCGGTCATGGACGTCAGCCAGAACGCGATGATGAACCTCGGCTGGGAGGAGATCCGGCTCACCCACCCGGTGTTCGTCGGCGACACCCTGTACGCGGAGTCGATCGTGCTGGAGACGCGCCAGTCCCGGTCGCGGCCGTACGCCGGCATCGTCACCTGCCGCACGCGGGGCCTCAACCAGGACGGCGACGAGGTCATGTCGTGGCGCAGGTCGGTCATGGTCTACAAGCGGGACGCCCCGCACGACAAGGGCTACTTCCCCCGGGCGAAGAACGGCCCCCTCCAGAGCGAATAGAACCGAACAGATCGGACGCCCCCATGGATTTCGAGCTGAACGAGGAGCAGGACCTGTTCCGGCGTACCCTCCGGGAGTTCGTCGAGAAGGAGATCGTGCCGGTCGCCTCCGAGTGGGAGCGCGAGGGGCGCTACCCCGAGGAGATCGTCCAGGGCTTCAGGCGGCTCGGCCTGTTCGGCATCTCGATCCCTGAGGAATACGGCGGGCTCGACCTCGACCGGGTGTCGTTCGCCCTGGTCTTCGAGGAGATCGCCAGAGGCTGGATGGGCGTGGCGGGGGTGCTCGGCTCCCACTCGCTCGCCTCCTGGATGATCGCCAAGTACGGCACCGAGGAGCAGCGGGCCGCCTACCTGCCCGACCTCGCCACCGGGGCCCGCCGCACGGGCATCGCCCTCACCGAACCGGGAGCCGGCACCGACCTGCAGGGCATCCAGACCCGGGCGGAGCGTGACGGCGACGAGTACGTCATCCACGGCACCAAGACGTGGATCACCAACGCCAGGCACGCCGACCCGCTGCCGGTGCTCGTGAAGACCTCGATCACCGAGCCCGCCCACAAGGGCATGTCGGTGCTCCTCGTGGACGCCGACAGGGGCTTCACCGTCGGCCGCGACCTGCCGAAGCTCGGCTACAAGGGCACCGAGACCTGCGAGGTCGTCCTCGACGGGGTGAGGGTGCCCGCCTCCAGCCTGCTCGGCGGGACCGAGGGGCGGGGCATGCAGCAGGTGCTGTCGGCGCTGGAGCTCGGCCGGATCAACATCGCGGCCCGCGCGGTCGGCGTCTCCCAGTGCGCCTACGAGGCGGCGCTGGCCTACGCGAGGGAGCGGCAGGCCTTCGGACGGCCCATCGCCGACTTCCAGGCCATCCAGCTCAAACTCGCCGACATGGCCACCGACATCCAGGCGGCCCGGCTGCTCACCTACTGGGCCGCCGCCCGCTCGGAGGCGGGCGCGGTGAACGCCGAGGCCGCGATGGCCAAGTACTTCGCCTCCGAGGTGGCGCTCCGGGCGACCATGGAGTCCATGCGCATCCACGGCGGCTACGGGTACTCCCAGGAGTTCGTGGTCGAGCGCCTCTACCGCGACGCCCCGCTCATGGCCATCGGCGAGGGCACCAACGACGTGCAGCGCATGGTCATCGCCCGCTCGCTGCTGTCCGGCGCCGCTAAGCTCGGCTGGTGACCGACGCCGCGTGCCCGTTCTGCGCCATCGCCTCGGGCGCCGTGCCCGCCCACGTCGTGCTCGCCGACGACGTGGCCGTGGCCTTCCTCGACGCCCGTCCGGTGTTCAAGGGGCACGTGCTGGTCATCCCGAGAGAGCACGCCGAAACCCTCACCGACCTGCCCGCCGAGGCGCTCGGGCCGTACTTCGCGCGCGTCCAGGCGGTGGCCCGCGCCGTGGAGGAGGGGCTCGGGGCGGTGGGCAGCTTCGTGGCGATGAACAACCGCGTCAGCCAGAGCGTCCCCCACCTGCACACCCACGTCGTCCCGCGCCACAAGAAGGACGGCCTGCGCGGCTTCTTCTGGCCGAGAGTCAAATACGAAGACGGCACCGAAGCCGCCACCTACGCCACCCGCCTCCGCGACGCCCTCGAACCCACCCCATAGCGCCCCACGCGACCCTCATGCCCACCCCGGCGAAATGGGCCTCGCTCCGCTCGGACTGTTTTCCCGGGCTCCGCCCGACCTCCGGCACGCGCGCAGAGGTCCCGGCCGCGGCGCGACGGACTGCAACTCGGGGTCGGATGGAGACGACTGCGCGCCGGCCGAGACCCTCTGCGAGGGCGACGCCCTCATCCTGCCGGTGCGACGGGTTCGAGCAGACCGGCTTGCTGAGAGCCTGGACTTCCCAACCCCGTAACCCCGGTCACCTGTCGATCAGGGGGATGCGCAGGGAGGCGAGTTCCTCGTCCAGGGTGCGGACGTGTTTGTTGGTCGCCCAGGGCTGGAGGCGGGCGCGGGTCTGGCGGACGGTGTCGGCGAGGCGTCCGGAGCTGTGCCCTACGGTGATTCGGGCCGCCTCGCGGATCTTCTCGGTCGCAGCCGGTATCTCTCGCTTCAGAACGAGTGCCCCGGCGTACTGCAGGAGGGTTACCCCGCGTGCGGGCTTGCGCATCGACCGCGCCAAGGCCCGTTCGGCCGAATCGATCGCCTCATCGGGACGTCCGCAGGCGAGCATGCAGGATGCCGTGTGCCTCTCCACACCCTGGGGCGTCCACCAGTAGAGGTAATTGGGGTCGGCTTCGGTTCTCGGCTGCTCGGCCAGATGGCTCGACTGGGCGAGCGCGCGCTCGCTGTCGTCGGCACTGCCGTTCAGCGCCACGATGCGTGCGAGGGCGAGGAAGTGTACCGATCTGAGGGAAGCGCTCGGGCTTTTTCGTGCCCAGCCTTGTGCGGCGTAGATGTGGTCGAGAGCTACCCCGACATGGCCTTGGAATCTAGAGATGTTGGCCAGGCAGGTGTGGAGGTAGGCGATGAGGGTGGGGTCGCGGATCTGGTGGGCGGCGGTGAGGCCTTCCTGGTACCGCTGGCGGGCGCCGGGGTGGTCGAGGAGGTCGTGGTGGAGCCAGCCGGAGAGTTGGCTGAGCTCGGCGTAGGCGCGGATGAGGCGGTCGCGCAGGGCGGGAAGCAGGGATTCGCGGTGCAGCAGGTCGGCGACGAGGGCGCGCTGGCCGTCCACCACAGGGAGGACCTTGGCGGGGCCGAACTCGTCGTCCAGGCGGCGGCAGCGGGCGGTGAGCTTCTCGATCAGCTCCACCGTCGCGGCGTCCACCCGGGTGGAGGAGCGGATCGCGGTGGCCAGCCGGTCCTTCTCCGGTGGGGACAGGTGACGCAGCAGCACCAGGGCAGGGGCGCCGCCGAGCGCCAGGGCCAGTTCGAAGAGCAGATCGCGGCGCTTCACATCGGCCTCCTCGGCTGTGAGGGTACGCAGCAGCGCGGCGCAATCCTTGAAGCCGGGAACCGGGGCCGCCGGGCGTGCCGCTTCCACTTCCTGACCCATGGTGACATGACCGGGGGCGGCGGCCGGGACGGCAGAGGACCGCTGGGGGGTGAGGGACGAACGGTGGTCGGTGCGGTCGATGAGGTCGCGGTCGCGCACGCTGTAGGAGGCGTAGACCCGGTCGCCGACCAGGCGGCGGGCGGTGGTCCGGTAGACCTGCGCGAACAGGGCGATGGTGCGGGCGGTCGGGCGCATCCCACGCTGCGGCCAGTGCTCGAACTCGTACAGCCGTGACTCGCGCAGCGCGGCGGTGCCCGCCGGGTCGAGGTCGTTGTACCGCGCGGCGGCCTCGGCCGCGGTCAGCCCGTACGCGTAGCGGTACAGGCGCAGCGGGCTGACGTCGTGGCAGACGGAGAACAGGTCGGCTATCTCGTCGAACGTGTAACCCATGGCCCGCAACGCCTCGCCGCGTCGCCGGCATTCCAGCAGAGTGTGGATTCCCTCGCCCGACATGGCCGTATGCCTCCCCGGTTCGAACAGGTTCCCGGATCACAGAACTTATACGGAAAGTATTCTCTTGACTACCGAGAATGACGAAAGCTGGGGTATCGAGCAGGGCGCCCGGCGGGTGGTGATCAGCTGGATACGCGTGTTCACGCAGGTCATCGAGGTTCCTGGCTGAAAGATCGTCGTAGTGGAAGGTGGGATCGGTGAGCTGCGCCCGATCGTCGATCGTTGTGGCTCGTGTCCATCACAACCGACCCCGGCGACGAGGTGCCTCGCGTCGCCGCCGCTCCCGTCACCTTGCCCGGTCTGCCGCAGGCCGGTCATTCCTCCCGCGCCCTGCCAGTCGACGAGGCCGTACGGACCGGCCCGGAGATCCTCATCTGGCGGCGCGCCTTCCCCGGCGCGCTCGACCAGGCCGCGGAGGCCAGGCGCTTCACCCGCTTCCTGCTCGGCGGCACGCCGTTCGCCGACGACGCCGAACTGGTCGTCGGCGAGTTGGCGGGTAACGCCGTCCGCCACACCCGCAGCGGATCCCCGGGCGGGCACTTCACCGTCGAGATCATCCTCACCACGCCCCGTCGTGAACCGCCCGGCGGCCCCCCGGTGGACGCGAGCGTCCTGGTCACCGTCTACGACCTCGGCGGCGCCGGTGTCCCGCGGTTCGGCGGCCACGGCCAAGCGGACGCCCCGTGCGCGGAAGGTGGTCGTGGGCTGGCCATCGTGACCGCCCTTGCGGAACGTACCGGCTTCCAGGGCGCCCCGGCGACCGGGCACAGGGTGTGGGCCTACCTCGCCCGCAGGCCGTGATCGGCGTTGCCCGTGCGGGACGGCGGGGTGGACCGGGGGAGGCGGGGCCTGGCGGTGAGCGGTCAGGTCAGCCGTCCGCGCGGCGGGTGGGCGGTCCTGCATTGTCGGCGGGTGCTGGGGCCGGGACGGTCGGGTAGGCTCCGGCGGCGTGGAACCGCTCCTGGCCGTGCCCGTGCTGCTGGTCCTCGTCGGGGTCCCCGCCGTGGTGCTGTGGCGGGTGCTGCGCGGGCGGCGCGAGCTCGGCACCAGCCCGGCCGAGCGCGCCACCTTCGAGACCCTGCACACCGCCTCCCTGGCCGCGCCGCCGCTGCGCGCGGGCCTGACGGCCGCCGGGGCGCTGAAGGCCTCGCGCTACCTGCGCGAGCTGCTCGGCTCACCCGCCATCGCGATCACCAACGGCGAGGAGCTGCTGGTCTACGACGGCGCGGGCGACCACCACGCGAGAAACGCCTTCGCCAACGCCGCCGCGACCCTGCGCGACGGCCGCATCCAGGTGCTCGGCCCCGACGCGGTCTCCTGCGACCTGCCCGAGTGCCCGGTGAGGTACGCCGTGGTGGTGCCGCTGACCACGGACGACCGGGTGGTGGGCTCGCTGGCGGCCTACGGCGACCACGCCTCGGCGGGCCTGGTCCGCGCCACGCAGGAGGTCGCCACCTGGGTCGACTCCCAGCTTGAGCTGGCCGAGCTCGACCGCTCGCGCACCCTGCTCATGGAGGCCGAGGTACGGGCGCTGCGGGCGCAGATCTCCCCGCACTTCATCTACAACTCGCTGACGACCATCGCCTCGTTCGTGCGCACAGACCCCGAGCGCGCCCGGGAGCTGCTGTTGGACTTCGCCGACTTCACCCGCTACTCCTTCAGGCGGCACGGCGAGTTCACCACGCTCGCCGAGGAGCTGCGCTCGATCGACCGCTACCTCACCCTGGAGCGCGCCCGCTTCGGTGACCAGCTCCGGGTGACGCTGCGTATCGCGCCGGAGGTGCTGCCTGTGGCGGTGCCGTTCCTCTGCCTCCAGCCGCTGGTGGAGAACGCCGTGCGCCACGGGCTTGAGAGCAAGGACGGGGTCGGGCGCATCACGATCGTCGCCGAGGACGCGGGCGCCGAGTGCCTGATCAGCGTGGAGGACGACGGCATCGGCATGGACCCCGAGCGGCTGCGGCGCATCCTGTCCGGCGACCCGGACGAGCGCTCGGGCGCGGGCGGCGTCGGCCTCGCCAACGTCGACGAGCGGCTCCGCCAGGTCTACGGCGACGAGTACGGCCTGGTGGTCGAGACCGCCCAGGGCGCCGGCGCCAAGATCAGCATCCGCCTCCCCAAGTACAAACAGGGCGTCTCCGTCTAACGGACCCACCAGCCGGTCCTTCACGCCGGAGCGTCCCCTTTCCCGTGTTATGGGCAACTCACGGCCCGGGTGGGAAACACCCGGCCCACCACGTCACCCGGGTCACGGGAGGGCCTCTCGCTCGTGCCTTGTTGGGACGGGGGTTCTGTGGGCGTTTGTGCGCTTTGTAGATAGCCCACCCGGCACCCACGTGGGTGGTGCACCGGGGCTGCCCACCCGAGCAGTGCCCACCCGAGTGGCGGGAGGTGGGTGAGGCGCCGGAGTGGGGCGCGCGGCTGTGCTCCAGGACCCGCACTTCCTCCGGCACCCGGCTGGCCGCGCATCAACTCCCAGACCGGACTTCTGGACCAGCCCCGGGTACGGTGTTCATCGACCCCGGCCCTCGGAATCTGAGGGCGAACCAGACCACCCGGCCAGCGCCGTCCCTATAGATGCCCCACCGCTCGGAGATGGCGTCCACCAGGAACAACCCGCGACCGCCTTCGCCGTACGGCTCGTCGTGGACTCTCGGCTCGCTGTCGGATCCCGAGTCGACGACCTCGACATGGACGGTGTCGTCAACATCGCTCACCGCGAGCGTCACCTGCCCGCCACCACGCGAGTCCGAATGCGTGACGCTGTTCGTGACCAGCTCGGACACGAGGAGTACGACCTCGTCCAGCACCGGATGCGTACGCCCCAGCACCTCACGCACGAACGCCCGAGCCCGCGCCACCGACTCCGGGACCCCGACCAGCTCGGCCATTCCGAGAAGGTTCCTCGCCGCGTCACCTACGTCCGCTACCTCCGGTCGGTCGGAACCACGCGCGCTCTTGCCGGGTTGTTGCGAGGTTGACACGCCTTCCCACCCCACCTTGCATACGAATAGTGAAGACTTGACTTCATAGAGTGGCCAATCCGAAGATGCTGCCGACAGCGGATCCACCTCTCAGCGACGACACAGTCAGAGAGAGGTCCGGGGTGAGGTGTGCATGGGCAGGCCGTACGAGCCGAGGAGGGATCAAGTGACAAAACCCGTCGAGATCAACCCGGAAGAGTCCCCCCAAGCCCTGTTCGCCTACGAGCTACGGCGTTACCGCCTCGAAGCAGGCTTGGTACAAGCAGAGCTGGCCCACCGGATCGGATACGCAACGAGTGTGGTGGGCATGGTGGAGACGGCCAGGCGTCCACCAGGGAAACGTTTCGCCGAGCTTTGCGATCAGGTCTTGGGCCTCGACGGCGTCTTGACGCGACTCTGCTCCATAGCCAGATGGGAAACGGTCCCCGAGTTCTTCCGCGACTGGATGGATGTCGAACAGGAGGCGACACTGCTTCGCAGTTGGGATCCACTGCTGATCCCCGGACTCTTCCAGATCGAGGCGTACGCTCGGCGCGTCATTGAAGGTGAGCCCGGGCTGACCACCGCGCAACGAGACGAACATGTCGCCGCCCGATTGCGCCGTAAGGCGATTCTCGCAAGGGAGAGCCCGCCGGTGATCGTGACTTTGATGGACGAGAGCGTTCTGCGTCGCCCCCTCGGAGGTCACGCTGTCATGCGTGAGCAACTGGAATACCTCTTGGACATCGCACAGCATGCGAGAGTCACCATCCAGGTGGTCCCATACAGCGCCGAATCCACCGCAGGCATGCTCAGCGCCTTCACCCTTGCGGAGCTCCAGGGCTCGCCACATATCGTGTACGTCGAGTCCTCAGCTCGCGGACAAGTCATCGAAGACCGCTCAACGCTCGCGAAAGTGGCCGCTCGTTACGAGGCAATCCGCGCCGAGGCTCACGCCCAGTATGTATCGCTCCAGCTCATCAAGGACGTGATGAAGCAATGGACCTGAGTGCCGCGAAGTGGTGCAAGTCAACCCGGTCTGGCCCGGACGGCGGTCAGTGCGTTGAGGTGGCCACCAACCTCCCTGGTGTCGTCGCGATACGCGACTCGAAGAACCGCGGCGGCCCCGCCCTGGTGTTCGCCCGAGGTGAGTGGCATGCGTTCATCGGCGACCTCAAGACCAGCCGCAACACCGCTTGGCGTGACCGGGCTCAGTAGAGGAATCGAGGAGGTGATGGATCTAAGCCAGAGGGAGTGGCCGCGGCCCCTCGATGACGGCGGAGAGGAACCGCCGCCCGGCCGAGTGCGGCTGACCTCCCCCTACGACACCGATGCCCGCTGGGCGGCTAAAGGCGGTGACCTGTTCTGGAACGGCTACAAGGTCCACGTCAGCGAGACCTGTCACACCGCAGCCGACACCACGAACGCTACGAACGTCGTGCCGCCCAGCCTGATCACCAACATGGCCACTACCGACGCGACCGTGCCCGACAACCAGATGACCGACAAGATCCATCGGGCGCTCCAGCAGCGCGGGCTGCTCCCGGCCGAGCACTACCTCGAATCCGGCTACCCATCCGCCGAACTCCTCCTCAAGGCCAGGAAGAAATACGGGATCACGCTGGTCACACCGGTTCTCCTGGATCACTCACCCCAAGCCGGCGCCCGCGCTGGGTAAAAGGTAAGGAGTTGCCGAGAAAATACCTTAAGATGATGGATGGGAATGCCCTTAAAAAAGCACTTAACTACCTCAATATTCCAGGAGTTATGTGATCCTTAATTCGAGTATGCGGGCCCTGTTGTCCACCGCATCAAAAGAACTACTGTCGCAGGACATTTCCTCCGAGCTCGAAGAGGTAATCGAGGGCGGGTGGGTTGTGGGGCCACATGGGGTCTTGTCGCTCGCAGCTCTCCATGATCCTGAGCTTGACATGCAGGTAGATCACCTTGAACCCTTCGAAGTGGAATATCACCGCAATGAGGTATGGATCCCGGGAGACGATCTTCCTGTTGACCGAGAGGGCTACCTGACTGCGATTTGTGTTCGAGCTCTAACCTTCTCCTTGGCCGCCCTTGCTGCGGCGAGGAACCTTCCGGGCTTTGACACGTTGACTGCAGTTATATCCACGGGAGTCGACGCCGATTGGTCAACTCATGGCACTACTGTTAAGTTCTTCACTCGCAGAGGTGGATATCCGAATTGGTTCGACGACCTTGAGAGTTTCGAAATAGAAGCCGTAGCATTGCTGGAAGCATCTGATGTCATCACTGGTACTCAGTGAAGTCATGACCCTCGTCGCCATCATCCGCTGGCGACGCCTCGTCCACTGATCGTTCCGATAGGACTTCTCATGGCGGTCGGGCCCGCGCGGCCTCACAGCCGGGATCTCAGCACGTCGATCTCGCAGCCCGGGGCGAACGGGTCGAAGCCGTGCTCGACCAGCCAGCGAACCACCAGCAGGCTTCGCAACGACCACCACGCGCGGATCACGTCGAGGTCGACGTCGGTGCCATAGCCGGCGACGACGTCGCCGAGGTGTTCCTCGTGTCCGAGCGTCAAGGTGGCGAGGTCGAACAGGGCATCACCTTGGCCCGCCTCGGACCAGTCGATGATGCCCGTGATCCCGTCGCCGTCGACGAACACGTGAGCGATCTGCAGGTCGCCGTGCGTGAACACCGGAGCCCACGGCCGGAGCGCGGCCTCGGCGACCTCGCGGTTGCGGGTGACCAGGTCGGCGGGCAGGGTCGCGCGCTCGGAATGGGCGACGATCATCTTGACCTCATCCATGGGCGACCAGTATCCCGGGGATGACCGTCGACGTCGCCGGGTTTATCGCGTGCGATCGCGCGGCTGACCGCGTCCCGCTACACGGCGGCCACGTGCGCGACACCGACCACTGACCAGGTCAAGTCCACCGCTTCTGTTAGGAGCCCTTAGCTGGGACTGGGGGTCGTGTGGTGTCTCCGGATAGTTATGGCCGCTGGTGAGGTGAGGCGTTGACTTCCTCTGCCGGATTCATCACTCTCTAGTTCACTCGGGAGTGCGATCGGGCGAATGGGAGTGATGTGACCGGCCTGCGCGTGCTGGCGGTGGACGACGAGCAGCCGGCGCTGGAGGACCTGGCGTACCTGCTCAGGGCCGATCCGCGCATCGGCGAGGTCGCCACGGCCCGCGACGGCGCGTCGGCGCTGAAGATGCTCGACCGCGCCATGGCCGACGGCAGACCCGTCGAGGCGGTGTTCCTCGACATCCGGATGCGCGGCCTCGACGGCGTCGTGCTCGGCCGCCTGCTGGCCCAGTTCGCCCGGCCTCCCCGGGTCGTGTTCGTCACCGCCTACGAAGAGCACGCCGTGGACGCGTTCGAGATCAAGGCCGAGGACTACCTGCTCAAGCCGGTACGGCCCGAACGGCTCGCCGAGGCGATCCGCAGGGTCTGCGCCGCCATCCCGGACGCGCCCGAATCGGTGGAGGACGCCGCCCGCACCGCGCCGGACGCGGAGACCATCCCGGTCGAGCTGGCGGGGGTCACCCGTTTCGTCGCCAGCTCGGACGTCCGGTACGTGGAGGCGCAGGGGGACTACGCCCGGCTCCACACGGCCGCCGGCAGCCACCTGGTGCGCATCCCGCTCGCCGCGCTGGAGGAGCGCTGGGCCGCCGCGGGGTTCATCCGCGTACACCGCAGCCACCTGGTCGCCGTAAAGCACATCGACGAGCTGCACATCGACTCCGGGCGCTGCACGGTGCGCATCGGCGACACCGAGATCCCGGTCAGCCGCCGCCACACCCGCGAGCTCCGCGACCTGCTCGTACGCCGCGCCAGGAAGAGCCGTACGGAATGACTCCGAAGACGCGAGGGGGCCCGTGCGCGATGAGGCCGAAAGCGGAGGGCCGTACGGAATGACGCGGAGGACAAAAGGGTGCCCGTGCGCGATGCGGCCGGGCGCGGAGGGCCGTACCAGATGACGCCGAAGACGCCGGAGAGGCCGAAGCGGGAGGTGGTCACCAGCCCTCGTACCACTGCGGCGCGCAGGCCCCGTTACCCGGTCACCATGGAGATCGACGAGCAGACGCGCCTCGGCGAGGTCTACATGCGCTCGCTGATCCGCACCCAGTTCCGGCTGGCGCTGTTCGTGTGCACGGTGCTCGGATGCGTGATCGGCGGGCTGCCGCTGCTGTTCCTGCTGGTCCCCGGCCTGCGCGAGGTGCGCGTGTTCGGGCTTCCCTTGCCGTGGGTGGTGCTGGCGGGGCTGATCTACCCGTCGTTCGTCGCCGGCGCGTGGCTGTACGTGCGGCAGGCGGAACGCAACGAGCGCCACTTCGCCGACCTGGTCGAACGCCAGTGAGCGTGCCACCCGGGCGGCGTGCGGGCGCAGTCGCGGGCGGAGCCGTACGCGGGGTCGCGGGCCGAGTCGTTCGCGGGGTCGCGGGCGAAGTCGCAGGGGGAGTCGTGGGCGGGGTGCGGTGAACGCGGCGCTGGGGCTCGCCGCCGTGATGGTCGTGGTGGTGGCGGCCATCCTCATCGGGGCCTTCGGGCTGCGGCTGTCGCGCACGACGTCCGACTTCTACGTCGCCTCACGTACGGTCTCGCCGCTGTGGAACGCCTCGGCTATCGGCGGCGAATACCTGTCGGCGGCCTCCTTCCTCGGCATCGCCGGCCTCATCCTCGCCTACGGCGCCGACATGCTGTGGCTGCCGGTGGGCTGGACCGGCGGCTACCTGGTGCTGCTCGTGCTGGTGTCGGCCCCGCTGCGCAGGTCGGGCGCCTACACCCTGCCCGACTTCGCCGAGGCCCGCCTGGAGTCGATGGCCGTGCGGCGGGTGGCCAGCGTGCTCGTCGTGCTGATCGGCTGGCTCTACCTGATGCCGCAGTTCCAGAGCGCGGGGCTGGTGTTCCGCACGATCACCGGGGCGCCGCCGTGGGTGGGCGGGCTGCTCGTGGCCGTCGTCGTCGCGGTCAACGTGCTGTCCGGGGGGATGCGTTCGATCACGTTCGTCCAGGCGTTCCAGTACTGGCTGAAGCTGACCGCGCTGGCCCTGCCCGTGGTGTTCCTGCTGTTCGCCTGGTACGGGCTCGGCAAGCCGGGGCTCGGACGCGACGCGCCCCCGGTCTTCACCGACGCCGTCACCGTGGCGGTCAGCGCCGACGTGACCGTACGGTTCGAGCGGGAGACCGTGGTCACCGCCACCGGCCGCGTGGACGGCCGGGCGGTGCGCGGAGAGCGGCTCACGCTCCGGCCCGGCGACCACACGATCACCCATGACACGACGGTGGGGTTCCCGGCCGGCACGCCCGTGCCGCACGTGGAGAGCCTGCCCGTGCTCACCGACCACCAGTGGGCGCTTCCGCTGCACGGCCGCGAGCACCCGCTGTACGCGACCTACTCGCTGATCCTCGCCACCTTCCTCGGCACCATGGGCCTGCCGCACGTGCTCGTGCGCTTCTACACCAACCCCGACGGGCGGGCCGCGCGTCGCACGACCCTCGTGGTGCTGACCCTGCTCGGCGCGTTCTACCTGCTCCCGGCCGTCTACGGCGCCCTCGGGCGTCTCTACACGCCCGAGCTGCTCATGACGGGCCGTACGGACGCGGTGGTGCTGACCCTGCCCGGCCGGATGGTCGGCGGGACGGCGGGGGAACTGCTCGGCGCCCTGGTCACCGCCGGGGCCTTCGCGGCGTTCCTGTCCACCTCCTCGGGGCTCGCGGTGTCGGTGGCCGGGGTCATCGGGCAGGACATCCTGCGCGGGGGAGTGCCGAGCTTCCGTGCCGCCACGCTGCTTGCCGTGACGGTGCCGCTCCTGCTCGCCGCGATGGCGAGGTCCCTCGCCGTCGCGGACGTGGTGGGGCTGGCCTTCGCGGTCGCCGCCTCGTCGTTCTGCCCGCTGCTCGTGCTCGGCATCTGGTGGCGGCGGCTGACCACCACCGGGGCCATGGCCGGGCTGCTCGCCGGGGGCGGCCTGGCCAGCGTCGCCGTGATCGCGGTCATCACCGGCGGCCCGTACACCGGCTGGACGGGGGCGTTGCTCGCGCAGCCGGCGGCGTGGACGGTCCCGATCTCCTTCGGCGTGATGATCCTGGTGTCGCTGCTCACCCCCGGCCGGGTGCCGCGAGGGGTGGCGCGCACGATGGTGCGGCTTCACACGCCCGAGACGCTCAACGTCAACCGGGGCGACTGGCGCCCCCGCTCGACCTGAAACCCGAACCTTCAGCTCGGCCAAAGGCGGGCGGACCATTCGTCGCGTGGAACGCGCCTTTCGGCGCAGGGCCCGGCCCCGTGAGCGACGGGTAGGGGCGACTTGGCGATGACGCGGACCCAAGCCCTCTGCGGCACCCCCCTGACCCTTCTACGGTAAGCGTGATCCAGATCACAACGTGGAGGTCTCGTGGCCACTCAGCAAGACGAGTCATCGGAATACCAACGGGTGCAGGCCGGCTCCGAGTTCCAGGAGCTGCGCCGTCGTTACCGCGGCTGGGCGTTCCCGGTGACCGTCGCCTTCCTTGTGTGGTACCTGCTGTACGTGATCCTTTCCGGCTGGGCGCGTGGCTTCATGGGCACCAAGGTCTTCGGAAACATCAACGTGGCGCTGATCTTCGGCGTTCTGCAGTTCGTGTCGACGTTCCTGATCGCGTGGGCGTACTCCCGGCATGCCGCCACCAAGCTGGACCCGCTGTCCGACAAGCTTCGCGGTGAGATCGAGGGGACGTCCTCCAATGAGTAACCACGCCCTGTCGATCACGCTTTTCGTGCTGTTCGTGGCCGCCACCCTGGGCATCACGTTCTGGGCGAGCCGCCACACCAAGAGCGCCACCGACTACTACGCGGGCGGCCGGTCGTTCAGCGGCGCGCAGAACGGTCTCGCCATCGGCGGCGACTACATGTCCGCCGCGTCGTTCCTCGGCATCGCGGGCATCATCGCGCTGTCCGGGTACGACGGCTTCCTGTACTCGATCGGGTTCCTCGTCGCCTGGCTGGTGGCCCTGCTGCTGGTCGCCGAGCTGATGCGGAACTCCGGCAAGTACACGATGGCCGACGTGCTGGCGTTCCGCATGAGCCCGCGACCGGTCCGTACGGCCGCCGGGGTCTCGACGATCACGGTCAGCATCTTCTACCTGCTCGCCCAGATGGTCGGCGCGGGCGCTCTGGTGGGCCTGCTGTTCGGCATCACCTCTCCCGCGGGCAAGGCGGGCACGATCGTGGTCGTCGGCCTGCTGATGATCGTCTATGTGGTCGTCGGCGGCATGAAGGGCACCACCTGGGTGCAGATCGTCAAGGCCGTGCTGCTGATGACGGGCGCCGCCCTGGTGACCCTGCTCGTCCTCGGGCACTTCGGCTTCAACCTCTCCAGCCTCCTCGGCGGCGCCGCGCAGGCGAGCGGCAAGGGGCAGGCATTCCTTGAGCCCGGACTGAAGTACGGGGTGGAGGCCAAGGGCCTGGCGAGCAAGCTCGACCTGATCAGCCTGGGGCTGGCCCTCGTCCTCGGCACGGCGGGCCTGCCGCACATCCTCATCCGCTTCTACACCGTGCCGACCGCCAAGGTCGCCCGCAAGTCCGTCCTTTGGGGCATCGGCATCATCGGCGTGTTCTACCTGCTCACGCTGGTGCTGGGCTTCGGCGCCGCCGCCCTGGTCGGAAGCAAGGAGATCGCGGCCCAGAACGCGGCGGGCAACACCGCGGCCCCCCAGCTCGCGCTGAAGATCGGGCAGCTCATCTTCGGTGACGTCGGGGGCACGATCCTGCTGGCGGTCATCGCCGCCGTGGCGTTCGCGACGATCCTCGCGGTGGTCGCGGGCCTGACGCTGGCCTCGTCGTCGAGCTTCGCCCACGACCTGTACGCGCACGTCTTCAAGCGGGGGAACACGACCGATCAGCAGGAGATCAAGGTCGCGCGGATCTCCGCCTTCGCGATCGGCGCGGTCTCGATCGTCCTCGGCATCTTCGCGCAGAACCTCAACGTGGCGTTCCTGGTGGCGCTGGCGTTCGCGGTCGCCGCGTCGGGCAACCTTCCCGCCATCCTCTACAGCCTGTTCTGGAAGAGGTTCAACACGGCGGGGGCGGTCTCGGCGATCTACGGCGGGCTCGCGTCGGCCCTGATCCTCGTGATCTTCTCGCCGGTCGTCTCGGGCGCGAAGACCTCGCTGTTCCCGACCGTGGACTTCCACTGGTTCCCGCTGGAGAACCCGGGGCTGGTCTCGATCCCGCTGGGCTTCCTCGCCGGGTACATCGGGACCGTGATGAGCAAGGAGTTCAACGCGCAGAAGTACGCCGAGATCGAGGTCCGCTCGCTCACCGGCGCCGGCGCCGAGAAGGCCGTCTCCCACTGAGAAGCCCGGCTCCCGGCGTCCCCCTCGCGCCGGGAGCCGTCACGGCTGGGAGCGGCTCCCCCGAGCTGCCCGGTCGCGGGTCTCCTCACCTCCAGAGGCCCCGCGACCGGGCCTTCGCCATCTCCCACGCCCTCCCACGCCCTCCCACGCCCTCCTACGGGCCGCTCTACGGGCGTTTCGACGGCTTCTACGGGCGTTTCCACGGTTTCTACGGGCCTTTCTTCGGTTGGAAAGGTCCTTTTACGGCCTTCCTTGCGGGCCGCCGCGTTTCTAGGCCGAGGCCTCGTCGAGAAGCCGGACCTCCTCGGGGGACAGCACCAGGTCCGCCGCCGCGACCAGCGCGGGAACCTGCTCGGGCACCCTGGCGCTGGCGATCGGCGCGGCGATGGAGGGCCGGGTCAGCAGCCAGGCGAGCGCCACGGTCGCCGCCTCGGCTCCGTGGGCCGCGGCGACCTTGTCCAGCGCGTCCAGCACGCGGCGGCCCCGTTCGGTCTGGAGGTAGGCAGCGGCGCCTTCCGCCCGCGCGGAGTCGACGTGGACACCGGGACGGTACTTCCCGGTCAGGAACCCCTTGGCCAGACCGTAGTAGGGCACGCTCGACAGGCGCTCGCGGGCGACCACCTCTTCGAGCCGCCCTTCGTACTCGCGCTCCACGAGGTTGTAGGGCTGCTGGAGGGCGACGTACCTGGCGAGGCCCAGCCGGTCGGACACGGCCAGCGCCTCCGCCAGCCGGTCGGCCTCGTAGTTCGAGGCGCCGATGTGGCGCACCTTGCCCTCGCGCACCAGCTCGTCGAAGGCCGTCAGGGTCTCCTCCAGCGGGGTGCCCCGGTCGTCGGCGTGGGCGTAGTACAGGTCGATCCTGTCGGTGCCCAGCCGCCGCAGCGACCCCTCGGCCGCGGAGCGGATCTTGGCCGCCGACAGTCCCTTGGCTCCGGGCTGCTGGCCGACCTTGGTGGCGATCACGAGGGAGTCGCGGTTGCCGCGCTCGGCCATCCACTCGCCGATGATCGTCTCGGACTCGCCCCCCTGGTTGCCGGCGATCCACGCCGAGTACGAGTCGGCGGTGTCGATGAAGTTGCCTCCCGCCTTGACGTAGGCGTCGAGGACGGCGAACGAGGTGTCACGGTCGGCCGTCCAGCCGAAGACGTTGCCGCCCAGGCACAACGGGAAAACCGAGAGATCGGTCTTGTCGATATTTCTCATGATCAGAACCTATTCATGATGATCGGCGCCTGCGGTGTGCGGGTGGTTTCCGGCCCCGGACCTCCATCTTCCTCCTCCCCGCCTTCCCGCCCCGGCCCCGGGGGCCACGGCCTTCGCGGAGCGGTCAGCCCCGGCCGAGGAAGGCCAGGAGGCGGTCGAGCGGCCAGGTGTCGATGACGTCGTCGGTGGTGAGCCAGGCTCGCTGGGCGATGCCGACGCCGAAGCGCTGGTTGCCGAGGTGCGGCACGGCGTGGGAGTCGCTGTCGATGGAGAACGTCACCCCGTGGTGGCGCGCGAGCCGGGCGAGATCGGAGGGGAGGTCGGCGCGGTCGGGGTAGGCGTCGATCTCCATCGCGGTGCCGGTGCGCGCCGCCGCCGCGAAGACGGCCGGCCAGTCGGCGTCCACGGGAGGGCGCTTGCCGATCTTGCGGGTGGTGGGATGACCGATGATGTGGACGTTCGGGTTCTCGCACGCGGTGATGAACCGGCGGGTCATCTCGTCGCGTGACTGGGTGAAATGCGAGTGTACGGACGCGACGCACACGTCGAAGCCTTCCAGGACCTCGGCCGGCCAGTCGACGGTGCCGTCGGGCGCGATGTTGAGCTCGGTGCCGTGCAGCAGTCGCATGCCAGGGTAGGCGGCCTGAAGCCGGTGGAGCCGCTCGCGCTGCTCCAGCGCCTTCTCAAGGGTCATGCGCTGCATGAACAGGTTGGGCGCGTGGTCGGTCACCGCGTAGTACTCGTAGCCGCGCCCGGCCGCCGCCGCGACCATCTCCTCCAGCGTGGCGATGCCGTCGGTCAGATCGGTGTGGGTGTGCAGGTCGCCCCTGAGATCATCCAAGGTCACCAGCTCGGGAAGCTCCCGGCGCAGGGCCGCCTCGATCTCTCCGGAGTCCTCGCGCAGCGGCGGCGGCACCCACTGCATGCCGAGGGCCTCGTAGATCCCCTCCTCGGTCGGTCCGGCGATCACGGTCTCGCCCTCGAACAGGCCGTACTCCGACAGCTTCCAGCCGCGCTTCACGCACATCTCGCGCAGCCGTACGTTGTGCTCCTTGGAGCCGGTGAAGTACTGCATCGCCGCGCCCCACGACTCCGCCGGCACCACGCGGAGGTCCACCTGAAGGCCCTGGGTCGTGCGCACCGAGGTCTTCAGGTCACCGCTCGCGATGACCTCGGCGACGTACGGCTGCCGCCTGAACTCCTCCATCAGCGTCACCGGCCCGACGGCCAGGATGTCGATGTCGCCGACCGTGTCCTTCATGCGGCGCAGCGACCCGGCGTAGGCGATCTTCTCGGCGGGGAGCGAGGCGATCACGCGCTCGGCCAGATCCATGGCGACGCCGAGGTGCACCCGCTCACCGGCCCGCTGGAGCTGCTCGATGCCCTTGAGGATGTTCTCCTCGCTCTTGGCCCCGAACCCGCGCAGCCCGGCGAGCCTGCCCTCCTGGATCGCCTCGGCCAGCGCCTCGGGGGAGGCGATGCCGAGCTCCTGGAACAGGAAGACGGCTTTCTTCGGCCCGAGCGACGGGATGCGCGTCAGCTTCCGCACGCCGTCGGGCACCTTGCGGCGAAGGTCGTCGAGCTGGCGGAAGCCGCCCCGCTGGAGGAACTCCTCCATCTTCTTCGCGATGGCCTCGCCCACGCCGGGCACCTTGCGGACGTCCACCTTCGAGATGTCCTCGGGAAAGCCCGCGATGGCCTTGGCGGCCTTCTGGTAGCTGCGCACCCGGAAGGCGTCACCGCCGTTCATCGCGAACAGCTCGGCATACTCCTCAAGCGCCGCCGCCGCTTCGTCATTCGCCCGCCCCATGCCCCTCAGCCTATCGAGGGGGCAAGCCCTGGCCAGGCGGCCCCAGGCGGCCCCAGGCGGCTCTGTGCGGTTCCGATGCGGTCCGGCGCGACGGGCTGGTCGGCCTTATCCAGTCGTCGCTCTCACGGCATGTACCGTGGCGCCGATGGTGAAGATGTACACGACACCGTCGGCCACCACCGGCCTGAAGATCCCGCTGCCGGTTTCATAGATCCAGCGTTGCTCGCCGGTCGCCGCGTCCAGGGCGTGCACCTTGTTCTCATTGTCATCGTCGAGATACACCACGCCGTCGGCCACCACCGGATCGGAGTGGTCACCACGGGAAACCTCGTAGGTCCAGCGTTGCCCGCCGGTCGCCGCGTCCAGGGCGTACATCTTGCCCTCGGCGTTGCGGACGTACACCACACCGCCGGCCGACATCGCACTGACGCAGGGGCCGCCGGCCTCGGAGGTCCAGCGTCGCTCGCCGGTTACCGTGTCCAGGGCGTACACCTTGGTATTGGCGATGTACACGACACCGCCGACGACCACCGGACTGACGTAGGGGCCGCTGCCGATTCTGGAGGTCCAGCGTTGCTTGCCGGTGGCCGTGTCCAGGGCGTACGCCCTGCCCGTTTCGTCGGCGAAGTAGACGTCATCCCCGGCCACCACCGGGCTGAAGTCGACCCTGGCGCGGTGGCGGGTTTCGTGGGTCCAGCGTTGCCCGCCGGTCGCCGCGTCCAGGGCATGCACCCTGCCCACTTCGTCGCCGACGTACACGGCATCCCCGGCCACCACCGGCTTGAAGCCCCTGCCTCCGGTTTCGTAGGTCCAGCGTTGCTTGCCGGTGGCTGTGTCCAGGGCGTACGCCCTGCCCGTTTCGTCGGCGAAGTAGACGGCATCCCCGGCCACCACCGGGCTGAAGTCGACGCTGGCGCGGTGGCGGGTTTCGTGGGTCCAGCGTTGCTCGCCGGTCGCCGCGTCCAGGGCGTACATCCTGCCGTCACTGGTGGTGTATACGACACCTCCGGCCACCACCGGTTCGGAGTAGCCGATTACGGGAACTCTGGGAAGTTTGTGGGTCCAGCGTTGTCCGCCGGAGGCCGTGTCCAGGGCGTACATGCTGTCCTCGCTGTTGAGGACGTACACCACACCGTCGGCCACCGCCGGCGCCGCGGAGGCCCCCAAGCCGACGTTGCGGGTCCAGGAGGGGACCATGGTCACGGTCGCCGTCACTGTCCGCCACACGAACCCTGAGACGACGACCAATACGCCGATCGTCAGTCCTGCGACCGCCCACTGCCATCTGCTCCACTGACGCCGGCTCACGCTCTTCATCTCTCGGACCTCACCACTATCTCTCTTGAGGAGCTCACCTGCCTGGGGCCGGCTCCGGTGTCGCACCTGGCGCGAAGGCCCCGAACGACGCTAGAGGCGGGCGTTGGAGAACAGCTTGTCGATCACTGAGATGATCCGGGCCATCGGCGGTTCTATGTCTCCGACTGCCACGAGAACCGCCGTGGGTTCCTCTGTCCGCGCGTCGGCGCGAAGCGCTGCCGCCCGCTTGACCCGGTAAGAACAATTTCGCGATTCTCGGTACGGCGCGGTTCGACTGGCGCTCAAGCACCACGGTCGCAGCCAAGAGGGTGGACGCTGAAGCTGACATGACGTTCAGCATCGTTCCGCCGGGCGGACCCGCACATGTCGCGTCTATACTGATCATCCCGTCTGCGTTCGACCTGCTCGTAGAGCAGCGGGCGGACGGAGGCACCGAACCATGAGCGAACGTCAGAGGGCCCAGCCCTACGACACCGAGGCGGCCCGCTCGCCCTTCGGCCTCGGGCTGCACCATGTGCAGCTCGCCCTGCCGCCGGGTGAGGAGGAGGTGTGCCGCCGGTTCTACGTGGACGTGCTGGGCATGACCGAGATCCAGAAGCCCCCGGTGCTCGCCGCCCGCGGCGGACTGTGGGTGCGGTCCGACAATCTGGAGATCCACCTGGGGGTCGAACAGGACTTCCGACCGGCCCGCAAGGCCCACCCGGGCATCCTGGTCGCCGATCTGGACGCTCTCGCCGAACGGCTGGCCGACCTCGGCGTAAAGGTGGTCTGGGACGACGACTTCCCCGGACACCGAAGGTTCTACGCTGCCGACTGCCACGAGAACCGCCTTGAGTTCCTCTCCCCCAAGACCGGCTGAACATCCGGAGTATTGGTTCCCGGAGCCGTGCGCGTAGCAACTACGCGAAACTCTCTTGCCACTCATTTGCTGGCATTTCTAACTTCGGTCTATGAGCATTCGGCAGCATGGGAGAACCGCCGAGGGGGCCGGGTGATCGGCGAGGGGGGCGCTCACGCGGGCGGGCAGGCGGATCGGCGCCGGAAGGTGAACCGCGTGACGGTGGACCGCGTGCGCGCCGCCGTGGCCCTCATCATGGAGAGCGAGAGCCGGAGAAGACGCGCCGAGGGTCTCATGCACGGCTGGCAGCTCAGCCGTGCGGACCTCGACGAGGCGGCACGCGCGCTCGGCACCCCACCGGTGACCGACGAGGAGTGGAACGCCATCCAGGACGGCCGGGGCATCCGAGGCCGGACACACGGAAGCGGCCCGGCCGCATCAGCCTGAGAGGCGGCCGGTCATGCGTTCCTACGAGCGGGGACGTCCGCCTGGGTGATCGACGCCGGACCGGAATCCTGAGGAGGCCCAGAAGAGGAGGCTCAGAAGTGGTACGGGCCGAAGCGGCCCCAGGCAACGAGGCCGGAGAGGACCAGCAGCACGACGTTGATGACCACTCCCTGGATCTCGCCGCGCCGCACGTGGACCACGATCGCGCCGATCATGACCAGGACCAGGCCGGTGGCCGCGAGCGGAGTGAGGACGGTGGCGATGCCGGTGACCGCGGGCAGGATCAGCCCGAGCGCGGCGAGGAACTCCACTCCGCCGATGAACTTCACCGTGCCCGCGGAGAAGTCCTCGACCCACCCCATGTTCGCGGCGAGCTTCTCCTTGGGCTGAGTGGTCTTCAGGACACCGGCCATGCCGAACGCCAGGGCGAGAAGCACCTGAAGTATCCACAGGAAGACGTTCACAGGGTCTCCTTCGAGGGCCGGGGGGAGTGAGGGGGCATGCCCGCAGGTGAGCCCGGCCGTCATCACCTTAGGGAAGTTCGACGTGACTCTGACCTGGTGCGGAGCGCGCGACACAAAGTCGAGGGTCACCTCGACTCGCGAGCGTAGCACAGAAGTCGAGGCGTCCCTCCAGTTCGTTACACTAGGGAGATGTCGTCCGACGAGATCACGCCCACCAAGGCCGCGCGGCCCCTGCGCCGCGACGCGCAACGCAACCGCGACGCGCTCGTCGGCGCGGCCCGCATGGTCTTCGCCTCCGAAGGGCTCGACGCTCCCCTCGAACAGATCGCCAGGCAGGCGGGGGTCGCCATCGGCACCCTCTACCGCAACTTCCCGACCCGCATGGACCTCGTCGAGGCGATATTCGTCGGCAAGCTGAGCACGTGGCTGGAGAGCGCGGAGCAGGCCCTGAGCATGGATGACGCGTGGGAGGCGTTCGCGTTCTACCTGGAGAGGCTCTGCGAGCTGCAGGCCCACGACCGGGGGTTCAACGATCTGGCGTCCATGCGCTTCCCCCACGCGGCGTGCATCGAACGCACCCAGGGCCACATCAACGAGCTGAGCCGCCGCATCGTCGAGAGGGCGCAGCGCGAGGGCGCGGTCCGTCCGGACGTCACGGTGGAGGACCTGGCGCTCGTGATCTGGGCCCACACCCGTATCAGCGAGGCGACCAGCGAGTTCTGTCCCACGGCGTGGCGGCGCCACCTCGGGCTGATGCTCGACGCCTTCCGGGCCGACCGCGCCCGCCCGCTCCCCGAGCCGCCCATGCGTCCCGAGGAGGTCTACCAGGCGATGGTGAGGCTCGGAGGCTCCAGCGCCTGCACCGGCTGAGAGCCGGTCAGATCCAGTCCTTCTTGCGGAAGACGAGGTAGAGGATCGACGAGGCCACGACGATCAGGAGGCTGGAGGTCCAGAACCCGGCCGTGTGCGAGAAGCCGGGGAACGGGATGTTCTGCCCGTAGAAGCCGGTGATCAACGTGGGCACCGCGATGATGGCGGCCCAGCTCGTCACCCGCTTCATGATGTCGTTCATGCGGTAGCCCTGCAGGTTCAGGTGGGTCTCGTAGATGTTGCCCACCAGCTCGCGCAGTGACTCGGTCCACTCGGACACCCGTAGCACGTGGTCGTAGACGTCCTGGTAGTAGGGCCCCATCTCGGACCCGACCACCCGCAGGTCGCGCCGGATGAGGGAGTTCACCACCTCGCGCATCGGCACCACGACTCGCCGGAACCGCACCGTGGTCCTGCGGAGGTCGAACATCTGGCGCTGCATGGCGCGCCCGTCGCCCGTCTGCTCGGTGAACAGCTGGTCCTCCAGCGACTCCACCTGGTCATCGAGTGTCTGGGCGACGTCGAAGTGGCCGTCCACGACGTAGTCGAGCAGGGCGTGCAGGAGGAACGACACGCCGTGCTTGGCGAGCCTCGCCTCGGCGTCCCAGCGGGCCACCACGGCGTCGATGTCGCAGGTGTCGTCGGACCGCACCGTCACCAGAGCGTTCTTGGTCACGAAGACCGACACCTCGGTGAGGTCGAGGGGCCCACCGCCCTCGCCGAGCCTGACGGCGTAGACGGTCAGGAACAGGTGGGTGTCGTAGATGTCGAGCTTCGGCCTCTGGTGGGGGTGCAGGACGTCCTCGACGGCGAGGGGGTGCAGCCCGAGCTCCTCGCTGATCACCGCGAGCTTCTCAGGGGTGGGAGCCAGCAGGTCGAACCACACGGTCGCCGACGGGTCCTTGATGTGGTCGGAGACGTCGGCGATCGGGAAGCCCTCGGCTTCCAGGACGCCGTCGCGGTAAAGGCGGGTGCGGGCCATGCCTGCCAAGACTAGTCGCGCCCGTCAACGTCCACGTCGGCGATCCGGGTGCAGCCCGGCGCGTAGCGCGTAAACGATGAGCGCGAGCCCGCAGAGGATCTGCCCGCCGAGCACGATGCGGTTCACGTCGATGGCGGGCTCCCACGACACCTTGCCGTCCCTGACGACGTACGCGCCGACGGGGCGGGCCGTCGTGGCTCCGCCCCCGCCCGTGCCGCCGGAGACCCGTCCCTGCACGTCGCCGGTGCCGAACCCGCCCGCCGCGCGCACCGAGACCGCCGGGATGACGGTGGAGCCGTCCCTCTCGTACGGCTCCCCGTACACCCGCCGGGCCCCTGAAATGTGCTCGAAGAAGTCCCGCATCTCCATACGTCCCCGCTTCTGACTCGTCGCGATGGACGCCATCATCCCCCAGGCGGCGCCTTCGCCAAGTCCGGACTCAGCGCCGTGCAAGTGGCCGGTCCTACAACGGAGACGTGAACCACACCTACGACAACGATGCGATCACGGACGTGTACGACGTCCGGCGGGCCGTGGCAGAGGACGTGCCGGTCATCCACGAGCTGGTGTCCGCCTGCGACACCGCCATCCTCGGCCACCCCGACATGACCGAGGACGACGTGGCGGACGTGCTCGCCGAGCCCGGCTTCGACCTCGCCCGCGACGGCTGGCTGGTGTTCCGGCGCGACGCGGACCCCTCCCTGGTGGGCTGGGGCTACGCCGCGCGCCAGGGCGACAGCGACAGCGTCGACATCGAGATCCTCTCCCGGGACGACGTGGTGACCCCCTGGCTGTGGGACACCGTCCTGCGCCGTTCCCGTGAGCTGGCCGTGGAGGCAGGGCACCCGCACGCGGTGGCCGACGTGGGGATCTACCGGCAGGACGACGCCAAGCAGGCGCTGGCCAAGGAGCACGGTTTCGAGGCCGCCACCAGCTTTCACCGGCTGAGGGCCGACCACACCGACGTGGACCCGGGGTCCCTGCCCGGCGTGACCGTCCGCCAGGCGGCCGGGTCCGAGGAGCTGACGCGGGCCGCCCACCGGATCCACCAGGAGGGCTTCGCCGAGCACTTCGGGTTCGTCCCGAAGGAGTACGACCGGTGGAGGGAGGACTTCGAGTCCTCCAGCACCCACGACTGGTCGCAGCTCCTCGTCGCCGAGGTGGACGGACAGCCGGCGGCGATGCTGCTCGGGAGCGACATGTTCGTCAGCGATGAGAACTGCGGATACGTCCGGATCCTTTCGGTGCTGCCGGAGTTCCGCGGCAGGGGCCTCGGCCGGCTGCTGCTGAGGCACGCCTTCGCCAGGGACGCGCGCGGGGGGAGGGCCGGCACGTACCTGCACGTGGACTCCAACAACAGCTCCCCGGCGCTCGATCTGTACCTGTCCGTCGGCATGCGGCACGTGCTCGCCATCGACGTCTGGCGCCGTACGGTCTGACCTGTCCCGTTTCCGGATAGGTCGCGCCACCTATGCCCGGCACCTCGGCGAGCCGTACCGGTTCGACTTCGTGCCGGGCTGTCGGCGGCGAGCGCCCACATATGCTCCCTAGCAGAGGCGATGTCCGGTTTACCCGATCGTGACTTGACGCTGAATGTGTCCGCCAGGTTACATGTCCTCACCCCGTAAACGTTTTCAGCGTTCTCGACCAGCGCTTGTGTAAACGTTTACCGTTTTCGACCTCCGAGGTGACACGTGAGTGACGGGCCGACGATCACGACGATCGCCCAGCGCGCGGGCGTGTCGATAGCCTCGGTGTCGCGCGTGCTCAACGGGCTGCCCACCAAGGCCGAGACCGAGCGCCGCGTGATGAGCGCGGCGCGCGAGCTCGGCTACGTGCCGAACTCGGTGGCCAGGTCGCTGAAGTCCCGGCGCAGCAACCAGGTCGGCTTCGCGATGGCCGACATAGGGAACCCGGTGTACCTCGCGATGATCCGCGAGATCCAGCCGGTGCTCAAGGCGGCCGGCTACCGGCTCGTCCTGCACTCCACCAACGTGGACGCCGCCGACGAGATCGACGTGCTGCGCGGCCTCGGCGAGCGGTACATCGACGGCCTCATCATGATCCCGCTGCGGGTGACCGGCGAGCACCTGAAGATGTTCGCCTCCGCCCGCGCGCCGATCGTGATCATCGGCTCGGTCCCGGAGGGCACCCCCGTCGACAACGTGAGGACCGACTCCCGCGAGGGCGTTCGCCTGGCCGTCGAGCACCTTCACGGGCTGGGCCGCAGGCGGATCGGCTTCGTCAACGGCCCGCTCGACACCGTCCCCGGCGCCGCCCGCTCGGCCGCCTACGCCGAGGCGCTCGCGGCGCTCGGCCTGCCGTACGACCCGGACCTCGTGGAGGTGGGCGACTTCTACCGCCCCGAAGGCGCCCGGGCCGCGGGCCGCCTCGTAGAACGCGTGCCCGACCTCGACGCGCTGCTGTGCGCCAACGACCTGATCGCGCTCGGGGCGCTCGACGTCCTGCGCCGCGAGCGGCGGCGCGTGCCGGAGGAGGTCGCCGTGGCGAGCATGGACGACACCGACCTCGCCACCGTCGCCTGGCCCCCGCTGACCAGCGTCTCGCTCGGCTCGGCCGAACGCGGCAGGGCGGCGGCCGAGCTCCTGCTCGACCGGCTGGCCCACGGCGCCCGCGCGCCGCGCGTCGTCACCGTCGAGCCCCGGCTCGTGGTCCGCGCCTCGACCCTGGGGGAGGAGACCTCATGACCCTGACGGCCGAAAGGACGCGAAGGCCCGCGGCGGGTCACCGCGGCGGGCGGACGAGGACCAGGCAGGGGCGCGAGACGCTCGTGCTCATGCTGCCCGCGCTCGTGCCGGTGCTGGTCTTCAGCGTCGGGCCGCTGCTGTACGGCATCTTCCTCGCGTTCACCGACGCCAGGTCGGGGCGCAACGCCGAGACCTCCTTCGTGGGTCTGGCGAACTTCGGCGACCTCATGGGCGACGCGGACTTCTGGTCGTCGTTCCGCATCGGCCTGATCTGGGCGGTCTCGGTGACCGTGCTGCAGTTCCTCGCCTCGCTCGGGCTGGCCCTGCTGCTCAACGAGGACCTGCGGTTCCGGTCGTTCGCCCGGGTGCTGGTCGTGGTGCCGTGGGCCATGCCGCCCGTCGTCATCGGGCTGATGTGGCGGCTCGTCTACCACCCGAACGCCGGGATCCTCAACAGCGTGCTGCGCGACGTCGGCCTGCTCGACCACAACGTCGACTGGCTCAACGACTTCTCCATCGCGCTCCCCGCGGTGATCGTCGTCGGGATCTGGACGGGCATGCCGCAGACGACCGTCGTGCTGCTCGCGGGGCTGCAGAACGTGCCCAAGGAACTGTACGAGGCCGGTCACATGGACGGGGCCTCGGCCTTCCGCCGCTTCTGGAGCATCACGCTGCCGCAGTTGCGCCCGGTGATCGTGACGATCACCTCACTGGACTTCGTCTGGAACATCAACCAGTTCGGCCTGGTCTACGTCCTCACCCAGGGCGGGCCGGGCGGGCAGACCCGACTGCCGATGCTCTTCGCCTACGAGGAGGCCTTCCGCTACGGCTTCTTCGGGTACGCGGCCACGCTGGGCGTCGCCTTCGTGATCCTCGTGCTGGCCGTGCTCGGCCTCTATATCTGGCGGCAGATGAGGGAGGCGGACTGACATGCGCAGGCCACTGCAGTACCTCGCCCTGCTGGGCTACGTGGTCTTCCTGGCCTTCCCGATGGTCTGGCTGCTGTCCACGGCGCTCAAGACCTCGCGGGAGATGGCGAGCCTGGTCCCGACCTGGATCCCGCGCCACCCCATCCTGACCAACTTCGCCGACGCCTTCGGCGAGCAGGACCTCGTCGGCAGCGCGCTGCGCAGCCTCGCGGTGGCGGTCGCGTGCTCGGTGCTGACCGTCGTGCTCGCGCTGCCCGCGTCGTACGCCATGGCCCGCTACCGCTCGCTCGTCAGCAAGCTCGCCGTCGGGTGGGTGCTGGTCAGCCAGGTCTTCCCGTTCATCCTGATCATCATCCCGCTGTTCATGGTGCTGCGGAGCCTGGACCTGGTGAACACCCTGCCCGGCCTCACCATCGTGCACGTCACGTTCGTGCTGCCGTTCGCGCTGTGGATGCTCCAGGGGTACGTGCGTGCGGTGCCGCGCGAGCTGGAGGAGGCCGCGGCCGTCGACGGCGCTGGCCGGATCCGCTCGCTGGTGAAGGTCGTCGCGCCGCTGCTCGCCCCCGGCGTGGTGGCCACGGCCCTGTTCGCCTTCATCTCCTCCTGGAACGAGTTCCTGTTCGCACTGGTCGTCCTCAAAAACCCCGACGTGGCGACCCTGCCACTCACCCTCGTCAAGTTCACCGGCGCGGAGGGGGTCGTACGTCTCGGCCCGCTCGCGGCGGCGTCGCTGCTCGCGACGATCCCGAGCCTGGTGTTCTTCGCGATCATCCAGCGACGGCTCAGATCGGGCCTGATGGCCGGCGCCGTCAAGGGCTAGCTCCCGCGGAACCCAACAAGCATGCTGCACCCCCCGATAGGAGAAACTCTTGCGTACCAGAACCGCACTCGCGGTGGCGGCGGCCGCGATGGTCGCACTGACCGCCGGCTGCTCGTCGGGCGGAGACACCGGCGGCGGTGACCAGCCCGCCAAGGCCGTGAACCTGAAGTTCCTGAGCCTCGCCTGGCAGAAGGAGTCCATCGCCGCGAACAAGCAGATCGTCGGCGAGTGGAACAAGGCCAACCCCGGCACCCAGGTCGAGTACGTCCAGGGGAGCTGGGACAACGTCAACGACCAGCTCGTCACCTCGTTCGAGGGCGGTGACCCGCCGGACGTCATCCACGACGACTCCCCGGCGCTCGCCGGCTTCGCCTCGCGCGGCTACCTCCTGGACCTCACCGGCAAGCTCCCCGCCGACCTGAAGAGCGACATCCCGCAGCCCGCCTGGGACACCGTGACCTTCGCCGACGGCAAGGGCGGCCAGGGCGTGTACGGCGTGCCGTTCCTCCAGGAGTCGCAGGTCATCATCGCCAACAAGAAGCTGCTGGACGCGGCGAAGGTCCGCGTCCCGACCCCGGACGACCCCTGGACCTGGGACGAGTACGCCGAGATCTGCAAGAAGCTCACCAAGGGCGGCTCCTTCGGGGTGGCCTGGCCGCTGAAGTCGCCGGTCAACAAGGTGCTCAACCTCGGGCTGAACTTCGGAGGCACCTTCTTCCAGACCGACGGCACCAAGGCCACGGTCAAGGTCGGCCCCGAGGAGCGCGAGGTCCTGCAGCGCATCCACGACCAGCTCTACAAGGACAAGTCGGCCGACCCGTCCACGCTCGGCATGGGCACCGCCGACCCGCTTCCCGGTTTCTACGCGGGCAAGTACGCCATGATCCCCGCGAGCGTCTACCTGCGCCAGCAGGTCGTGGAGCAGGCCCCGGCCGGCTTCGAGTGGATCACGCTCCCGCCGCTGAAGGGCACCAGCTCCAACCAGGGCGCCGCCTCGCAGACCCTGTCGGTCGCGGCCGACAGCAAGTACCCCGACCAGGCGACGCAGTTCATCTCGTTCTTCCTGAACAGCGCCAACCAGGCCAAGCTCGCCAAGGGCGACTGGCTGCTCCCGACCAGCACCAAGGCCGCGAGCGACCCGTCGATGACGACCAAGGAGAACGGCTGGGACGTGGCCACCGCCTCCGCCAAGAACCTGGTGGTCGCCCCCTACCTGCGGGTGAACGGGTTCGACGAGTGGAAGAGCAAGGTGGCCACGCCCACTCTGCAGCAGTACTTCGCCAACAAGATCACCATCGACCAGGCGGCCAAGACGCTCGTCGAGGAGGGCAACAAGGTGCTGGAGCGTTACAGCAAGTGAAGCTGACCCGCGCCCGGGGGTGCCTGCTCGGCCTGGCGGCCGGCGACGCCCTCGGGCGGCCCGCCGAGAACCTCGCCCCGGAGGAGATCGCACGGCGCTGGGGCCGGCTCACCGAGATCGAGCCCGGCATGGGAGGCACCGACGACACCGAGTACACCATCTTCGCCTCCTCCCTGCTGTGCAGGTACGGGTCGGCCATGACACCCGCCGACGTCGCCAGGGAGTACCGCGAGCAGATCATCCCGAACATCGACGGCCCGATGCGCGGCGCGGGCTTCTCCGAGCTCGGGGCCATCCAGGCGCTCCGCCGGGGCATCGAGCCGCCGCTGTCCGGCATGTGGCACCAGCACGGATGGTCGGACGGGCTCGCCATGCGCGCCGCGCCGTACGGCATCTTCGCCACCGGCGACCCGGCCGAGGCCGCCCGCCTGGTGGCGGTCGACGGGGTGGTGAGCAACAGCGGCGAGGGCGTGTACGGCGGGCAGGCGGTCGCTGCGGCGGTGGCCGTCGCCATGACCGGCGCGTCGCCCGGCGAGGTCGTCGAGGCCGGCATCGCCGCCGTCCCCGAGGACTCCTGGACCTCCCGCAACCTGCGTGCCGCCGTCGCCGCGGTCGCCGCGGGGTCGGCCGAAAGCCTGCGCGAGGCGGGGTCGGCGGGGGGACTGTACGAGGCCGTGGTCGTGCGCCACTACCCCTGGACGGACCTCGCGCCCGAGGCGGTCGCGCTCGCCTTCGCCGGATACCTCATGGGCGCGGGCGAGGTCGAGGAGTCGGTGGTGTGCGCCGCCAACCTCGGCAGGGACGCCGACACCACCGCGGCCATCGCCGGCGCCCTCGCGGGGGCGGGGCGCGGCGAGAGCGCCGTACCGGCGCGGTGGGCCAGGGAGATCGGCCCGGTCACGGGCAGGTGCCTGCCGGCCGTCGCCGGCAGGCACGTACTCGACGTCGCCACCGAACTCGTGGCCGCGACCGGGGAACCGGCGTGAACGGGCGCGAGGGCCGGCCGGCACGTTCGCGACGCCGGTCCAAGGGATAAGCCGCCGGTCCAAGGGATAAGAGGAGAGACATGTCATCGGGGGACAGGATCCGCGGGGCCTTCATCGGCCTCGCGATCGGCGACGCGGCCGGCTGGCCGTCCGCGCGGCACCGCTCCGCGCTGCTCGCGCCCTGGAGCAGGCGGCTCGCGAGGGAGCTGGACGGTTTCGCCGAGGAGCACCGGGTCACGACCCCGCCCGTGCCGTTCACGCTGAACCAGCCCGTCGAGCCGCTGTCGATCGGGCCGTCCGACGACGCCGAATGGCTGGCCTGGACCGCGCTCACCATCCACGAGGACCGCGCCGAGGCCTTCGGCAGGCTGGCCGGCCGTACGGACCTGCGCGTGCGGATCTCCGTGCGCTCGGCGCTGGACAACCTGGCCGCGGGCAAGCGGCCCCCGGCCAGCGGTCACGACAACCCGCACTTCTTCGACGACGCGGCGGCCGTACGGGCCGTCGCCTTCGGGGCGATCGGGGCCGACCCGAAGGCCGACGCCTCGGTCACCAACGCCGGGGACGGCGTCCACGCGGCCATGGCCGTGGCGGCGGCGGTCGCCGAGCTGGTGGCGGGCGGTCCGATGGCCTCGGCCGTCGAGGCGGCGCTGGCCGAGCTGCCCGCGGGCACCGCGATCGGGCACGCGACCAGGACGGCGCTCGCCGTGGCGCGGAAGGCGGGCGACCCCTTCGCGGCGGTCCCCGCGCTGGACGCGGCGCTGCTCGATCACGTGTACAGCTACGGCGTCGCCGCGTCGCAGACGGTCGCGGTGGCGCTCGCGCTCGCGGAGGTGTCCGGGGGCGCGCTCGGCGCGGCCGTACCCGCCGCCGCGTGCCTGCCCTCGCTCGCCGACTCCGCCCCGGCCCTGACCGGGGCGCTCACCGGGGCGTTCACCGGGTACGAGGCGCTGCCGGAGGGCTGGCGGGCCGCCGCGCGCACGCTGGCGGGCTGCGGCCTGCCCGACCTGGCAGGAACGGATCTCATCGACATCGCTGGAGGACTCGCATGACGCCGCAGGACGACCCGCTGACCGGCCTGCCCACCGACCTGCTCACCGACAAGGCCGTCGGATGCGTGACGGGCGCGGCGGTCGGCGACGCGCTCGGCGGCGCGACCGAGGGCTGGACGCCCGAGCAGATCCAGGACCGCTACGACGGGTACGTGACGGGCATCGTCCCGCCGTACTTCGAGGACTGGCGCAACGCCCGCCCCATAGCCCCGTACCACAAGGGCGACGGCCACGTCACCGACGACACCCTGATGACGCACGCGCTGATCCGCGTGTACGAGAAGGCCGGCCGGCACCTGGACGCCTACGCGGCGGCCGAGCACCTGGTGCCCGAGATGATGGGCGAGAAGCGCTGGATCCCCGAGCTGGAGGCCGAGGCGCTGCCGCTGCACCGGGTCTTCCTCGCCGAGAAGTGGCTGGTCCTGCGCCTGCACTACGGCCACATCGACCCGCGTGAGGCGGGGGTCGGCAACATCGTCAACTGCGGCGCCGCGATGTACATGGCACCGGTCGGCATCGTGAACGCCGCCAACCCCGACGCGGCGTACGCCGAGGCCATCGACCTCGCGGGCGCCCATCAGTCCAGCTACGGCCGCGAGGCCGCCGGGGTGCTCGCCGCCGCGGTGGCCGAGGGCATGCGCCCGGGAGCGACCGCGGACTCGGTGGTCGCCACCTGCCTGCGCCTGGCGCGCGACGGCACGCGGGCCGCCATCGAGGCCGTCTGCGAGCGGGCGCGGGGGTTCGGCCACTGGGAAGGGTCCTTCGGCGCGCTGCGCGAGGCCGTCGCGCCGTACGACACCGTCGCCGAGACCTACCGCGACCAGGGGCTCGGCGCCCGGAGGCCGAGCCGCCTGCATAGCATCGAGGAGCTGCCGCTGGCGCTCGCCTTCCTGCTGATCGCGGGCGGCGACTACCGCGACACCGTCCTCGGGGGCGTGAACTACGGCCGCGACGCCGACTCGATCGCCAGCATGGGCGGGGCCATCGCCGGGGCGCTCTCGGGCGCCAAGGCGGTGCCGTCCGAATGGCTCGACCCGGTGACGGAGTCCAGCCGGATCGACCTGGTGGCCCCCGGCGTGTCCATCGCCGAGGTCGCCCGCCGCCTCCACGCCGCCGACCTCGCCGCGCGCCGCGCCCACGAGACCGCGTTCACCTCCCTGACCTGGGGCACCTCGACGGGCGAAACGGCATGACCGCTCCGATCGGGGGACCTTCCAGCGAGGGAGAGGGCACGGCCGCTCCGATAGGAGGAGCTTCCAGTAAGGGAGAGGGCACGACCGCTCCGATCGGGGGAGGTTCCGGCGGGGGAGAGGGCACGGCCGATCGGCTGATCCGCATGACCTGGGTGCAGCCGGAGGACCTCGTCGGCCATGAGCTGCGCCAGGCCGTCGAGGACGGTCGCTCCGGCAAGGTGGTGCCCATCGCGGCACGGTGGCACGCCGCAGGAGGGCACGACGCTCCGCCGCGCGCCGGCGCCTCGCCCGAGCCGCCCACCCCCGAGCTGCGCGCACTGGCGCTCGAACTGCTCGACGAGCTGGCAGCCATCCCATCCCCGCTCCCCGAACCCTCCGGCCTCCCCGCGATCCGGGCGAGCGCTCCCGGAGGTGATCGGGGTAGCCCAGGAACGGGCGTCAGGGGTGACGAGCCGCGCGAGCGGCTGCTCGGCGCGTGGCTCGGGCGCGCGGCCGGGTGCGTGCTGGGCAAACCGGTCGAGAAGATCCCCCGCGAGGGCATCAGGCGGATCGCGGAGGCCACCGGCAACTGGCCCATCCGCGGCTGGTTCACCGCCGCCGGACTTCCGGACGACGTGGCGGCCCGCTGGCCGTGGAACCGGCGCAGCGCCGTCAACTCCCTGGCCGAGAACATCGACGGCGTGCCCGAGGACGACGACCTCAACTTCCCGCTCCTCGCCCTGTCCCTGCTGGAGCGCTTCGGCCGGGACTTCACCACCGCGGACGTCGCCACGATGTGGCTGGACGAGCTGCCCGCGGGCCGCGTCTTCACCGCGGAAAGGGTGGCGTACCGCAACCTGCTCGACGGGGTGGAGCCACCGGGCACGGCGACGTGGCGCAACCCGTTCAGGGAGTGGATCGGCGCGCTGATCAGGGCGGACGTGTACGGCTGGGTCAACCCGGGCGATCCCGGCACGGCGGCCGAGTTCGCCTGGCGGGACGCCCGCCTCAGCCACACCGCCAACGGCGTCTACGGCGCGATGATGGTCGCGGCCATGTGCGCGCGGTCCCTCGTCGCCTCCTCGATCGAGGAGGTCGTCGCCGCGGGGCTCTCCGTCGTGCCCGCCGGGTCGCGGCTGGCGCGAGCCGTACGGGAGGCCGTCGCCGACGCCGAATCCGAGCCCGACTTCGAGCGGGTCGTGGACCGGCTGTACGAGCGGCACGGCGGCCTGCACTGGGTCCACACGATCAACAACGCGGCGCTGGTCGCGGCGGCCCTGACCCATGGGCGCGGCGACTTCACGGCCTCGATCGCCGGGGCGGTCGCCGGAGGCTGGGACACCGACTCGGCGGGGGCGACGGTGGGATCGATCGCCGGCGGGCTGCTCGGCGCGTCGAAGATCCCCGCCGAGTGGACGCTGGGGAACCGGCTGGCCAGCAGCATGAGAGGCTTCGACGGCATCGGCTTCGACGAGCTCACCCGCCGCACCCTGGCGGTCGCCGCCCCGTGAACCGCGACGCGGCGGCGTGATCCCGGGAATCCGGTGGTCACCGCCGGTGGCGAGAGGACAGAAGATGATCCCGGCGATGTGGTGGTCGCGGGCGGCCGGCCGGCGCCGGTCGGAGGGTGCGCGGAAGGACAGACGATGATCCCGGTTTCGTGGTGGTCGCGGGCCGCCGGTCGGCGCCGGTCGGCGGGTGTGTGAGAGGACAGACGATGATCTCGGTTTTCGGCAGCGCCAACATGGACCTGGTGGCGTACACCGCGACCGCCCCGAGGCGTGGTGAGACGGTGACCGGGCGGGCGTTCGGCACGGTTCCCGGTGGCAAGGGCGCAAACCAGGCCATCGCGGCGGCCCGCGCCGGCGCCGGGGTCGCGTTCCTCGGCGCGGTGGGGGACGACGCGTTCGGCCCGGTCATGCGCGAGACGCTGGAGTCGGCGGGCGTGGACGTCAGCCGCCTGCGCGTCGTACCGGGCTCCTCGGGCATCGCCCACATCGTCGTGGACGCCGAGGGCGGCAACTCGATCATCGTGATCCCCGGCGCCAATGGTACCGTGACGGGCCTGTCGCCGGACGACCTCGCCGTGATCGCCCGGTCCGACGCTCTGCTGCTCCAGCTCGAACTGCCCATGGAGGCCGTGGTGGCGGCGGCCCGGCAGGCCGAGGTCCCCGTGATCCTCACTCCCGCCCCCGCGCGGGAGCTGCCGCGCGAGCTGCTCGACGCCGTCGGCCTGATCGTGCCCAACGAGCACGAGGCCGAGGCGATCACCGGCCTCGCCGACCCCGCCGAGGCGCTCGAAGCGCTGCTGGACCTCGTCCCGGAAGCCGTGATCACCCTCGGCGGGGAGGGCGCGCTGTACGGCTCCCGATCCGGCGAACGGCTGCGCGTGCCCGCCGTACCGGTGAAGGCGGTCGACACCACGGCGGCGGGGGACACCTTCGTCGGCGCGCTGGCCGTGGCACGGGCCGAGGGCAGGCCACGGGCGGAGGCCCTGCGGTTCGCCGCCACGGCCGCGGCCCTGTCGGTCCAGCGTGAGGGCGCGAGCACGTCGATGCCCACCCGCGCCGAGATCGACGCGGCCCTGTGATGGAGGAACACCGTTGAAAGCACTTGAAGGCGTCCGCGTCCTGGACCTCGCCACGCTGTTCGCCGGGCCGATGGCGGCGATGCTGCTCGGTGACTTCGGCGCCGAGGTCGTCAAGGTGGAGCACCCGGCCAAGCCGGACCCGTCGCGCGGGCACGGCCCCGGCGGCCTGTGGTGGAAGATGCTCGGCCGTAACAAGCGGGCCATGACCCTGAACCTGTCCACGGCCGAAGGCCAGGACCTGCTCCTCGCGCTGGTCCGCGACGCCGACGTGGTCATCGAGAACTTCCGCCCGGGGACGCTGGAGCGGTGGAACCTCTCCTACGACCGCCTCCGCGAGGCCAACCCCCGCCTGGTGCTCGCCCGGGTCACGGGCTTCGGCCAGTTCGGGCCGTACGCGAAACGGCCCGGGTTCGGCACGCTCGCCGAGGCGATGAGCGGGTTCGCCGCGATGACCGGCGAACCGGACGGCCCGCCGACCCTGCCGCCGTTCGGCCTGGCCGACGGCATCTGCGCCCTCGCGACCGCCTACGCCGTGATGGCCGCGCTTCGCGCGCGTGAAACGACCGGCGCGGGGCAGGTGGTCGACATGTCGATCATCGAGCCCATCCTGACGGTGCTCGGGGCGCAGCCGACGATCTACGACCGGCTCGGGATCGTGCCGCCGCGCACCGGCAACCGTTCGGTGAACAACGCGCCGCGCAACACCTACCGGTGCGCGGACGGCTCCTGGGTGGCGGTGTCCACCTCGGCGCAGAACATCGCCGAACGGGTCATGCGCCTGGTGGGCAGGCCCGAGTACATCGCCGAGCCGTGGTTCGCCACCGGCGCGGGACGGGTGGAGCACGCCGCCGAGCTGGACGAGGCCGTCGCCGCCTGGGTCGCCGCGCGCACACGCGAGGAGGTGCTCACCGCGTTCGAGGAGGCGCAGGCGGCGGTGGCGCCGATCTACGACGTGCGCGACGTGCTGGCCGATCCGCAGCTCACCGCCCTGGACGCCGTCACCACCGTGGACGACCCCGAGCTCGGGCCGCTGCGGATGCAGAACGTCATGTTCCGCCTGTCGGACACCCCCGGCGAGATCCGCTGGACAGGCCGCCCCCACGGCGCCGACACCTCCGAACTGTTGACGGAACTCGGCCTGTCGGGCTCGGACATCGAGACCTTGCGCGAAAAGGGAGTCGTCTGATGCCGGACCACCCCACACACGCTCACAACGCACGCGGTAACGTGCTGACCTTTCTGTTCGCGGTCGCGAGGGGACTGATGTCGTGCTGACCTTTCTGTACGTGGTCGCGAGGGGAGCGATGCCGTGCTGACTTTCCTGTACGCGCCCGCCGATCGGCCGGCGCTTGTGGCCAAGGCGCTCGCCGGGCCCGCCGACGTGGTGATCGTCGACCTGGAGGACGCCGTGGCGGCCGAGGCCAAGGACCAGGCCCGCGCGGAGGTCGTGGGGCTGCTCGCCTCCCCCCAGCCGCGCGTCCAGATCAGGATCAACGAGGTGCGCACGGCCTGCGGCCAGGCGGACCTGCGGGCGATCGGCGCCCTGTGCTCGGGCACGGCCGGCATCCGGGTGCCGAAGGTCGAATCGGCCGTCGACATCCGTGAGGTCGCCAGGGCCGTGCCGGGCGTCGCGCTGCACCCGCTCATCGAGTCCGCTCTCGGCCTCGAACGGGCCTACGAGATCGCCTCGGCCGACCCCGCGGTGGCGAGCATCGGCCTGGGTGAGGCCGACCTGCGCGCGGACCTGGGCGTCAGCGACGAGGCGGGGCTGGCGTGGGCCCGGTCGCGGCTCGTGGTCGCGGCCCGCGCCGCCGGGCTGCCCGCGCCCGTACAGTCGGTCTACACCGACTTCCACGACCTGGAGGGTCTGGCCGAGTCGTGCCGCCTCGGCCGGGCCATGGGCTTCCGCGGCAGGGCCGCCATCCACCCCGCCCAGCTCCCGGTCATCGAGGCCGCCTACCGCCCGACCGAAGAAGAGGTCACGGCCGCCAACGAGGTCGTCGCGGCGGCCGGCGTCGGCGCCGTCGCCCTCCCGGACGGCCGCTTCGTCGACGAGGCGGTCGTCCGCCAGGCCAGAAGCGTCCTCACCGACGCCCTCCGCACCCCCGCCACCACGCTCACGATGACGAGCTAGGCATTGCCCGCCCGCCGGCGTGCTCAACACCGAACGGGCTTGCCGTCACAAGCGGCCGGCGGCGAGGCGGATGCCCAAGGTGATCGCCGATTCGTCGTGGCGCCGCTGGATACCGAGGTGCGGCGAGCCCTGCGCGGGGCTCGCCGCACCCGGAGAAGGGGTCACCAGTTGGCCGGCAGCCCCAGAGTGGTGGCGGGCAGGGCGCGCCCGCGTGGATGGATGATGTAGACGATGCCGCCGCTGCTGGAACTGCGCAGCCAGACGTTCTCGAAGTCGGCCCTCGGGTAGACCCGGCGCACGGCGTCGTTGTCCGGCGAGGCGGGGTCGTTGGCGATCACGTCGCCGGTGGCGGTGAAGCCGACTATCACCATGAGGTGTCCGTTGGTGCCGTAGCCCGCGCCGGGCAGCTCGCTCTCCTTGAACGACTGGGAGGTGACGACCGGGATACCGGAGGCGATCAGGCGTTCCATCTCGGTGAGCGACCGCAGCCGGGTGACGAAGCCGTCCAGGCCGTAGCGGCCGGCGTAGGCGGTGTTGAAGGGCCAGTTGCCCGCGCCCTCGTAGGCGTGGTCGTAGGTGTACCGGGCGGCGTAGTCGACCTCGGGGTTCGGATCGGAGGGGTCGACCCAGGAGGTGTCCTGGGAGCTGGGCCACTTGCCCCAGTATCCGAGGACCATGGTGGTCGAGGTCGGGCTGCACCACGCCTCGCCGCCGCCGTCCCACTCGGGATAGTGGCCGCGGTGGACGTTCTGGGAGCGGCGGGGCACGTTCAGCTCGGTCCCCCACGCGCCCCCGGTAGGGCTGACCGGCACCGTCGCCCGGTCGGGGACGGCGGAGGCCATCGCACCGAGGGTCCTGACCCGCGGGACCACCGCCGAGCCGGGCGTGCGATGCAGCGTGAGGCGGAGCTGGTAGGCGGTGATCGGCCTGCCCGACGCGGCGACGAAGGTGTCGACCGAGACGGTGCCGTCGGTGTCCGCCTGGCCCGCCAGCGAGGTGCGGCGGATGTCGGACTCTCCGTAGGCCCAGCGGCCCAGCACGTACCACTTGGTGAGCCCGGCGGTGTTTCGGCCGCGCATCTCGACCTGCAGCCAGCTCCCGGGCGGCGTGTCGGCGGTCCAGGAGGCGATCAGCTCCGTGGCGGCGAAGCCGATCAGCCGCTCCCGCCCGGTCCATCTCGCGTACTCCCAGCTCTTGGTGCCGAGCGCGTCGGTGTAGGAGGTGGTGCCCACCGCGGAGCCGAAGGCGAGGTCGCGACCGGCGGCGACCCCTTCGGCGGTGCCGGAGTGGAAGGAGGCCCGCTGGTAGACGACCTTCACCGGGTTCGGTGGAGGTTTCGCGCCGGTCGCGGCGGCGGGCGTCGCGGCGGCGGCCACCAGAAGGGCGGATAACAACGCGGAGCGGAACATGGTCAGCGGGCGCATGGCTCACCTTCCCTGAAGGGGCTCTCGACGCCGCAGACGGTAGAACGTCCGGCTATTTCGCACATCGGGCGGATTACGTATCGCCGCCGAACGGGACGCCGCCCGCCGTCGCCGGGGTCATGTCGGCGGTCGAGGGCCCGTACCACTAGAAAGGCATGACCACTGAATGACCGTGACCACAAGGAGTGCGCATGGAGGTCCATGACCTGTCGGGCGGCGGCGACGTGCTCGCCCGCATCGAGCTGGTCGCCCGGCGGGCGCTGCGGCTGTACGGCCTCTCGCCCGCCGCCCGGGTGAAGCTCATCAACGTGTCGGAGAACGCCACCTTCCTCGTCACGGACGGGGACCTCCGTACGGTCCTGCGCGTCCACCGCCTCGGCTACCACTCGCCCGAGGCGATCGGCTCGGAGCTCGACTGGCTGTCGGCGCTGCGCGACGAGGCCGGCGTGCGCACCCCCGCGGTGCTTCCCGCGCTGGACGGATCGAGGGTCGTCACCGTCGAGGACCCGGGCTCCGCGCCGCGCGACTGCGTGATGTTCGAGTTCGTCCCCGGGACCGAGCCCGCCGAGCACCGCCTGGTCGAGTACTTCGAGCCGCTCGGCGCGATGACCGCCCGCATGCACCTGCACGCCCGCCGCTGGGCAAGGCCCGCCGGCTTCACCCGGTTCCACTGGGACGCCGACGCCGCGTTCGGCCCGGTGCCGCGCTGGGGCAGGTGGCAGGACGGCGCCGGCGTCGACCGTGAGGCGCACGCCGTGCTGTCCCGGCTGGAACGGACGCTGCGCGAGCGGCTGGAGCGGTTCGGCAGGGGGCCGGAGCGCTACGGGCTCATCCACGCCGACCTGCGCCTGGCCAACCTGCTCGTGGACGGCGCGGCGGGCACCACCGTGATCGACTTCGACGACTGCGGGCTCGGCTGGTACCTGTACGACCTCGGCGCCGCCGTCAGCTTCATCGAGCACCACCCGCACGTGCCCCAGATGATCGATTCCTGGGTGCGCGGCTACCGGAGCGTCCTCGGCCTGCCGAGGGACGACGAGAACGAGATCTGGACCTTCATCATGTTCCGCCGCCTGCTGCTCGTCGCCTGGATCGGCTCCCACTCGGCGGTCGACGTCGCCCGCGAGCTCGGCGCCGGCTACACCCGGGGGAGCTGCGAGCTGGCCGAACGTTACCTCAGCGGATCGCTTTAGGTAACCCTCGTATTCGCTCCGAGGGGGGCGGCGTCGGCGGGCACCGCCTCTACGCGTCGCCGGCGCGATCCTCAGGAGGCGGTGCGATCCTCAGGAGGAGGGGCGAGGAGGAGGGCAGGGGGATCCGGGCGAGCTGGGGGAGCACCTCACGGTGCCCGAGGGCGTGGTGAGGAGGACCTCCACGCCGGGAGGCACGCCCAGGGTGTACTCGCCGTGGCAGCCGGTGCCGCCGGCGCAGGTGAGGCTGACGCGTAACGTCCTGCCCTTCTCCCACGTCTCCCCGAACCGCCGGTCGCCGTCCCGCCAGGTCAGCTCGCGCCGCACCGAGAGCCGGCCCGCGACGCCGGGTGTGAACCGGACGCCGACGCGCCCGGTGGCGTCCACGATGACCAGCGGTGTGGTGATCGCGTACGTCACCGTGGAGGTCTCGGTGGTCTGGCGACCGAGGTCGGAGGAGTCGTACGAGCCCGGGAAGGCGAAGTCGTAGTCGTGGGGCAGAGGGATGCCGGCCCACGCCCACAGGGCCATGCCGATCACGGCCAGCGCGGTGAGCGCCCCGCCCCCGGCGATCCAGACTGTCCTGACGGTGCTTCGCATCGGAACGCGGCCTTTCTCAGATCTTCAGGAAGCGCAGGACGGCGAGCACCCGGCGGTGGTCCCTGTCCGCGCCGGACAGTTCGAGCTTGGCGAAGATGTTGTTGATGTGCTTGCCGACCGCGCCCTCGGAGACCACCAGCGCCTCCGCGATCCCGGCGTTCGACCGGCCCTCGGCGATCAGCGCCAGCACCTCGTGCTCCCGGCGGGTGAGCCGGTCGAGCGGGTCGCTGTGCCGGCGGAGCAGGAGCTGGGCGACCACCTCCGGGTCCAGCGCCGTGCCGCCCCCGGCCACCCGGCGCAGCGCGTCGACGAACTCGGTCACGTCGGCCACGCGGTCCTTCAGCAGGTAGCCGATGCCGCTGGTCTCGGTGGACAGCAACTGGGTCGCGTAACGCTCCTCGACGTACTGCGAGAGGACGACGATCGGGAGCCCCGGCCGCTGGCGGCGCAGGACGAGCGCGGCCCGCAGGCCCTCGTCGGAGTGACCCGGCGGCATGCGGACGTCGGTGACGACGAGGTCGGGCAGGTGCTCGTCGACGGCGCGCAGCAGCGACTCCGCGTCTGCCACCGCGGCCACCACCTCCATGCCGGCCGAGCCCAGCATCCACACGAGCCCCTCCCTGAGCAGGACGGAGTCCTCGGCGAGCACTACGCGCATGGCAGCTCCACACTGATCGTCGTCGGCCCGCCGGGCGGGCTGTCGATGCTCAGCCTGCCGTCGACCGAGCCCACCCGCTGCGACAGGCCGCGCAGTCCCGTCCCGCCGTCCGGCTCCGCGCCGCCCCGGCCATCATCGGTGACCTGGAGAAACAGCCTGTCTCCCGTACGCCGGGCCGTGACCTCGGCGGCGGACGCCCGCGCGTGCTTGGCGACGTTGGCCAGCGCCTCGGAGATGACGAAGAACGCCACCGCCTCGATCGTGGGGGAGGCGCGCTCCGGCACCTCGACCCGCAGCCGTACGGGGAGGGGGGCCCGCGCGGCGAGGCCGGACAGCGCCGCGTCCAGCCCCTCGTCGCTGAGCACGGCCGGATGCAGGCCGCGTACGAGGTCGCGCAGCTCCTTCAGTGCCTGCTTGGCCTCCTCGTGCGCCCGCGAGATCGTCTCCCTGGCCGGGCCCGGCAGGTCGGTGAAGGCGGCGCGGGCCATGCCGAGGTTCATGGCGAGCGACACCAGCCGCTGCTGGGCGCCGTCGTGCAGGTCGCGCTCGATGCGCCGCCGCTCGGCGTCCGCGGCGTCGATCACCTCGGCGCGGCTCTCCTTCAGGGTCTCCACGCGCAGGGCGAGCTGCTCGCTGAGGCTCGGCCCGAGAAGCGCCTCGGCCGCGATCACGTCCAGCGCGGTGATCCCCCGCGCCAGCCACGGTGCCGCGACGCACAGGGCCAGGGCCAGCAGGGCGAGCGGCGCGCTGTTCCAGGTGCCGCCCACGCTCCAGACCCGCACGGCGAGCGCCGCCACGACCAGGCAGGCCGACCAGACCACCACCACCGCGAGAAAGCCGGCGGCGCTGATCAGCGGCGCCAGCAGGTGGTAGCCGAGCTGCCGCCAGGTGCTCCTCGTCCGCGCCTCGCGGAACAGCCGCACCGCGGGGTTGCCGCCGCCGGAACGCCGTGGCACCGGAGGGATGTCCACGCCGAGGAAGGCCGCGAAGCGCGCGCGCTGGAGTCTCGTGAACATCCGCGCCGACCAGAAGAGCAGCGGCAGGGCGATCAGCGGCGCCACGACGGTCCAGACCAGCAGCACCGAGACCACCGCCAGCCCCGCGATCACGAACAGGGTCGCCAGGGCGATCGGGACGCCCGTCACCACATGGAACGTGCGGAGCCAGCTCGGTGCCGACCAGTGGGCACGCATCTTGTCCCAGGGGGTGGCCACATCGGCGTGAGTCATGCCACCACCGTAGAGACCGCGGCGGTAGGGGAGACATGGGCGAAGCCTCCCTAAAGGGGGTGGGGAAATCCCCACCTAGATCTCCCCGAATGACCATCATCGCCGTTACGTAATGTGATAGCTATGTGACGGCATGCGATCGGCAAGGCGCGGTCGCCCCGTCCAATACGAAGCTATGGAGATGGTCATGCTGGTCTGCGTACTCGCAGTGGCCGCGGCGATCGGCGTGGTGGCCGGCGCCGCCTTTCTTTTCCGCAGGCTCGGCAGCGGCACGGACGACCTGGTCCCGGACGGCCCGTCCGCCGGCCACGCCGGCTCGATGCTCTCGTCGTTGTTCTTGCTGGTGTTCGCCATCGCCATCGTCGTCCCCTGGACGACGGCCGACGCCGCGCGCCAGAACACCTACGCCGAGAGCCAGGCGGCCGTGGAGACCTACTGGTCCGCGGCCCGGCTTCCCGCTCCCGGCGGTTCCCAGTTGCAGCAGCAGCTGCGCGACTACGTCGGGTTCGTGGTCCACAAGGAGTGGCCGCTCATGGCCTCGGGCCGGCTCAGCGCGGAGGGCGCGTCCCGCCTGGAGACGCTGCGCACACAGGCGGCGGCCATGATCGTGAACGACGACGACGCCAGGTCCGCCAAGGCCGACGTCCTCGACGAGGTGAGAGACCTGTCGGCGGCCCGCCGCCAGAGAGCGGCGGACGCGCGGGCCACGCCTCCGGCGGGCCTGCTGCCCCTGACCATCGTCACAGGCCTGATCGTGATCGTGTTCCCGTTCATGGCCGGTGCCCGGCCCCGGGGCAAGACGCTCGTGCCGCTGGTGGTGATGGCGGGGCTGCTCGGGTTCGGCGTCTTCCTGACCTGGCAGATCTCCCACGTGTTCTCCAGTGGGCTGTCGGTCGGGCCCGACGCGTTCAGCGCGGCGCTCACGGAGTTCCAGCGGATCCCGTGGAGCGGGTGACCGTGGCCTCGCCCCGCACGGCGGCCCTCCTGGCGATGCCACTGGCGAGCCTGCCGCTCGCAGGCCTCCTGGAAATCACCCCCGCCCCGGCGGTCGCCCACCCCCTCCCCGTCTCCGCCGGGACGGCCGCCCACCCCCTCCCCGTCTCCGCCGGGACGGCCGCGCACGCCCTCCCTGTCTCCGCCGGGACGGTCGCCCACGCCCTTCCGGTCTCGGCCCAGGCGGGCGTCACCGCCCGATCCCTCCCCGCCTCGGCGGGCACCGTCGCGCATCCCCTCCCGGCCGCCGTCTCGGTTCTGGCGGGGGGCGTACTTCCGTCCGACGTCACCGTCTGTCTCGACGTCGACGTGGTGGTGAGCCTGCGGGTCGGCATCAGCATCGGCGGATACCCTCCGATCTGCCATGACCCGGCCTCCCCGCCCTCGGCGCCCGCGCCGGTCCCGCCGCCGCCGCCCGCCCCCGCTCCGGTCCCGCCCCCGGTTCCGACGCCGCCCCCCACCCCACCGTCTCCACCCACCCCCACCGCGGCCCCGACGCGTGCCCCGGCACCGACGCGTGCCCCCGCCCCGCCCCGCGTTCCGGCTCCGTCCCGCGTTCCGGCGCCTCCGCCGTCGATCCGTCCGGCCGTGCCCGTCGTGCAGCCACCGCGCACACCACCCGCCGCGCCCCGGACCCCGGCGGAGGCGGCCCCGACACCGTCGGCGGTCACCCCGGCCCCCCGCATCCGCGCCGTTCGCGCGGCGCTCCAGCCGTCCCGCCGCCGCAACCCGCTGTCCTCGGTCATGGTCCTGGTCGTGCTGTCCCTGGTGATCGCCCTCGCCGCGGGCCTGGCGTTCGGCACCGTCCGGTAGCGCGGGCATCCCCCGCGCTACCGGACGGTAGGGCACGGCCTCATCCGGGCCGAAAGTTTCACCGCTTTCAAGCCGGTGGTTTGCATGCCCGGCAGGTCCGCGCGCTGCTGATTCGGCCGTCGTACATGGCGTCTTGTGTGCTGAAACATTCCGGCTGATACTCCGGAATATTTCAAAAGAACGCCACGCGGACCGGAGAGCAGGAGAACGGATGAGGATCAGAAGCAAACTGCTGGGCGCGTTCGCGGCCGCCGTGACGCTGGTCGTCGCGGGCCTGGCCACCGCGCCGCCGGCGTCGCCCGCGTCGCTGACCGAGGTGACCGGCTTCGGCAACAACCCCAGCGGCCTGAGGATGCACATGTACGTGCCGGACTCGGTGGCGGCGCGGCCTGCCATCGTGGTCGCCGTGCACTACTGCACGGGCTCCGGCCCGGCCTTCTTCTCGGGAACGGAGTTCGCCTCCCTCGCCGACCGGTACGGGTTCATCGTCGTCTACCCGTCCGCGACCAGAAGCGGCAGTTGCTTCGACGTCTCCTCGCCGCAGGCGTTGAAGCACGACGGCGGCAGCGATCCCGTGGGCATCGTCTCGATGGTGAAGTACGTCGAGCAGCACAACAACGGCGATCCCGATCGGGTGTTCGTCACCGGCGCGTCCTCGGGCGCCATGATGACCAACGTCCTGCTTGGCGACTATCCGGACGTGTTCAAGGCCGGCGCGGCCTTCATGGGCGTGCCGTTCGGATGCTTCGCCACCACCGACGGCTCCAGCTGGAACAGCGCGTGCGCCAACGGCACCATCACCAAGACCCCGCAGCAGTGGGGCGACCTCGTGCGCGGGGCCTACCCCGGCTACAGCGGCGCCCGTCCCCGGATGCAGGTATGGCACGGCACCGAGGACCCGACCCTCCGCTACCCGAACTTCCAGGAAGAGATCAAGCAGTGGACCAACGTCCACGGTCTCACCCAGACGGCCTCGCTGACCGACCACCCGCAGCCGACCTGGACCCGTACCCGCTACGGCGGCAACGGCACCATCGTCCCGGTCGAGGCGATCAGCGTCCAGGGGGCCGCGCACACCCTGCCGGCGAGCGGCATGGCCGCGGCGGCCATCCAGTTCTTCGGTCTCGCGGGCGGGGTCACGCCCCCGCCGACTCCACAGACGACCCCGTCGGCCACCCCGTCGGGCACGCCCCCGCCGACCCCGCAGACGACCCCGTCGGCCACGCCCACCGTCAGCCCGCCTCCGGCCTCGGGACCCTGCCGCGTCACCTACACGATGAACACCTGGAACACGGGGTTCACCGCCGAGGTCACCCTCGCCAACACCGGCACCACCCCGATCAACAGCTGGTCGCTGGCGTTCACCCTGCCAAGCGGGCAGGTGGTCACCTCCGCGTGGAACGCCACCGTCTCACCGTCCAGCGGCCAGGTCACCGCGAAGAACGTCAGTTACAACGCGACCATCGCGCCGGGCGCCTCGACGGGGTTCGGCTTCCAGGCGACCCACACGGGTAACACCGGCAAGCCGGCGTCCTTCACCCTCGGCGGCGTGAGCTGCGCCATCGGCTGAGCTGACCGCCCGCCCGGCACGCGGAAGCCGGGGGACGCCGGACAACCCCCGGAGAGCGGGATGTCCGAACGACCGAAAGCCGGCTGCGGGGCGCGCCACCCCGCAGCCGACTTCCGCTCATTCGGGCGGGTCGTGCTGAACTGTTGGAAAGATGTGAATCCTCTGTTTCAAGGAGCCCTCTGAGTGAGTGTCCCGGTGGTCGCCCACCCCCTTCTGGCTAGTACGAAGAGTTGGAGGAGGAAGTCGGTGAGGCGGTCGGCGAGGCCGACGCGCTCGGAGAGGAGGACGGTGTGGCGGTGGTGTTCGCGGCGTCCGCGGGCATGATCAGGCCGACCAGGCCGTGCTGGGCCTTCTGGATTCCGGCGGAGAACCACAGGGCGTTCTCGCCACCGCTGGCGGCGGTTCCCTGCTCCAGGTCCCACAGGCCCTCGATCGCGATGGCCTTGCCGTCGGCCTTGCGGAGCGGGCCGAGGTAGCGGCCGTTCCTCGGGTTGTAGGCGTTGATCCAGCCGTCACCGAAGTTGCCGACGAGCAGCGCCCCGGCGTACTGGCCGAAGCCCTGCGGTGCGGCGATCATCGCCCAGGGGGCGTTGAGCGCGCCACGGGCGGCGACACGGGCGGTCAGCCGGCCGGAGGCGTTGAACCGGCTGATGAAGCCGAGGCCCTTGCCCGCGATCGACTTGCCGGTCTCCGGGTCCCGCTTGGCGTAGGCGACGTAGACGGCGTTTCCGACGATCTCCACGTTGTAGGCCGAGTAGCCGCGGGGGAGGCCGCGGTCCACGAAGGCCCACCTCGACAGCCGTACGCGGCTGAAGTCGTCGTCGAAGACGTGGATCCGGTTGTGGGCGAAGTCGGCCGCGAGGAGGAAGGAGCCGTGGTTGGTCCGCATCATCGCCAGGCCCTTGTAGTCGGCCTTGCGGGTGAACGCCGCGATGATCGCGCTGCCCGGGTTGACCTCGGCGTTCCAGCCGGTGATGGCGCCGCTGGGGCTGGCGAAGATGAACGTCGCCGGGCCGGAAACGCCCTTGCTGGAGATCTCGAAGCCCTCCTCACCGTTGAAGACCTGGCCGGTCGGCGTGCCGCCGGGGATGGCGACCTCGGTCTTCTCCTTGGTGAGCTGGCTCGCCCCGCCCGAGTACACGGTCGCCGAGCCGGTGCCCGCGTTGGAGACCCACAGCGTCTTGCCCATGGCGAGACCCCAGGGGTTGACCAGCTTGGGGTCGGTGACGTCCGCCTTGCCCGCCACGTCCGAGATCAGGGGGAGCTCGGCGAATCGCGTGTTGGTGTGAGTGGTGGTCTTGGTGGACTCCTTGGACTGCGTGGACTCAGCGTGCGCCGGGATCGTGCCGGTGGAAATGCCCAGGACGAGTGCCGCAGCGCAGAGCGTGACGATGCGTGGCCGCATCAGGCCTCCTATGTCGTCTGCATGTGCGTACGGACGGAGGTACGCGGCGCTCTGAGACCCGGTTCAAACCGATTTCAATCTCTTCGTGAGCCCCGCTCAGCACGGTCGGCTCGGCCGGTACGGGCGGCCGGGCCAGGGCCGGCGAGGCGGTGGGCGTCCTCGGCCGCGGGCCGTACGGCGAGGCGCTGCTCGACCTCGCCGGACCGACCAGGGACGTGATGATGTACTGATATACCAGATCTCAACAGCCCACGAAGGGGAGATCTCGATGGTGGATGACGTCAGGCGGGCGCTCGCGTCGGTGGTGACCGTGCCGGTGACGCCGTTCGACGGGCTCGGGCAGGTCGACGGGCCGGCGTACGCCACTCTGGTGGCCCGCGGCTCCCGGTCGGCGCGTCATGACCGATCGGGCCGGACCGCAGGCCGAGACCCCCGTAGCAAAGCCGCAGGCAGATCCGACCGGGCAGAAGGCGAGGGCCGGGACGCCCGGGGACGCGGGACACGTCGAGAAGTCCGGGAGGGCGGGACAGGTGGAGATGGCAGGGGAGATCGGGGCGGAGGTGTTCGACGCGCTGCGGAAGGTGTCGACGGCGACGGTGACCACGCAGCTGTTCGCGCGGGGGCTGCGCAACACCTTCCTCGCCGGGCTGCGCCCCCTCAACCCGGCGCACACGCGGATGGTGGGGGAGGCGTTCACCCTGCGCCACATCCCCGCGCGCGAGGATCTGGACGTGCTGTCGGTGTTCAGGGACTACGACCACCCGCAGCGGCTCGCGGTCGAGTCGGTCGGCCCGGGGCAGGTGCTGGTCATGGACTGCCGGGGCCAGACCCGCGCGGCGTCGATCGGCGGCATCCTCGCGACCCGCCTGCTGCGGCGCGGCGCTGCCGGGCTGGTCACCGATGGCGCGGTGCGCGACTCGCCGTACTTCGCCGAGCTGGAGCTGCCGGCCTTCGCCGCCGGGGTCTGCGCGACCACCAACCTCGCGCGCCACCACGCCGTCGACCTGCAGGTCCCCATCGGCTGCGCCGAGGTGCCCGTCTACCCCGGCGACATCATCGTGGCCGACGCCGAGGGCGTCGTCTGCGTGCCCCGCCACCTCGCGGCGCAGGTGGCGCGCGACGCCCTGGAGCAGGAGCGCCTGGAGGACTTCATCCAGGCGGAGGTGGCGGCGGGCGCCCCGCTGCGCGGCACCTATCCCCCCGACGAGGACACCCTCCGCCGGTACCGCGACACCCTCCCCGGCGGTGGAGGCGCAGGCTGAACCGAGCACGGCCCCCACCGGCTCAGGTGCGGCGCCGGGCCGGGTTCTCGACGGGGTCGCGGGACAGGTGGGTCACGGAACGCTTGATGTGCGCCCTGGTCAGCCGCTCGGCCAGGGCGGCGTCGCCCGACCGCGCGGCGGCGAGGATGGCCTCGTGCTCGGCGAACTCCTCCCGCCAGGTCGGCCAGTGCCTCCACAGCACGGTGACGGTGCCGACGGCGGTGAGGTCCTGCAGGTTGTCCAGCTGAGCGGTGACCAGCTCGTTGTCGCAGCCGGAGTAGAGCGCGCGATGGAAGCGCCGGTTGGCCAGGCTCAGGGAGGTCGGGTCGTCCCCCGACAGCAGCTCACGGGCCCCCTCCAGCGCCTCTTGCGCGTCGCGTACGGTCTGCGGGCGGGCCGTCCGCGTGGCGCCCGCCACCGCCCACGGTTCGAGGAGCAGGCGGAGCTCCTGGGCCTTACGCAGGTCGGCGGCGTCCAGCACCCGTACGCTGACCCCGCGGTTGGGACTGATCACGACGAGGCCGGTCGAGGCGAGCCCGATGAGGGCCTCCCGCACCGGGGTCTTGGACACGCCGAGCTGCTCGGCGAGCCGGCGCTCCACCAGCGTCTCGCCGGGTCTGATCCGGCCGGACAGGATGGCCGCCCGGATCGAGTCGGCGACCAGATCGGTGCGCGTGGTCGCCCTCGCGACCGGCCGCAGGACCGGATCGTCTGCCATGTTGTACACCGGTATATCGTCGCGCACCTTCACCCCCGCCGCCCACGCCGTCCCCCGCCGCGAGCCGCCCCGCGTCTCACTCCGTGTCGGGTTCGGGGGCGCCTCCGCTGCCGGCGAGGAAGTCGAAGTCGCAGCCCTCGTTCGCCTGCAGGATGTGGGCGTCGTAGAGCGAGCCGTACCCGCGCCGGAACACCGTCTCGGGAGGCCGGAAGGACGCGCGGCGTCGTGCCAGTTCCTCCTCGGGGACGTCGAGGGACAGGCGCCGGGCCCCGACGTCCACGGTGATCGGGTCCCCGTCCCGTACGAGCGCGAGCGGGCCGCCGACGTGGGACTCCGGTGCGACGTGCAGCACGCAGGCGCCGTAGCTGGTGCCGCTCATGCGGGCGTCGGATATGCGCAGCATGTCGCGCACCCCCATCTTGAGCAGCCGGTCCGGTATGGGGAGCATGCCGTGCTCGGGCATCCCTGGGCCTCCGCGCGGTCCCGCGCCGCGCAGCACGAGCACCGAGTCGGCCGTGATCGGCAGGCTCTCGTCGTTGATCCGCCGCATCAGGTCGCGGTGCCCGTCGAACACCATCGCGGGCCCGGTGTGCTTGAGCAGCCGGGGGTCGGCGGCGACGTGCTTGATCACCGCGCCGTCCGGGGCGAGGTTGCCGCGCAGGACGGCGAGGCCGCCCTCGGCGGACAACGGGTTGCCGCGCGTCCTGATGACCTTGTCGTCGAACACGGCCGCCCCGTCGAGCACCTCGCCGAGGGTGTGTCCGGTGACGGTCGGCCGGTCGAGGTGGAGCAGGTCCGTGATCCGGCTCAGCAGGCCGGGCAGGCCGCCCGCCAGGTAGAAGTCCTCCATGACGTACGTGCCGCTCGGCCGCAGGTCGGCGAGGACGGGAACGCGCAGGGAGGCCGCGTCGAAGTGGTCGAGCGCGAGCTCGACGCCGCTGCGGCGGGCCATGGCGACGAGGTGGATGACGGCGTTGGTCGAGCCGCCGAGGGCCAGCACGGCGGTGACGGCGTCCGCGTACGCCTCGGCGTTGAGGATCGCCGACGGGCGCAGGTCCTCCCACGCCATCTCGACGACGCGCCTGCCGGTCGCGGCGGCCATCCGGTTGTGGGCGGAGGCCACCGCGGGGATGGAGGCCGCGCCCGGCAGCGTCATGCCGAGCACCTCGGCTACCGAGGTCATGGTGGAGGCGGTCCATCGTCATGCAGTGGCCGGGGGAGCGGGCGATGCCCTCCTCGACTCCGCTCATCTCGGCGTCGCCGACGAGCCCCGCCTGCTTGTCGGCCCAGTAGCGCCACATGTCGCTGCCGCTGCCGAGGACCTCGCCGTGCCAGTTGCCGGGGATCATCGGCCCCGCCGGCACGAAGATCGCCGGGAGGTCCATGCTGATGGCGCCCATGAGCAGGGCCGGGGTGGTCTTGTCGCACCCGCCCATGAGCACCGCGGCGTCCACGGGGTAGGACCGCAGGACCTCCTCGGTCTCCATGGCGAGCAGGTTGCGGTAGAGCATGGTCGTCGGCTTCTGGAAGGTCTCCGACAGCGACATCACCGGCAGCTCCACGGGGTACCCGCCCGCCTGCCACACCCCGCGCTTGACGTCCTGCGCCCGCTCGCGCAGGTGGATGTGGCAGGGGTTGAGCTCGCTCCAGGTGTTCAGGATGCCGATGACGGGCCTGCCCAGGTGCTCCTCGGCGGACAGGCCGAGCTGGCGGGTCCTGGCGCGGTGGCTGAAGGACCGGAGACTCTCGGTGCCGTACCACCGGTGGCTTCTCAACCGCTCAGGCGTCAGACGCTGCATTGGTCACCACCTCGTATCCTGATATATCACGATATCGGGGGGTGGCCCTGGTATCAGAGGGCGGCGGCGCGGGTGGCGTCGGCGAGGAGGCCGTGGCGCGAGGGCCCGGCGAGGCCCGCGTGGTAGAGGTGGATCTCCTGCGCTCCCGCCTCGGCCAGCCGCCGGACGTGCGCGGTGGTCTCCTCGGGCCGTACCGGAGGCAGCACGGTCACGTAGGCGCCGACCGCCACCTCCTCGGGCAGCATGTGGTGCGCGAGCCGCACCCTGTCGGGGGACTCGGGACCCGTCGGCCAGCACTGCACCACGACGATGTCCACATCCTTGCCCGCGTGCGGAGTGAGCCCGGGGTTGGCGCCGGTGGCCCACGGGTCGGGACTGGCGTGCAGGCCGACCTTGAGCCCGGGGAGCGCCTCGACGACCTGGTGGCGCAGCTCGTCCGCCGCCTCGTGGCGTACGGCCAGGAGCGTGGCCGTCATGGCGGGGTCGAGGTCGTGCTCGTGGGACCGTACGGCGGCGCGCAGGTCGCGCACGGCCCGCTCGGCGTCGACGCCGCGCTCGGTCCAGGCGGCCTGGCAGGCCGCGCAGCAGCAGACCGACAGCATGCGCCGGGCCCGCGCGTCGTAGGCGCCGTCCGTCTTGTCGTGGTGGCCACCGTGGTCGGCCCCGAGCTGCCCGCAGGCCTCCAGGAGCACTCCGGCGAGCGGAAGATCGCGTACGGCCTCGGCGGCCAGCGTGGCGGCGTACTCGCGCACCTCGGCGTGCGAGGGGCACAGCGCCCAGGGATAGGGCTGCCCGAAGCAGTTGACCACGCCGACGTCCGGATGCGCCTCGCCGAGGCGGGAGTTGTGCGTGAGCACGATCCAGGCCGTCACCGGGACCCCGGCGTCGGTGAGGGTGCGCGCGGCCGTGCCGAAGGAGTCGGGCTCGTCCATCCAGCCGGCAGTGGCCGGCACCAGGCGCCTGCCCGCCCATGCCTCCTCGCGGACGGGCCGGTAGAGCGCGGAGTGCCTGGCGTCGAGATAGGCCCGTTCGGGATGCCAGGGAGTCGCGGCCCTGACCGTGTGGTAGCTCGCGGCGAGGTTCACCCCGTCGCAGCCGAGCGCCTGCACCCGTCCGGTGAACAGCGGATCGCCGATCACGTCCCACGGGTAGGCGTGCACGAGCACGCGCATTGCCACCGCCTCCCCACGAGGGGCCCTCACCCAACAAATGGCGTTGTCCAGGCATACCGACTCGGGTGGGCGGAGTCAATGGCTTCAGGTGATCGCGTTCTCACTCCGCGCGGCCACACCGCGCCCGCGTCGAGCGGGAACAGGCTTTCGGCGGACCTCCGTCCACCCTGTCAAGGGCCTTCGGCTCCAAGAACCGCGTACGTTTCTGTCGATCATCCGATTCGCCTGCGGGACGATCAGGAGGATCGTGGATGTAACGAATTCAAGGAGGCGCACGTGGATTTCCGGCTCAAGGACCGGTACGGCCGCAAGGAAGGCCGTGTCCACCTGACCGGCATCCAGGCACTGGTGAGGCTCCCGCTCGACCAGCGGCGGCGCGACCGGGAGGCGGGGCTGGACACGGCGGGGTTCGTCTCCGGCTACCAGGGCTCGCCGCTGGGCGGCTACGACCTGGAGCTGGGACGCAACCGCGCGCTGCTCGACGAGCACCAGGTCCTCCACCGGCCGGGGCTCAACGAGGAACTGGCGGCCACCTCGGTCGGCGGTACGCAGACCGCCGCGACCCTCGCGGGCTTCCGCCACGACGGGGTCTTCGGGATCTGGTACGGCAAGGCCCCCGGCCTCGACCGCGCCACCGACGCCATCAGGCACGCCAACCTGGCCGGCACCCACCGCCACGGTGGGGTGCTCGCGCTCGTCGGGGACGACCCGGTGTCGAAGTCCTCGACCGTGGCCTGCGCCTCCGAGGCGGCGCTGGCCGACCTGCTGCTGCCGATCCTCTACCCGGCCGACCCCGCCGACATCCTCGACCTCGGCCTGCACGGGTTCGCCCTGTCCCGGCACAGCGGCCTGTGGGCCGCCATGAAGATCGTGACCAACGTGGCCGACGGGTCGGCGACCGTGGAGCTTCCCGCCGAACGGCCGTGGCCGGTGCTGCCCGACGTGGAGCTCGACGGCCGGCCGTACCGCCACGTGCCGACCACGCGCATGCTGAACCCGGTCCCGCTGGAGCTGGAGCGCTCGGCGCACCTCGCCCGGCTGGAGATCGCCCGCGCCTACGGCCACGAGAACGGGCTCAACCGCGTCACGGCCGGGCGGTCGGGCGACACGATCGGGCTGGTGGCGGCGGGCAAGACCTACCTCGACCTGCGGGAGGCGCTCGCGATGCTCGGCCTCGCGGACGACGAGCTGGAGCGCCGGGGGATCCGCCTGCTGCGCCTCGGCATGCCCTGGCCCCTCGACGGCCGCACGGTCAGGGAGTTCGCCGAGGGGCTCCGGGAGATCGTGGTCGTCGAGGAGAAGCGCTCGTTCGTCGAGCAGCAGATCAAGGAGCTGCTGTACGCGACTCCCGGCCGTCCCGCCGTCCTCGGCAAGTCGGACGAGGACGGCCGCGCGCTGTTCCCCATGGGCGGCGAGCTGGGACCCGACCTGATCGCCCGCAGGCTGGCCCGGCGCCTCGGCGTCGAGCCGCCGCCGCGTGCGCGCAGGGAGTCCATCCAGCTTCTCCCCGTCATGCCGCGCACGCCGTACTTCTGCTCGGGGTGCCCGCACAACCGCTCCACCAAGGTGCCCGAGGGCACGCTGGTGGGCGCCGGCATCGGCTGTCACACCATGGTCCTGTTCATGGACGAGTCGCAGGCTGGCGAGGTCAGCGGGCTCACCCAGATGGGCGGCGAGGGCGCGCAGTGGATCGGCATGGAGCCCTTCCTCGACCGCGACCACCTCGTGCAGAACATCGGCGACGGCACCTTCCTGCACTCCGGCAGCCTCGCCGTACGGGCGGCGGTGGCGGCGGGCAGCCGCATCACCTTCAAGCTGCTGTACAACTCGGCGGTGGCCATGACCGGAGGCCAGCGGGCCGTCGGCGGCATGGCCGTCCCCGAGATCACCCGCCTGCTCGCCGCCGAGGGCGTACGGAAGATCATCGTCACGACCGAGGACCCGGCCCGCTACCGGGGCGTACGGCTCGCGGCCGGGGCCGAGGTCTGGCACCGCGACCTGCTGGACCGGGCGCAGGAGACGCTGGCCGCCGTCGACGGCGTCACCGTGCTCGTACACGACCAGGAGTGCGCGGCAGAGAAGCGGCGCAAGCGACGGCGCGGCAAGGCGGTGGCCCCCGCGACGCGGGTGGTCGTCAACGAGCGGGTCTGCGAGGGCTGCGGCGACTGCGGGGCGAAGTCCAACTGCCTCTCCGTGCAGCCGGTGGAGACGGAGTTCGGCCGCAAGACCCGCATCCACCAGGCGAGTTGCAACGTCGACTACTCCTGCCTGGACGGCGACTGCCCGTCCTTCCTCACCGTCACCCCGGCCGGGGACGCCCGCGAGCGCAAGCCGAGGGCCGCCCGGCTGTGGGAGCCGCCGGAGGAGGCTCCAGAGCCGGTGCCGAGTGTGCCGGCCGACCGGTTCGCCATGCGGATCACCGGGGTCGGCGGTACGGGCGTGGTCACGCTCGCCCAGATCATCTCGGTCGCGGCGACGCTCGACGGCAGGCACGTCAGGAGCCTCGACCAGACGGGCCTGGCGCAGAAGGGCGGCGCGGTCGTCTCCGACGTCAAGATCACCACCGAGCCGGCCGAGGAGTCCAACAAGATCGCCGAGGGCGGCTGCGACCTCTACCTCGCCGCCGACCTGCTCGTCGCGGCCGACGCGGCCAACCTCGCCGTGGCGTCGCCCCTGCGGACGGTCACGGTGCTCTCCACGGCCGAGGTCCCGACCGGCCGCATGGTCGCCGACCCGGGCCTGGCCTTCCCCCGGGCCAACGACGTGGTGGACCGCGTGGTGTCGGCATCCCGGGGCGAGGACTCCGTGGTGATCGACGCGCAGGAGCTCGCCGGGCGGCTGCTCGGCGACGACCAGCACGTCAACCTGGTCCTGCTGGGCGCCGCGTACCAGGCCGGGGCGCTGCCCGTCTCCGCCGCGTCGCTGGAGCGCGCGATCGAGCTCAACGGCGTCGCCGTGGCGGCCAACATGCGGGCCTTCCGGCTCGGCAGGCACGTCGTCCACGCCCCCGGGGACCCGGGCCTCCTGGCCTCGCCGCCCGGCGAGCCGGCCGGCACGCCCGTGACGCCCGGCACCGAGGCCGAGGCGCTGATCGACATGGTCAAGGCCGAGCCGGGAAGCGAGCTCGAACGGCTCGTCACCGTGCGCGTGCCCGAGCTGATCGCCTACCAGGACGCCCGCTACGCCGAGCGGTACGCCCAGCTCGTCGGGCGGGTCCGGGAGGCCGAGGCGGCGGTGACCGGGGAGACCACGCTGGCCGAGGCCGTCGCGCGGCACCTGCACAAGCTGATGGCCTACAAGGACGAGTACGAGGTCGCGCGGCTCTGCCTGGACCCGGCGGTCCAGGCGGACATCGACGAGCGCTTCGGGGCCGGCGCGAAGGTGCGCTGGCGCCTGCACCCGCCGCTGCTGCGGGCGATCGGCCTGCGCCGCAAGATCTCCCTCGGGCCGTGGTTCCGCCCGGCGTTCCGGCTCCTGTACGCCATGCGCGGCCTGCGCGGGACCCCCTGGGACCCCTTCGGCCACGCCCACCTCCGTAAAGTCGAAAGAGGGCTCGTCGAGGAGTACGCCGCCCTGGTCGAGGAGTGCGTATCAGGGCTCACCGCCACCACGCACGAGCGGGCGGTGGAGCTGGCCGGGCTGCCCGACCTCATCCGGGGGTACGAGCAGGTGAAGCTCGCGGGCGTGGAGCGCTACCGCGAGCGGCTCGCCGCGCTCCGCGAGGCACGCGCGCCGAGGTAGGAGGCATGAAACGGGTTCCCCGGGAGAGGGAGGGGGAGACCGGGACCTGCACCTGTGGGGGAAGCGATGGGACAGCAAGTGGCCAAGGAGCGGTTCTCCGAGGCGGAGTACGGGCGTTTCGGGGAGCGCCTGAAGGACTCCCTCCTGGCGCTTCGCGAGCTGCTGACCAGGCCCGCGTTCGGCGCCGGGCCCGCGACCGTCGGCGCCGAGCTGGAGCTCTTCCTGATCGACGGGGACGGCCGCCCGCTGCGCCGCAACAAGGAGGTCCGCGCGGCGGCGGGGGACGACCGGGTGGTCCTGGAGCTGGGCAGCTTCAACCTGGAGGTCAACCTGACCCCCCTGCCGCTGGCCGGGCGGCCCTTCACGGCTCTGGCGGCCGAGGCGCGCGACCTGATGCTCCTGGTCGACAAGGCCGCCCGCTCGCAGGGCGGCCGGGTGGTGCCCATCGGCATCCTGCCCACGCTCAGCGAGTTCGACTTCACCCGCGACGCCTTGAGCGACGAGACCCGCTACCGGGCGCTCAGCCGGGGGATGCGGCGGGTGCGCGCCGAGCCGTTCCGCGTCCAGATCCACGGCGTCGAGCGCCTGGAGCTGGAGGTGGAGGACGTCATCCTGGAGAGCGCCAACACCTCCTGGCAGGTGCACCTGCGCACGCCTCCCGCCGACTTCGCGCGCGTGTACAACGCCGCCCAGCTCGCCATCGGCCCGGTGCTCGCGGTCAGCGGCAACTCCCCGTCCTTCCTCGGCCGCGATCTGTGGGAGGAGACCCGCATCGCGCTGTTCGAGGCCTCGGCGGACGACCGTGACATGGAGCGCCCGTGGCGGGTGGACGGCCGCGTGTGCTTCGGCTCAGGCTGGGTCGTGAGCGGCGCTGAGGAGCTGTTCGAGCTGAGTGTCCGCGAGTACGAGCCGGTCATGCCCGTGATGGACGACGAGGACCCGCTCACGACCGTACGGGGCGGTGGCGTGCCCCGGCTCGCGGAGCTGCGGCTCCACCAGGGCACGGTGTGGCAGTGGAACCGGCCCGTCTACGACCCTGCGGGCGGCGGGCACCTGCGCGTCGAGCTCCGCGCCCTGCCGGCCGGGCCCACCTGCGCGGACATGGCGGCCAACGCGGCGCTCCTGCTCGGGCTCGTGGTCGCGACGGCGGCCGGGCCCGACTGGATCGAGGGGTTCCCCTTCGCCGACGCCTACCGCAACTTCTACCGCGCCGCCCGCAACGGGCTGGACGCCACGCTCGCCTGGCCGGGACGTACGGACCCCGCCCCGGCCGCGGAGCTGGTCCTCGGACTGCTGCCGGTGGCCGCGGAGGGCCTGGCGGCGGCCGGGGTGGACGACGCCGAGGCGTCCAGGCTGCTCTCGATCATCCGTGAGCGCGTCGTGCTGCGCCGCACCGGAGCGGTCTGGCAGCGCGAGGCGCTGGCCGCGCTGGGAGAGGAGCCGGGCGCCCGGGCGTCCATGCTGGCGCGCTACCGCGACCTGGCCTTCACCGACCAGCCGGTGCACACCTGGCCGGCCCCGCTCCGGTTCTGAGCGGGGTGCCCTGACGTCACCGGCCGGGCCCGCTCCGGTTCTGAGCGGGGTGCCCTGACGTCACCGGCCGGGCCCGCTCCGGTTCGTGGCGGATGACCTGACGTCACCGGCCGGGCCCGCTCCGGTGCTGAGCGGGCGGCCGGGCGTCACTGGTCGGGGTCGACGCCGGTGAGGGAGCTTCCGTAGCTGAGCGCGACGAGCTGGGCCACCGCGCTGTGGGCGCCGAGCGGCTCCGCGCACCCCGCGCCCACCGACTCGGCCGCCGTCGTGATCTTCTGCGGGTCGATCTCGGGGCCGATGAGGAACGGGGCCAGGGCCAGGCGTGAGGCGCCGATGTTGCGCAGCCGCTGGGCGGCGTCCCCGACGCCGGGGGAGGCGTCCAGCGAGGCCGCCACCACGGGAAGCGTGAGCCGCGCGGCCAGCAGGACGACCGTCGCGTCCGCGGCCCGCACGGCCTCCTGGCCGCCGACCGTGGCGACGATGATGCCGTCGACCGGGGCCGCGATGTTGAACAGGCGCATGCGGTCGGCTCGCGCGAGGCCGCTCTCGGAGAGCTTGACGTGCAGCGCCTCGGCGAGCAGGGGGTGCGGGCCGAGGGGGTCGGCGATGGTCGTCAGGACGTCGCTGTCGGCGACGGCCTCCCGGATGGCCCGGTAGACCTGCTGGTGCGGCCCGGTCACGAGGGGGACCACGATGGCGGCCGGCGACTCCTTCGGCCGGTCGGAGGCGCACTCGGTGAGCGTCTCCGCCAGGCTGGTCTTGCTGTCGCCGAGATGGATCAGGCGCACGTCGAGCTGGGGATGCTCGACGCAGACAATGGTCTTGACGGCCGCGGGGACGTCGCCGGCGGTGCCCGGTGCGGCCAGCACGAGCGCGGGCGCGTCCGGAGGCAACTGCGCGGGCACCGGCCGCCGGTGCCGGCCGGAGCTGGTCCGGAACGAGCGTTCGCGGACCGGGAGCTCCTGTGGAGCGTGATGACCATCGTTCACATCGGCGGATTTTACGGGGTATGGGGCAAAAGTTAAGTCTGATTCGCCGCGACGCGCGGATGGAGACCGATCTGCCTGCCGTGAGATCGCTGACATATTGGGGCTCGATCGTCTGGACGGTACCAACGGTCCGTAATCATTCGAGATCATGACGGGGGTGGCGGGTCTGCCCTGCGTGTCAGTGGTGCGCCGTACCGCTGACAGTCACGCCGCCGGACGTCCGTAAAGTTTTTTCCCCGGCCCGGCGAGGGCGGCCCTCTCAATGCACGCGGTGGGTCGCCCTGAGGATCTCGAAGAGCTCGATGCTCGCGAAGAGAAGGATCGACAGGCCGATCGCGGCGTACAGCATGGCCGGAGCCCTCAGCGGGAAGCGCCGCCCGGGTGAGGCGAGGGACGGCGCCGGATCGCCCAGGGCGGGCGCGGGCGCGGTCGCGGGGACGGGACGGGCGGGCCGCAGCTCCGGATGTCGTGCGAGATATCCTCTGGGGAACGACTTCACCCCGGTGTCGCCGCAGCCCGGGCAGTGCGCGCCCGACCACGGCGGCTGGACCTGGAACCCGGCGTGGAGCCAGACGTCCGCTACGTTGCCGTGGCCGTCGGTGAGATGCCGGACGACGTACTCCTCCTCCCACACCATCAGGCAGCGAGGACACTCGAACGGCCAGATCTCGCTCGTGCTGAACCCTTCGTACACGAAGACCACCCCCGGGCGCCCTTGTCAGACGGGCCTTGCCCGTTTCGAGTGTGGGCTTCAGCCCTTTTGATCGCAAGACCTCATGCCGGTACGGCCGGCATCCGGCGGCTCGCCCAGTGTGAGCTCCAGCGTGTCGCGGGTGAGCGCCAGCGCCGACAGGGCGAGCACCGCGCAGACGGCCATCGCCAAGGCCAAGGGCACGGCGCTGCGATCGCCGAGCAGGCCGGCCAGCGGCGCCACCAGCGCGCCGAACGCGAACTGCGAGGTCCCCAGCAGGGCCGAGGCGGTCACTGCGGCGTGAGGATCCCGCCCGAGCGCGAGGGAGCCCGCGTTGCCCAGCACCAGCCCGAGCGAGGACACCGCGACGAGCAGCAGCGGCAGGCCCGTCACCTCCGACAGCCGCCCGGTCACGGCCAGCACCCAAAGCGCGGCGGAGGCCACGAACAGGACGGCCAGCCCGGTCCGCAGCAGCCGGCGCGGGGAGAACCGGTACACCAGCCTGGAGTTGACCGTGCTGACGAGGATCAGCCCCAGCGCGTTGAGGGCGAAGGCGAGCGAGAAGGTGGCCGTCGTCAGGCCGAAGAGGTTCTCGAATACGAAGGGCGACGCGGCCACGTACGCCATCAGGGCGCCGAAGGCGAAGGTGAACGCCAGCGCGTAGCCGAGGAAGGGCCCGTCGAGCAGCAGGGCGCGGACCGTCCGGGTGGTCGCGTGGAGGTCCACGGCGCGCTGGTGCTCCGGCAGCGTCTCGGGGACGGCGACCAGGGCGGCGAGGAACATCAGCAGCGCCAGCAGGGCGAGCGCCGCGAACACCCCGCGCCAGCCCGCCGTGCCCGCCACGATCCCCCCGGCGAGCGGGGCGACGACGGACGCGACGCCGAGGACGGCCATGAGGACGCCGAAGGCGCGCGCGGCGTCCCTGCCCCGCATGGTGTCGGCGACGATGGCGCGGCCGACGACGATCGCGGCCGACCCGGCGAGCCCCTGGACGAACCGCGCCCCGATCAGCACCCCGAGGGTGGGGGTGAGGGCGCACACGGCCCCCGCCGCCGCGCACACGGCCAGGCAGGCCAGAAGCGGCGTTCGCCTGCCGAGGCGGTCGGACAGCGGCCCGGCGGAGAACTGGCCCAGCGCCAGCCCGAGGAGGAACGCGCTGATGGTCAGCTGCGCGCCCACGGCTGAGGCGCCCAGGTCGCGCGCGAGAGGGACCAGGCCCGGCAGGTACATGTACAGGGCGAACGGCTGGAACGCCGACAGCAGGCCGAGCACGGTGACCAGCAGCGGAGCCGCACCGGTCGCCCGGGGTGCGCTGAGGGTGGCGGTAGCGGACATTGAGGACTCCATCGAGGCGGTAGGACCCACGCCACCGGCTCGCCGACACGGCGCCTTCGCGGTGTCCGGGGCTACGTCGAGGCCATCTTCCGCAAGGTTACGCCTGTGAGCTGGGAAGACGCGGACCGGGCACGGCCAGCCGGCCTCAGGGGGCCTTGAGGCCGATGCCGCCGACGGACCAGACCGCCTCGGGGTCGCCGGGCTGTTCTCCTGGGTCAGGCCGCCACGCCGTGACGTAGACGACACCAGGCTCGACCAGGGACAGGCCCTCGAAGAGCTCCTCGATTTCGGCCTTCGTGCGGAGCTGGTCGCGGCGCGGGCCGGATACCACCCCGTGGTCCTGGTAGAGGGCGGCGAGCTTCGCGGTGGCCTCGGGCCGTACGTCGGAGACGCTATGGGCGATGGTCACGTAGCTGCCCGGGACGACGGCGTCGCGTAGCCGCCGGACGATGTGGGTCACGAGCGCGTCGTCGGGGATGACGACCAGCGTGGAGAGCAGCAGGATCGCGACCGGCTCGTCCAGGTTGATCAGACTCTTCAGCCGGGGATGGCTGAGAACCTGATCAGGGTCGCGCATGTCGGCCTCGATGACCGTGGCCCGCTCGTCGCCCTCCAGCAGGGCCTCGGAGTGGACGACGACCACCGGATCGTTGTCGACGTAGGCCACACGCGAATCGGGCGCCGCGGCCCGGGCGATCTCGTGGACGCCGCCCTGCGTCGGCAGGCCGCAGCCGATGTCGACGAACTGCCGGATCCCGGCGCCGGCCAGGTAGCGCACCGCCCGGTCGAGGAACCGCCGGCCCTCACGGCACAGGATGGGAAGCTCGGGCGCGAACTCCAGGGCTCGCCGCGCGGCCTTCCGGTCGGCGGCGAAGTTGTCCTTGCCGCCCACGAAGTAGTCGTACATGCGGGCTTCGTTGGGGATCGACGGATCGAATCCGAGACGTTCGAGCCTTGAGAACGCCGTCATGATCCCCCCGTTCCGCCGGATGCCGATGCTAGCGCTGGTTCGGGAGACGTTGTCCGTCTTTTCGGAAAGCGCTGACGGCGGATGCCGGCGACGGTCTCAGCGACTACAGACCGTTTCCAGTCTGCACGCTGATTCTCGGGTTCGGCGGCTAGTAGCACACCTCCAGGTGCCGCACAGGGTGGGTCTCGCCGCCCGGGAGGGTGAAGCCGGCCCACACGGCCTTGCCGGGGGAGCTCAGCGGGGCCCATCCCCAGTGCTGGCTGATGCCCGCGACGACCTGCAGCCCGCGCCCGCACTCGGAGACGAAGTCGGGGTCGCGCGGCGTCGGGAACTCGTCACTGGGATCGGTGACCACGCAGATCAGGGACTGCTCGGTGAGGGCGAGGATGATCCTCACGGGGCGTCCGGAGTACACGGCGGCGCGGCTGCTCAGCCCGTGCCTCAGCGCGTTGATCACCAGCTCGCCGATGACCAGCTCGGCGTCGTCCAGGAGTTCTTCCAGTTCCCAGGACCGCAGCGTGTTCGTCGTGAACCGGCGTGCGGTGCGCGCCGCGTACGGGTCGTGCCTCAGCTCGCATAACGCGAGCTGTAAGCGCCCGGGATTCTCGCCGCCGCCGACCGCCCACGGACCCGCGGAGGAAAGGACGTGGTCGAGCGCCGCGAGCCACTCTTCCCAGCTGTCGTTTCCCACCTGTGTGGGTTTAGTCCGTTGTGTCCTGTACCCAGTCATAGGGAGCCCTGTGAGGTTAGGTCGATCTCAGCATGGAGTTGTAACTACTTGGACATATTGCTCCCATTTGGTGTGCAGGTGCAAGTACCGATGCACGTGCAAACGCACAGAGGTATGCTGACGCTTGAGGATGGAAGCACCCATCTGGGTGCCCTCGTTCCGGTGAGGGGCCTGAGGTGACGAATGTCAGGGTTCGTCGGGGTTTCGGGGAGATGTGAAGAGGCGAGATGGACGAGATCTCCAACGGCATGGCCGCGTCCGCGATTTCGGGCGTGCGGTGGCGCAAGAGCGCCTACAGCAACCCGAGCGGCAACTGCGTCGAGGTGGCCCCACTCCCGGACGGCGGGGTCGCCGTCCGCAACTCGCGGTATCCGGGGGGCCCCGCACTCATTTACAGCCAGGCGGAAATGGCCGCGTTCATCCAGGGAGCCAAGAACGGCGACTTCGATGACCTGGCCTTTTAACTGAATCGGCAGCTACGGAGGGTCCAAAATCGTAGCCTAAGGGTGATGTTGGGGTATATCCGGATTAGAGTGCCAGGGGTATCGTGAACTTCTCTGTGACCACGAGAAGTGAGACAACACCGCTGTTCTAAGGAATGGACATGATCACTGCCCGAGCCGAAGGGGATGAGACCCCGCTCAACATGATGGCTCGGGAGCGAGGCAGCTCGACGGTCCTGCGCATCCTGCTCGGATCCCAGCTCCGCCGCCTCCGTGAGAAGCGCGGCATCACCCTCGAAGCGGCCGGCCACTCCATCCGCGCCTCACACTCCAAGATCAGCCGCATGGAGCTCGGACGGGTCAGCTTCCGCGCGCGGGACGTCGCCGACCTGCTGTCGCTCTACGGGGTCACCGAGGAGAGCGATCGCGAGGGTCTGCTGTCCCTGGTCGCGCAGGCCAACCGCCCCGGCTGGTGGCACAACTACGACGACGTCCTGCCGAACTGGTTCGAGGCGTACGTCGGGCTGGAAGAGGCCGCCACCCGCATCCGGAGCTACGAGGTCCAGTTCATCCCCGGCCTGCTCCAGACCGAGGAGTACGCCCGCGCCGTCGTCCTGCTCGGCCACCCGGACGGGCCCGAGGAGGAGATCCAGCGGCGGGTCGACCTGCGGATGGCCCGGCAGAAGCTGCTCGGCAGGCCCAACGCGCCCCACCTGTGGGCCGTGATCGACGAGGCGGTCCTGCGGCGCCCGCTCGGCGGAGCCGAGGTCATGCGCGGCCAGATCAGGCACCTCATCGACGTCGTGGCGTCCCCCAACGTCACCGTGCAGGTCATGCCGTTCAGCGCGGGCGGCCACGCCGCCGCCGGCGGGCCGTTCAGCATCCTGCGGTTCTCCGAGCGCGACCTGCCCGACGTGGTCTACCTGGAGCAGCTCACCAGCGCGATCTACCTCGACAAGCGCGACGACCTCGACCGCTACCAGGCCGTCATGGAACGCCTGTGCATCGACGCCGTCCCGGTCTCCGACACCAAGCAGGCCCTCACCAAGATCCTCGACGAGATCTGATCGGACCGGGGGCCGGAGGTGACGGGCCGCCGTCGCCTCCGGGCCGGGTCGCCGCACATTCAAAGGCCGGGCCGCCACGCGGTACCGTACGGCCGGCCGTACGCGCACCTCACCGCTTGGGCTTCCAGTCCGGGTGGCCCGGCATCGGCGGGGTCTCGGCGTCATAGATCCAGCCGTTGATGTAGCCGGTCAGATCCTCGCCGCTCACCCGGTTCGCGACGTCGATGTAGTCCTGGGTGCCGGCCGAGCGGCCGCGGAACCCGGTGAAGAAGGCCTTCTCGATCTTTCCGAAGGTGTCCTCGCCGACGAGCTCCCGCAAGCCGAACAGCATCAGCAGGCCCGCCTGGTTCGTGCCGACCAGCACGTCCCGCGCGTGCTTCATCTTCCCCGGGGGGCCCGACTCGGCACGCTTGTCACCGTCGAACACGTAGCGGGCACGCAGACCGCGATCGGGGTCGTCGAGGGTGCGGTAGCCCATCTCCACGGCATACAGAAGCTGGTAGAACTCGGCGTGGCCCTCGCTGATCCACATCTGGTTCCAGTCGCGGACCGAGACGGCGTCACCGAAGTACTGATGGGCCAGCTCGTGCATCATGGTGATCGCGTCGTTCCGCGTGTCCTCCTTGGTCACGTGGCCCTTCAGGTCGGTGCCGGTGAGGTTCTCGACGGCGTAGGTGGAGATGGTCGCGGCCTCCAGCGCCACACCGTTGTAGTCTCCGGGCACTCCGAGCACGCCGTAGGTCTCGAAAGGAAATGGGCCGAGCCGCTTCTCCAGCCAGGCCATCTGGTCGGGTATGCCGCTGACGAGCTTGCGTGTCTTCGCGGCCTGGCCGGTGGCGACGTAACTACGCAGCGGCAGACCTCCGGGCCCCTTGTCCTTGATCAGCGTGAACCGGCCGACGGCCGCCTGTACGACGTGGGTCGGGACGGGGTCGCGAGTGGAGAACGTGTAGGTGACGCGGCCCGCCTTCTCCTCAACCGAGCGGAGCGTGCCGTTCGCGACCGCCTGGAGACCCTTGGGGGTGGTGATGCGGAAGGTGAGTTTCGCCTTGTCGCTGGGGTGGTCGTTGCTGGGGAAGTACAGGTGGGCTCGGTCCGGCTGGCCCATGACCGCGAAGCCGTCCTTCTTTTCGACCCAGGCCGTGCGGTGCGGCTCCTCGTCCTTGGGAAAGGCGGGCGACTGCGGGTTGGTGCCGCGGTCCACACGGAAGGAGACGTCCACCTGGAACGGCCGTCCCTTGGGCAGGATCTGCTCCGGTGTGATCAGCAGCTTCTCACCGGCGACGCGGAAGCCGGCCGGATGCCCTGCCACGGAGACCTTCGTGATCCTTTCCAGCCCCGCGTCCAAGCTGAAAGCGGACAGGGCCTGTGTCGCGGTGGCCGTGATCTTCACCGAGCCGTCCATCTTCGTGGTGCCGGTTCTGTAGTCGTAGCGCACGTCGTACGAGCCGACGTCATAGCCGCCGTTACCCAGGTAGGCGAAGAGGGGGTCATTGGCGGTCCGCGCACCGGGCTTGGCGGTCGGGGCACCGGGCTTGGCGGCCTCGGACGGCGTGGCCGCCGCGGTCGAGCCGCATCCGGTAGCCGCCAGGATCATGGTCATAGACAGTGCGGCCAGCGCACCGGGCGTTCGAGTGGGGAACATGACCGCCATCCTGTGCGACCCGGGTATCCACACCGTCGGAGCCGCGTACCCCCTGGCGCTCGGCCGTGTATCAGGTGTGCATCACGAGTCCAGACGGACCGGCGTCGCCTTCGCCTTGGAATGATCGGCCGAGGCCGGGCGCGCAGGCGGGATCTCTTACCAGGCAGCGGACAAGACGGTCTTGGAGGAGTGGCCTGGGCCGCCGGCGGGCCGACCGGCCAGACCTCACCGGGAAGCCAGTTCCTCCCGCACGGCGGTGATCAGCCTGTCGCCGGCGTCCAGCGCGGCGTACTTGCCCGCCGTCGGGCCGGCGCCCGGCCTCTGGGCCAGAATGACGCCGAGCACCAGGCGAGTCCTGCCGTTCACCTCGGCCTTGACGGCCCACATCAGGTTGCCGCCCGCCGCGGTGCCCGACCCGGTCTTGATGCCGATCACACCGGGCCTGTCCAGCAGGGTGTTGGTGTTGCGGAGCACGCGAGGGTCGCCCGGCACGGTCGTCTCGGTCATGGCGACGACCTGACGGAACACCTCGTCCTTCATCACCTGCCGGGCCAGCTTCAACTGGTCGACCGCCGTGCTGACCGTGGAGTCCTCGTTGCCGCTGGCGCCGGTGTAGACGGTGTCGGCCATGCCGAGGCCGCCGGCGGCGGCGTTCATCTTCGCGACGAAGGCCTCCTGCGATCCGGCGTCCCAGCGGGCCAGCAACCGGGCGACGTTGTTGCCGGACGGGATCAACATCAGCTCCAGTGACCGGCGCAGCGACAGCCTCTGCCCTTCCCGTACGGGCGCGGTGGACTCCTGCCCGGAAAGCGACTCGGTGGCGGCGGTCCTGTCGACCTCGATGAGCGGACCCGCCTCGCCGTCCTTGAGCGGGTGATCCTTGAGGATCACATGGGCCGTCATCACCTTGGTCACACTGGCGATCGGCACCGGCCTCATCTGGCCGCTCGTGCCGAGGCCGCCCACGCCGACCACCTCGATACCGGCCTGCCCTTCGCTCGGCCACGGCAGTGACAGGTCGATGACAGGCCGGGGAGGCGCGGCCTGGACGTCACTGCGGGCCGCGCCGACGCAGCCGGACACGCCGGCGACCGTCAGGGCGAGGACGCAGGCCCACAGCACGGAGCGGCCGGCGTTGTGACGGGCGGAACACATGGTGGGACCTCCACGAGGGCTCGGTTCACGCCTCGATCGGGCGTTTACCGGCCACTTTCGGCCGCGGAGGTGTCGACCCTGCGGAAGCGGCCCATCAGACGACGCTCAGGTGCGTTTCGGGTGTGTATCAGCGCCGGAGGCCGGGCGCGTATGCCAGCCCGGGAGGTCCGGCCCGTATGTCAGCCCGTGAGGCCGGGCGCGTATGTCAGCCTGGGAGGAGGATCGTGACGATCGCGCCGCCGTCCGGGGCGTTGGCGAAGACGAGCTCGGCGCCTATCACCTGGGCCTGGCCGAGAGCGATGGCCAGGCCCAGACCGTGGCCCTGGCCGCGTTCGGCTCTGCCGGTGCGGAAGCGTCGCGGCCCCTCGGCCAGCAGGTCATCGGGAAAGCCCGGCCCGTGATCGCGGATCACGATCGTACGGCCGCTCACGCGGACCTCCACCGGAGGCCGGCCATGCCGGTGCGCGTTGGCGACGAGGTTGGCGATGATCCGGTCCAGGCGGCGAGGGTCGGTGTCGGCCACGGGGTCGCCCTCCACCGTCAATCGGGCGGTGAGATCGAGGCGGCGCAGCGACTCGGAGACGAGGTCACCGAGCGGCACGGGGGAGCGCTCGGCCTGCTCGGCCCCCGCGTCCAGGCGGGAGATCTCCAGCAGGTCCTCGACCAATGACCGCAGCACGCCGACCCGGTCGCGAACCAGGTCGGTCGCCTCGCCATCGGGCAGCAGCCCGGTCGCGGTGAGGAGCCCCATCAGGGGGGTGCGCAGATCGTGGGCGACGTCGGCGGTGAAACGCTGTTCGGCGAGCAGCCTCCGCTGCAAGGTCGCCGCCATCGAGTCGACGGCCGCCGAGATGCCGGCGATCTCGTCACTGCCGCCCGCCTCGGTACGGGCGTTCAGGTCCCCGTCCGCGATCAGCCGTGCCGTGGCGGCCACCCGGCGCAGCCGCCGGTTCGGCAGCTCGGCGGCGAGCGCCGACACGGGCACGACGACGGCGAGCGCGGCCAGCGCGGCCTTCACCATGTTCCGGTCGAGGGCCCGCAGGCTCCTCAGCTCCGTCCCCATGTCGATCTTGGCGGTGACCACGTGGTCTCCCACCGGTCTGGCTGCCCACATCCAGGGCTGGTCAGGCCGTTCCTCGCTGTACCAGGTGACCGTCTCGGCGGACGTGAGCCGTTGCCGCAACCCCTCAGGAAGCTCGGCCGGATCCCTCAGCGCGTCGCTCGTCGCCGTGCCGGTGCGCAGGTATTCGTCCGCCGCCTGCGTCACGGCCAGCACCGCCCTGTCCTCACCGATGCGGAGCGACCGGTCGAAGGTCGCCCGATGCACCAGCACCCCGACCACGGCCGCGACCGAGCAGGACGCCATGGCGACCAGTACGGCGATCTTCCACCGCAGGGAGGCCGGATTCACGAACGTCGCAGCTTGTATCCGAAGCCGCGCACCGTCTCTATGCGCTCGGCGCCGATCTTCTTCCGCAACCGCTGCACGCACAGGTCCACCACGCGGCTGTCGCCGTCCCAGCCGTAGTCCCACACGTCGCGCAGCAGCGTCCGGCGGTCCAGCACGAGCCCGGGGTGGGCGGTGAACTCAAGGAGCAGCCGCAGCTCGGTGGGCGCCAGCGCGACGGGCCGTCCGGCCCGCCACACCTCAAGGGAGCCGCTGTCGATGGTCAGATCCCCGAAGGTGAGCGTGGACGTGCCGCCGCCCTCGACGCCGACGGTGGATTCCGGTTGCGGGGTGAAGGTGGCCCGCCGCAGCAGGGAGCGGATCCTGGCCACCAGCACGGGCATGTCGACCGGCTTGACGACGTAGTCGTCCGCGCCCGCCTCCAGGCCCGACACCACGTCCAGGGCGTCGCCCCGCGCCGACATCATCAGGATCGGCACCATGCTGGTTTCCCTGACCTTACGGCACAGGCCGATCCCGTCCAGGAAAGGCAGCATGACGTCCAGCAGCAGCAGATCATGCCCGCCGTCCTGGAAGGACTCCAGGCCGCTCAGGCCGTCACCGGCGGTGGAGACGCGGTACCCGTAGCGCTCCAGCGTCATGCCCACCGTCCTGCGGATCACCTCGTCGTCCTCCACCAGCAACACCGCGACGGGCGACGCGGCCTCGCGCCGGGCCGCGGTCTTCGGTTCGTCACTCAGCTCCATATCATCCGTCCCTCTCTGCTCGGCTCGCTTAGGACGCTCGGCGGGATCCATGGGAGCTATTGGGGGTTTGTCCTCAGATCAAGGTGCCGTATACCACCTGGTGCCGGTCGAGGGGGATCAGGATGTCGGCGGTCCCAACCGGGCGCATCCGCATAGTACGTGCGCTCGACGCGTTCTCGGGCGACGAAGGCAGCCGGTCTCCTTCGGTGAGTGTGCCGAAAGGACGCTACTCCGCGGGGATGCCGATGACCTCCACCTCCACCCCGTAGAGCGACTTGAGCGTGGCGGCCATGTGGACGAGTGCGACCTGGGAGAAGGGGAAGAGGGTCGCGGGAGTGAGCTTCCGGCCCGTCTTCATGTGGATCGCGAAGACCACCTTCCTGGGCCGGTAGCTCAGGGGAACGCTCCGGCCACCACCGCTGGCCTCGGTGACGACTTCGCTGAAGCGCTGCCGCGCGTCGGCCTGGTTGAGGAGAGTCTCGACGGCGACGAGTGCCTGGTTGAACAGATGGCTCAGGGAGTCCGAGCCGCTCGCCGGCTTGACGCAGATGAGCTCGTCCTCGGGACCGAGGAGGTCGCAGACCTCGACGCCCTGGTGGCGGTGGAGTGCGGTCCGGACCCCCTTGCGGTCCAGGCAAAGGTACGAAGCCCGCCCCAGCTCGTGCTGGACCCGCAGGTTGTAGGCCTTCTCGTGCTCGCCCTTCCGCCACGGCGGCAGGACCGTCGAGGAGACCGTGGTGATGAGCTGGTCGACCTGTTCGCGAATGCCGTTGAGGTAGTCGGCGCCGCTCTCATGCCATTCGCCGTCGATCAGGAAGAACTGGCGGGCATCGATGGCCATGTGTGCCTCCAGCCAGCGGATGGCGATGGCGCCTCCGATCGTCCCGGCGCCGTCGCCGCCGTCGGACAGTTCGATGCGGCCCGCGCGCAGCGCCGCCGTGGGGGCGGTCCCGTTGAGGACGCGGCAGCGGTTCAGGATGTCCTCTGTCTCCAGGCTCCGCCTGCCCCGGACCCACGCCGAACCGATCTTGATGTTGTACGAGACGGTCTCGTCGAGCTTCGCGGCCAGGTCGACCGGTACGGCCAGGGCGAGGGGAACCTCGGTCTTCCCGCGCAGCCCTTCGTCGAGCATGGCGTCGAGGCGGCTGATGACGGCGGCGTCCCGCACCGGCTTGATCGCCTCGATGAAGGCGAAGCTCGGGTGCACTTCCATCTCACACACCTTGATGATCTGCTGCAGAAGGGCGACGAGCTTGGCGTTGTCCAGCGGGATGGGCAGGCGAAGCCCGGCGGCGGAACCATCGACGGTGATGGAGTCGCCGTCCTCCAGCCCGAGGACCTCGGGGTGAAGCCTTCCCCCGAGCTTGCGGACGATCTCGGCGTGCCGCCGGACGCCGACGCTGTCGATGGGCAGGCCGGACGGGACGAGGGTGGCGTCCTGACGGCCCTGGCGCACCGTCGACCGGCGGACGATGTCGCGTACGCGGTCGGGGTCGATGGCGCGGATCGCGAACCGCAGCCCGAAGTCGGGGTCCTTCAGCTCGTCCGGAACGAGGCGGAAGCCGTGGCCGAACCCGATGGCGAAGACCTGGCCGTCGAGCGCGACGAGGAGGAGCGCGGCGGGGTTCTTCGCGTCGAGCGGGGTGTCCTCGCCGACGAGCTGGGACAGGTCCGATGACCATTCGACCTTGGGGATCATGAAGTGCCCGCGTACCAGGTAGGCGACCGCGTCCCCGGGAAAGTCGGGGAAGAGCGGGGCGAACGTGCGCTCGTCGAGGAGCTTTCCGTCGAGTGCGTCGAACAGCCCGTCGAGGGTGGGCTCGACGTCGAGCAGGTGGTACAGCGTGACAACGCGCTTTTCAGCCATGGCCGGCTCCACAGGGAAGAGGGCCGTGCCTCGGGGCACGGCCGGTGGGGAAGGGTCTAGGTGCTCTTGCTCGCGGTGCTGCTGACGGACGCCCTGTGGTGGCGGGGCGGTTCTCACCACATGAGGCGGCAGGCGTCGCTAGAGTTACGACCCTGAAAGCATCTCTAGGAGAGCATGGAGTGAAAGCACTGTCAATCACTATGCAACTGTTGGCGGTGTGTATACAGTGGAGCTTGCCCACAAGCCCCCCGAGCGTTGGCAGGACGAAGTGGTAGAACACCGTTCCGAACAGCTGACGGCCGCGGAGATCTCCCGTCTGGCGGGGGTGACGCGCGCGACGGTCAGCAACTGGCGGCGGCGCCACCCCGACTTCCCGCAGCCGAGCGGGGGCACAGAGGCCAGCCCCACCTACGACCGAGAGGCCGTGGAGTCCTGGCTGGCCGCTCGCAACCAGCTCCCGGAGGCGTCGCCGCTGGACGAGCTGAGGGCCGAACTGCGCAAACTACCCCGTGACGTCGTCACAGAGGGCGTCCCCGCCGTAGTGCGTGCCGCGCTGCGGATGGACGCCGCCGAGCGTGGGGAACTCGACGATCTTCCCGACGAGGATTTCCTGCGACGAGTACGGCAGGCCGTGCGAGAACAGGCCGCCGGTCGGCGTGGCACGGGGCACGATCGGTTCACGGCTTTCACATCGCCCGGGTTACGGGCGGTCCTCCGGTCGATGAGCGCGATCGGTGCCGTGGAAACGCTCGAACTGCTCCATGAGTGGCAACCGGCGGACACCGGCGTACGCGGCCTGTACAGCACGCCCGAGCAGGTAGCGGACCTGATGGCGGCGCTCATCGCGGAGCGGCCGTACCCGGCGAGCGTCTTCGACCCCGCCTGCGGAACGGGAGGACTGCTGGCCGCCGCGAGCCGGCGCGGCGCGGCGCACCTGTTCGGGCAGGATGTCGCCGCACTGCAGGCCGATCAAGCGGCGATCCGCCTCAGCGTCCTCACCCCTGAAGCCGAGATCCAGGTGCGTTCGGGCGACAGCCTGCGGGACGACGCCTTTCCCGGGCTGACCGTGGACGCCGTGCTGTGCAACCCGCCGTACGCCGATCGCGAGTGGGGCCATGACGCGCTGGGGTACGACCCGCGGTGGGCGTACGGCGTGCCCTCGAAGGGGGAGTCCGAGCTGGCCTGGGTCCAGCACTGCCTCGCCCATCTGGATCCGGGCAGGACGGCGGTCATCCTGCTGCCCCCCGCGGTGGCCGAACGGCCGGGGGGACGGAAGATCCGTGCCGAGCTCGTACGACGGGGAGCGGTGCGCGCGGTCGCCTCGCTGCCGCCCGGGACGGCGCCGCCACTCCATGTCGGGCTTCACCTCTGGATCCTCCAGCGACCGGCAGGGGACAAGGGGGAGGCGTCGTCGGTGCTGTTCGTCGACACGGCATCGGACGAGCTGTCCGGCGAGAATCAAGACGGCCTTTTCGGCACCGTTCTCCAGCAGTGGCGCGGGTACGTCGAGGAGCCCGAGGGCTTCACCGGAACTCCTGGTGTGGCGCGTGCCGTGCCCGTCCTTGAGCTGGTCGACGAAGCGGTCGACCTGAGTCCGAGCCGTCACGTCCGGACCGGGCCCGTCGCCGGAGAGCCGGACTGGCAGGCCGAGAACGCCCGCTCCACCCGGCTGCGGCTTCGGCGCGCGATCGACGCCCTAGCCCTGCTGAGCCAGGGAGAGGACTGGAAGCCCGCCGGCGCCAAGCCCGCCACCTGGCGCACGGCGACGGTGGCCGACCTCGTGCGCGGCGGCGCGATCGACCTGCACCGGGCGAGGTCCATACGTGACAGGCAGCCTCCCGGGCATGGCGCGTCCTCGGAGCACGATGACACGCCGGTTCTGACGGCCGGTGACGTGACCGCGAGTCGAGCGGCCTCCGGCACTGTTCCGGCGAGTCATTTCGGCGAAGTAGTGGAGATCCGGCGCGGAGACGTCCTGCTCCCCGAGATGGTGCACGGCGGCCCCAGCACGGCCCGGGTGGCCGACCAAGGCGATGCCGGCGCGCTCCTCGGCCCGCACCTCCATCTGTTCCGCCCGGACCTGGACCGGCTCGATCCATGGTTCCTCGCGGGATTCCTGTCGGCCGAGGACAACCTGAACAGCAACGCCAGCGGCAGCACGATCACGCGGGTCGACGCGCGGCGGTTGCGGGTGCCGCTCCTCCCGCTGGACGAGCAACGCCGGTACGGCAAGGCGTTCCGCAGGATGGTCGCGTTGCGACGGGCGGCCGACCTCGCCGTGCGGCTGGCCGCGGAGACCGCCCGTCAACACGATGTGGGACTTACCAGCGGGGCGGTGCTCCCGCCCGAAGAATGACAGGGTGAGACCAGGTGCTCACCGCCCAGCGACCAACCCCCAGAGCCTTCGGAAGGAAACCGTTGAACCACGACAAGGTCGCCGAACTCGTGAACCACGCATGGTCGGTCGCCGATCTGCTGCGAGGCGACTACAAGCAGGCCGACTACGGCAAGGTCATCTTGCCGTTCACCGTGCTGCGCCGCCTCGAATGCGTCCTGGCGCCGACGCGGGACAAGGTGCTCACCGAGGTCGAGCGGCTCTCCGGCCGGGACATCGACATGGACCGTTTCCTTCGCAAGGCCGCAGGCCACAGCTTCTACAACATCAGCACGTACACGCTGAAGGCGATCTCGGGTGACTCGGGCCAGGTGGCCAAGCACCTGCTCGCCTACATCGGCGCGTTCTCGCCCAACGCGCAGGAGGTGATGGAGAAGTACGAGTTCGCCCAGCAGATCAAGAAGCTGGACGCCGCGAACCTGCTGTACAAGGTGGTGGGACGGTTCGCCGACCTGGATCTGCGGCCCGTGGAGCGGGACGACGACGGCGACGTGGTCACCGACGAGCGGGGCGCGCCCGTGGTGGTGGTCTCCAACCACGACATGGGCTACGCCTTCGAAGACCTGATCCGCCGCTTCGCGGAGCAGTCCAACGAGACGGCCGGTGAGCACTTCACCCCGCGCGAGGTCATCGAGCTGATGGTCAACCTGCTGCTCGCCCCGGACGATGACGCGCTGGTCGTCCCTGGCGTCTCGCGCACAGTGCTCGACCCCGCCTGCGGTACGGGCGGCATGCTCACCGCCGCCGAGGAGCACATCCGCGACCGCAACCCCGACGCGACGGTCCACGTCTTCGGACAGGAGCTCAACCCGGAGTCCTGGGCCATCTGCCGTTCCGACCTGATGATCAAGGGGCAGAACCCGGAGAACATCAAGTTCGGCAACTCCTTCAGCGACGACGGACACCGGAGCGCCACCTTCGACTACATGCTCGCCAACCCGCCGTTCGGGGTCGAGTGGAAGAAGGTCAAGGACGAGGTGGAGAGGGAGCACGACCAGCTCGGGGAGAGCGGCCGCTTCGGGGCGGGCCTGCCCAGGATCAACGACGGCTCGCTGCTGTTCCTCCAGCACATGATCTCCAAGATGAAGGACGTGGAGAAGGGCGGCAGCCGCATCGCCATCGTCTTCAACGGCTCGCCCCTCTTCACCGGTGCCGCCGAGTCGGGCGAGTCGAAGATCCGCCAGTGGATCCTGGAGAGCGACTGGCTCGAAGCGGTCGTCGCACTGCCCGACCAGCTCTTCTACAACACCGGCATCTCGACGTACTTCTGGATCCTCACCAACCGGAAGGACGAGGACCACAAGGGCAAGGTCGTCCTGCTGGACGCGCGTGACTACTGGGCCAAGATGCGCAAGTCCCTCGGCGACAAGCGCAAGTACCTCACCAAGGACCACATCGGCGAGCTGACCCGGCTGTACGGCGAAGCGCTCCAGGTAGCAGCCGATTCCGAGCACCCGCTGCACGGCAAGGTCAAGGTCTTCCAGAACCAGGACTTCGGCTACCACCGGATCACCGTCGAACGCCCGCTGAAGCTCCGCTTCGAGGTCACCGACGCGACCCTCGCGGCCGTACGCGACTCCAAGGCGCTCGGGCGGCAGGTGGACGCCGACCTCCTGGTGGAGGTGCTCAAGCCGCTCCTCGGGCAGCGCTGGGACAAGAAGCTCACCGCTTTCGCGTCGGTACGTGAGGCGATGGCCTCGTCCGGCGTGCTCTGGCCGTCCACACAGCCGTTCCTGGTCGCCCTCCGCGATGCCATAGGCGTACGCGACCCTGAGGGTGAGGTGCAGATGAAGAAGGGCGACCCTGAGCCCGACCCGGAACTGCGCGACTACGAGAACGTCCCACTGGACGAGGACGTCGAGGAGTACCTACGGCGCGAGGTCCTGCCCCACGTCCCCGACGCCTGGATCGACCACACCAAAACCAAAACCGGCTACGAAATCCCCTTCACCCGCCACTTCTACATCTACAAACCGCCCCGCCCGCTCGCAGAAATCGACGCGGAACTCAAGGCTCTGGAGGCCGAGATCCAGGCACTCCTTGGCAAGGTGACATCATGACTACGAGGGCAGATTTCGCTAGTGCAGTTGAATGGCCGAGTGCGTGGCGGACTGTTCCCTTGTGGACGCTTTTTGAGCGCATCAAGGATGTGGGCCACCCTGATGAGGAGATGCTCAGCGTCTATCGCAACTACGGGGTAGTGAAGAAGGACGGTCGCGGTGACAACTTTAACAAGACGGCCGAGAACAGGGACATCTATCAGTTGGTTGATGAAGGGTGGCTGGTTGTCAACCGGATGAAGGCATGGCAGGGCTCGGTCGGTATTTCCTCGTATCGGGGAATTGTGTCGGGGCATTACATTTGTTTCCGCCCTAAGCATGAAGAAGATCCTCGGTTTTTGAATTGGCTTTTGCGGTCGGATGTTTATGCCCTGGAATACATGCGCTTGTCGCGTGGGGTTCGCCCGAGTCAGATCGAGATCGACAACGACGGCCTCCGCGTTCTACCTGTACGCCTTCCTGGTATTGACGAGCAGCGACGCATCGCTGACTTTCTAGATACGGAGCTTGTCCATATCGATCGACTTGCAACCTGTATGCAAGCCCAAAATGACTTGCTCGCGGCGCGCCGTAGTGCTGTACTGATGCGAGCATCAGGTGAAAATGGGACACCTTCCGTGCGCCTTGGATACTTCCTGAAACTCACCACGAGTGGACCACGCGGCTGGGGTGAATATGCCTCTGAGCATGGGACTTTCTTCTTTCGTAGCGCCAATTTAAGGCGAGATAGTATCGATCCAAACCTTGATTCGGTTAGCTATGTCGCGCCTCCAGAGAGCGCAGAGGTTGAGGCTAAGCGCTCCCGTGTTGAGTATGGAGATGTCCTTATTGGGCTCACTGGAGCGAATGCTGGTTGGGTGACTTATGCAGATTCGATTGTATCCGGTGCAAATGTCAGTCAGCATGTGTGCCTAATGCGACCGGTGGGTGGCATTCGGGGGCGTTGGCTTGCGTACTATTTGGCGTCACCGCCAGTTCAGGATGAACTTTTTAGCAGTCAGTACGGGGGTACAAAGACCCAACTCTCGCTGCCCAACCTCCGAGACCTTCGTGTCCCTGTTCTGCCGCCCAGCGAACAAGATCGAATTACGTCGGAAATTGATGCAGAGTTGGGCAAAATCGAAGGGGAGCAAACCTTGCGTGCTCGCCAGTTGGAATTGCTCACTGAGAGGTGTCAAGCCTTGATCACGGCTGCTGTGACCGGGGAGTTCGATGTGTCCACGGCCAGTGGGCGAGGGATAGATGTTTCATGACCAGCACTGATGATCAGGCGCCTCCTTTCATCTCCCGGGTTCGGGTACAGGGGTTCCGTTCCCTTGCCGAGTGTGATGTGCGGCTTGGGCCGCTCACCGTGCTGGCCGGGTTCAACGCATCGGGGAAGTCGAACTTCCTTGACGCGATCCGGTTCGTCCGTGACGCGCTGGCCTACTCGCCAGCCCACGCGATCGCTGAACGGGGTGGGCTGGAGTCGGTTCTCCGAAGGGTCGGAACGGCGGGTGAATCAGGCGGGAAGGAGATCGCGGACTCCTTCCTGATCGCTCTTGAGCTGGCACTGCGACCTGACGGCGGGCGGGCGACGTACGAGGTGTGCATCGGCCGGGACCCGACGGATGAATTCACGCATCTGGTTCTCCGGGAGAGCTGTTCGCTGCGGCTTCCGGGCGAGGATGCCTCCTTCTCCACGGATCTGTCCAGCAAACGGAAACGCGACGTGAAGGGAGGCATTCCTGGGGCGCGGCTCCATCCGAAGGAGCTCCTGTTGCCTGTCGTCGGCCGGCTGGCGCCATACGACGAGCTGTTGCGGGCGCTGCTCGCGATGCGATTCTACGAGTTGGAGACCGATGTCCTGCGGGGACTGGACGACACTCGCCTCCGACGGACACAGCTCGGCGAGCGGGGTGAACACCTGGGGCAGGTGCTGGGACTCCTCGCCGCCCAGCATCCGTCGTTCAAGGAGTCCCTGGACGGTTTCATGCGCTGGCTGATCCCGTCGCTACTGGGTGTGGATCAGCGGCTCCAGGGCGACTACGCGACGATCCAGGCGCGGTTCTGGACCGGTGACCCGGTCCTACCGTTCTGGAACGCGGTCAACTCCAATGCGGTTCATTCTGGAGACCCCTACGTCGAGGTGTTCCAGTCCGAGCAGCTTTCCGAAGGCACCGTTCGGGGGACGGGTGTGCTCGCGGCTCTTTTCCAGCCAGATGCCTTGACGGGCGCGATCCCGCTGGTGGCAATCGAGGAGCCGGAGATCGCCATCCATCCCGCGAGGGTCGCGGGCCTATTCGATGCGATCAAAGAGACCTCGATCAGGACTCAGGTGATCGTGACGACGCAGAGTTCGGATCTGCTGGACACAGAAGAGGTGCATCCCTCACTCCTTCGGATCGTCGAGATGGTGGACGGCGTGACCAGGATCGGCGAACTCAGCGACCACACTCAGCGAAATCTGCTCAAGAATCCCTCCCACCTGGCCGACATGCATCGGCAGGGACATCTCCGCCCTGCGGCCTCAGTCGACGGCGGGCAGGGACCGCAGCAGTGACGTCGATCCGTATTGCCACCATCGTTGAAGGGCATGGGGAAGTGCAGGCGTTGCCGGTGCTTCTGCGCAGGCTTGTGACGGAGATCGCCCCGCATCGGTGGGCCGACCTGCCCGCACCTCGCCGCGTGAACCGGAACTCCCTGGTGGCTCCCAGAGGCATCGAGGACGCGGTCGACCGCCTGATCTCGGACGTCGAGGGCGTGACGGGCGTCTTAGTGCTGCTCGATGCGGACGATGACTGCCCGGCAGACCTTGGCCCCCAGCTGCTGTCCCGGGCATGTGCGGCGAGACCGGATGTCCCCATAGCCGTGGTGCTGGCCAACCGGGAGTTCGAGGCGTGGTTCCTGGCCGCCGCGAAATCTCTCCGAGGATGTACGAGCCTTCGGGCGGATCTGCGGCCCCCTGACGATCCGGAGCGGATCAGGGGGTGCAAAGAGTGGCTGACCAACCATCGGACGGACCACCAGTCGTACAACCCGAAGAAACACCAGACCAGTCTGGCGGCCCTTTTCGAACTCCACCTGGCGCGGCAGAACTCGCCGTCCTTCGACAAGTTCTGGCGGGACGTCGAGTACCTGATCACCGGGAAGAGGTAACCCCCCAATGAGCCCCATTCATCACGAGTCCGTGTTCGGCGCCGCTATCGTCTCCGCGATGGTCGACAACGGGTGGGAGTTAGGTGACCCCGCCGGCTACCGCCCCGAGCTGGGGCTGGACACGGGCGAGCTGTTCACGTTCATCGGCGCCACTCAGATCGATGAATGGAACGAACTGCTCATCGCCTACGGCGGGGACCCCGACGCCGCGCAGCAGGGGTTCGCGAAGCGGCTCGATCAGGCCATCTCCAACGACGGCCTCCTGGAAGTGCTGCGCAAGGGGGTCAAGGACCGCGGCGTCCGGATCCGGGTGGCCTACTTCAAGCCCTCCTTGGTCACCTCCGACGCCATCCTGGCCGAATATCGCCAGAACCGGCTGACCGTGGTCCCGGAGTTGGCGTACGCGACCAAGCAGGCGGACCACGGCAACCGGCTCGATCTGACCCTTTTCCTGAACGGCATCCCTGTCGCGACGGCCGAGCTGAAGAACCCGCTGACGGGTCAGAGCGTGGAGCAGGCCAAGGAGCAGTACCGCACCGAGCGTGACCCCACCGAGCCGATCTTCCTCCGGCGGGTGGTGGCGAACTTCGCGGTCGACCCCGACCTCGTCTTCGTGGCCACCCGGCTCCGCGGTGCCAAGACGGTGTTCCTGCCGTTCAACCAAGGGTCGGAAGGGCCGGGCAACAAGGGCGGCAAGGGAAACGCGGTCGCGGCCGGTCCCGGGAAATACGCCACGTCCTACCTGTGGGAGGAGATCTGGCAGCCGGACAACTGGCTGGACCTGCTGGAGCGCTTCGTCCACCTGCACAAGGAGAAGGGGGCGGACGGGCGGACGACGAAGAGGCTGGTCTTCCCCCGCTATCACCAGTGGGACGCGGTCAGGAAGCTGACCGAGCACGCCGCCCGGCACGGTGCGGGGCACAACTACCTCATCATGGCCTCGGCCGGGTCGGGCAAGTCGAACACGATCGCCTGGCTCGGACACCGTCTGTCATCGTTACATACCTCGACCGACGTGTCGCGGCTCGATCCGGACGCGGTCGCGGCCGGCCTCAAGCCAGGGGCCCCGGTGTTCGACAAGGTCGTCATCCTCACCGACCGGAGGAACCTCGACGCGCAGCTCCGCGAAACGGTCGGCAGCTTCGAGCAGACGGCCGGGCTGGTGGTGTCGATCGACGAGAGCCGCGGCGCCAAGTCCGAACAGCTCGCCCAGGCGCTCTCGAAAGAGAGCGGCAAGATCATCACAGTGACGTTGCAGACCTTCCCCGCGCTCATGGACTACCTGAGGCGCACGCCGACCGAGATCAAGGGTCGCCGCTTCGCGATCATCGTCGACGAGGCGCACTCCTCCCAGTCCGGTGACGCGGCCACGGCCGTACGCGACGCCCTGCGGGATCTCGGCCTGGACGCGGACACCGACGAGGAGGGCGCGACCGCCGCTAAGGCCGCGCCGGAAGGCGCGGAAAGCACCGCCGCCAAACTCAAGACCAGGGCCGCCAGGCGCGGCATGAGCGCGAACCTGTCCTATTTCGCCTTCACCGCCACCCCCAAGGCCAAGACGCTGGAACTGTTCGGGACGCTCGGCGGCGACCGCGTCTACCGTCCCTTCCACACCTACGCGATGCGGCAGGCCATCGAGGAGGGCTTCATCCTCGACCCGTTGCGCAACTACGTCACCTACGACACCTACTACAGGCTCGTCAACAACAACCCCGACGAGCGGGAGGTCGACGCCGCCAAGGCGAATTCGTTGCTCGCCAGAGCCGCGTACACCCACGAATCCACGGTGGTGCGGCACGCGCAGGTGATCGTCGAGCACTTCCGCGCGCACACCGCGGGCCGTCTCGGTGGCCGTGCCAAGGCGATGGTGGTGACCTCTTCCCGTCTCGATGCCGTGCGGATGGCCAGGAAGATCAAGCAGTACATCGGTGACCGCGGCTTTGCGGGGATCGGTGTGCTGGTCGCATTCTCCGGGACCCTCACCTATGAGGGGGAGGAGACCAGCGAGTCCAAGGAGAACGGCGGGCTGTCAGAACCCGCCCTGCCGAAGGCGTTCGGCTACACCCGCGCCGACGACAAGTCCGTGGCGTCGGGCGCACCGGGACAGCCCGAGTACCGGATCCTCGTCGTGGCCGAGAAGTACCAGACCGGATTCGACCAGCCGTTGCTGACGACGATGTACGTCAACAAGAAGCTCACCGGCATCAACGCCGTGCAGACCCTCTCCCGGCTCAACCGCACCGCCGACCGCAAGTCGCAAGGCGACCTGGCCGTGCTGGATTTCACCAACAAGGCGGGAGACATCCAGGACGCCTTCCGGCCGTATTTCGAGCAGGCGATCACCTTCCCCACCGATCCGAACCTCCTCTACACCGCGCAGACGAGGGTGATGTCGGCGGCGGTCCTGGTCGAGGCGGAGATGCACGCCTTCGCCGCCGCCTACCTGGCCGCCGAGGAGCGGGCGGCCGGTGACCAGGCGAAATGGGTGAAGCTGCATGCGGAGCTCTACCGGCACCTCGCGCCCGCGTGCGAGCGGTTCTCCGCGTTGCTCCACAGCGATGACGAGGAGGAACGGGAGACGGCGGACAAATTCCGCGCGGACCTGGACGACTACGTCCGTAAGTACGCCTTCCTCGCTCAGATCATCCCCTACAGCGACGAGGACCTGGAACGCCTCTACCTCTACGGCCGGCACCTGCTCACCCGCCTGGACCGGCGGGAGGACGGCAGCGTGGACATCGGCGACGTCGACCTCAGCCACTTGCGGGTCGAGAAGACCGGGGAGTACGACGTCAGCTTGACCTCGGAGGGTGAGGCCGTCCTTGGAGGCTTCGGCGACGGAGCCGGTGGTGGCAAGGAGCCGGAGAAGTCGCTGCTGTCGGAGTTGGTGGAGAAGTTCAACCAGCGGTTCGGCACCTCGCTCACCGAGCAGGACATCATCAAGCCCTTCGAGGAGGCGATGAAGGAGTCGAAGGTCCAACTCGCCGCCGTCGCGAACGTCGACGAGGAGAACTTCGGCCAGGTATTCGATCCGGTCTTCGAGGACAAGATGATGGAGCACCTCGACACGATGGCGGACCTCGGTCGCAAGTACTTCGCCCCGGATCGCGACTTCCGCAGTTCCCTCAACCGCAGCGCCCGCAGCGCCGCGTGGAACCTGATCCGCCGCCAGCAGGGCATCGCGGACGACGTGGCGTAACACTCTCGACGAGATGGGGGATGTCCCTGTGGTCAGCGGACACGGATCCCGATGATCAACAGTGATCCCCACAGGGGACATGAACTGCGTCACGATGTGAGACGACCGGGAGAACGGTGAGATCACGGAAGATCGCGGGCCGATACGAGCTCGTCGAGGAGCTCGACGCCGGGGCGATGGGCCAGGTCTGGCGGGGGTACGACGCGGTGCTCGACCGCGAGGTCGCGATCAAACGGATCCTCCCGGAGCTCATCTCCTACCCTGAACACGCCGAGGTGCTGACCAGGCGGTTCCGCCGGGAGGCCAGGGTCACGGCTCGCATCGGTCATCACGGCGTCCCCGAGGTGTACGACGCGGTTCTGGAGCGTTCGGTCGCGCACCTGTACCTGGTGATGGAGCTGGTGCACGGCACGCCGCTCACCAGGTTCATCTCCCCGGAGGCGCCGCTGCCCATCTCCTGGGTGGCGTCCGTGGTGGCCCAGATCTGCACCGTCCTGTCGTACGCGCACGCGATCCCGGTCGTCCACCGAGACCTGAAGCCGGACAACCTGATGGTCGCCGCCGACGGGACGGTGAAGGTCCTGGACTTCGGCATCGCCGCGATCTTACGGCCCGACGTCACCAGGCTGACCGAGGCCGGAGTGCCCATGGGGACGGCCCGCTACATGTCCCCCGAGCAGGTCCAGGCGGTCCAGGTCACTCCGCGAACCGACCTGTACGCGGTCGGATGCATCCTGCACGAGCTCTGCACTGGGGAACCCGTTTTCGATGGTGGTCTGAACGGCGCTCGTCTCATGTGGCAGCACCTCTTCGAGCAGCCACGGCGGCTGGGGCTGCTCCGGGGAGACGTGCCGGAGGATCTCGAACGGCTGACGCTGCAACTGCTGGCCAAAAGACCGGAAGACCGCCCCGCCGATGCTCAGGAGGTCTTCGAGCGGCTGATCCCGTTCCTGCCGGCCCCGGGTGAGCGTCCAGAGGTCGCCGAGCGAGGCGGGGCACGACTGCCCGACCCCACTCGCCCGTACCGGAACCCCTGCGCGCCGCGCCCCCGGCCTGATCAGAGCCTCGTCGAGCAGAGTGACGCGGAGCCTGTCTCCGCGGGGGAGGCACTTGAGGCCATCGCGGACGCGGAGGCCGAGTCCGACGAACTGCTCACCGAGGATCGGTACACGCAGGCCGCCGACGTGCTCAACGCGGTGCTCAAAGCGGCCTCCGACGCCCTGGGCAGCGACAACCAGCGGGTGCTGCGGCTTCGGCAGCGGCGGGCGGCGATCCTGGTGATCGGCGGTGACGTCCGGCGTGCCCTGCCCGAGTTCGACAGGCTCGCCGCCGCGTACGCGCGGGTCGCGGGCCCAGCCGACGTGGACACCCTGGAATGCCGGCGGCAGGCGGCCTACTGCCGCGCGGAACTGGGCCAGGGGACCGTGGCCCTCGAAGAGCTGCGACAGGTGCTGGCACGGTTCCGGGCCGAGAGGGGCGACGGGGACGAGACCGTGCTGGACCTGCGACGAGACATCGGGTACCTGCTCGCCGCCGAAGGACAGAGGAAGGACGCCGTCGCCGTCCTCGAACCTCTGCACGACGACTTCTCCGTCATCTACGGCCCCGACGACGCCCGTACATTGGAGATCAGAGACCTGCTGGCACGTCTCCAATCCCCAGGAACCTGAAGCCGGACACCGCGTGGCTTGGACGACGAGAAGCCCGTGGCGGTGGCCTACGGGCTTCTCGTGGGTCTGGCGTTGAGGTTAGAAGTCGAACTCGCCCTGCTTTGCTCCGTCGAGGAAGGCATCCCAGACGCTCGCGCTCACCACGAAGGGCGCCTTGTCGGGTGCTTCGGTGTCCCGCAACCCGACCCGTCCCCCCGAGAGCGGAGCCACCTCTAGGCAGTTCCCCTGGTTGGACGCGCTCTTGGTCGCCTTGCGCCAGGCTGCGGTCTTCAACTCGTCACTTAAATCCATGATGTCTGCGCCTCTCTGATCAACTGGATCGAGACATGCTGGGGATGTGCGTCAGCTCGGATTTTGTCGTACCTGGCGCGAATCGCCTCGACGTCTTCTAGCCGATTCGTGACGTGGCCGTGAGTCGCGGACTCGATGTATACGGTATCCCCATCTCCAGGAAGCTGCGCGATGATAAACCCGCCGGAGGTTCCGGTAGTCGCCCCGAGTGTCAGGGGGACTATCTGGATGCTCACCCTCGGCGACTCATCTGCTTCGAGGAGGCGCTCGAGTTGGCGGTGCATGGTTTTATTGCCGCCGATCGGCCGGTGTAGAACGCCCTCGTCGAGCACGACCCAGAGCATCGGCGGGGTGGACTGGGTCAAGATCTTCTGTCGCTCCATTCGTGCCTGTACTGCGGTCTCGACCTGCTCCTCGGTGAGACCGGGTTCACCGCGGATGACCACTCGCGCATAGGCATCTGTCTGTAGAAGGCCTGGTACCACGAGTGGTTCCCAGCTATGCAGGGTGTGGGCCTCATGCTCGACTTCCAGCCAGTTGCGGAACCATCTGGGGCTCGCGCCCCGGGTCAGGTGTGCCCACAGGCGGACGAGTTCGCCGCCCGCGTTGAGGGCGTCGTCGTAGCGCTGCATGAAGTTCTGACTCGGCGTGCGCTCGCCGCGCTCGATGAAGCCGACCAGACTCTGGCTGAACTGGATGGTCCTGGCCAGTCGGTCTTGGGTCAAATTCGCCCGAATTCGGCGCTTGCGCATTTCGGCGCCCAGAAAAACCAAAGGCTTAACAGTCGGGTCAGGATCGGGGGGTACGTACATGCTGCCTCCGTCCGGCGAGAAATCGCTACTCCTTCAGCACAGCCAGCACACCGGTAGTACAAACCGTCCGGCAATGTGCTCTGCCTTTGGATGCACAACGTAGCCGGTCAGAGGCACTCTGTGAAGTGACTTGAGGGGCCGAGAAGGCGACCTAAGCAGACCTCCTGCCGATGCTGCGGAGATGCCTATATAGGGGCGATAAAAGACGGTCCACTATGTCCAGATAAGAGGGGATAAGAATGGCTGTATCGAGAGCGGGAAAGCGTGGTCTCGATGGTCCGTTCCTCCGAGTGCCGGCTAGGGATCTGTCACTCCTCCGCCACTCTCCGCAGGCGATCCCCGTGCCGGATATGGGCGGGGGAGCGGCATGAACGATCACGAGAACACGACGCGGCAACGGGGCCGGCATCGGCGGAGTGAGGCAGTGGTTCGGGTTCGCCCGAGGGGTTGGGATCCGGCTGAGCGGGCCGCCGCGCGGCAGTTGGATCTATTGGAGCCGGTCTGGGCCGTTTGGTACGGGCTGGGTGCGCGCCGTTTCTATGCCGCTGCCGTCTGGTCCGCGTCCGAGCCATTGATCGTGCAGGCCGGTACCGCTGATGAGTTGCGCGACCGGATGCGTGAGGCCGAGGTGGGCGACCTAGTACGTGAGGCCGGGCGGCGCGATCTTGTGCTCCAGGCCGAGCGGTCCGCATGGGCGCGTCGCCCACGGCCACCGACGGCGCCCGTACCCCGCGAAGCCTTGCCCGTACAGCCGGTGCCCGCCGTACAGCCGGGGCACGTGCCCCTCGAAGCCTTGCCCATACAGCCGGTGCCCGCCGTACGGCCGGGGCTCGTGCCCCGCCTGCCCCTGCCCACGCGGCCGGAGCCGCGTAGGCCCCTGCCAATGTCGCGTCCACCCCGAGGAGCGAAGATGCCGGACAGCACGCCGGACGGCGCGCGTACCGTCTGCTGGGATCTACCCTGCGACCTGTCGGTGATCGGCAAGACCCGGAGCATGGTGAGGGAGATCCTCACCTCATGGACGCTGGAGTCCTTGGCCGACGATGTGGTGCTGGTGGTCGACGAGTTGCTGGCCAACGCGCTGAGCTACGGAGAGCCACCGGTCAGGCTCGCCCTTTCCGCCGAGGATGGCGAACTACTGCGCGTCCAGGTCACCGACCACGCCGCCGAACTGCCTCGCCACCTCCACCTCGGCATCGAGGCCGTCCACGGCCGCGGCCTGACCATCGTCGAGGCCCTGGCCCACGAGTGCGGCATCACGCCACTCTCCGGCCCCTCTGGTACCTCCGGCAAGACCGTCTGGGCCTGTTGGCGCCTCGTGTGAACGAACATCATCCGACGCGCCGGACTGACCTGATCACCCGGGTGTTCTCACTCACTACGAAGTGAACCGGCCGCGTAGCGCCCTCAGCGCGAATCGGGCAGAGCGAGTGCGCAGGAGTACGGCTGTCAGAACGATGAAGCCTGCGGCGACGGCGGTGAAGAACCAAGGATCATCTGACGGGACGACCTGGAGCAGTGCCAGTGCGATACCCGCTGGAACGGTGATGAGCGTGAACACGACCACCGCGCTGTTGACGTGCCTGGTCTCGTCCTCTCTGGTCAGCCGATTGAAGTCGCTGATCTCGGTGAGGATCTGATCGAAACGCTCGCGAAGCCCATGCTGGCGCTGGTAGGCGGCCAGGAGCCGGTTCGGGATCCCGTGGGTCGTCAGGTGCTGAGCCCACAGTCGACGCCGGAAGGAACCGACCTCCCTCTCCAGTCGGGCCATCGTGGTCGCCAGGTTGGTGTCGAGCGCGGCCACCATACGCTGTTCGAGATGTTTGAGCCCTTGGCTCTGGAGCAAGCCGAGCATGACCGCGTCCAGGTAGATCGAGCGCAGGTACAGCTCCGCGTAGCCGAAGAACGCATCATCTGGCCCTTCGTCAGGACGGACGCCGACGACGCCCATCCCGTCGCGCAGCACGACGGCATGCCAGTCGACGGAGAGTCTGATGATCTCGTCGTCGGCCGGTTCGAGGTGTTTGGGATCGGGCGGATAGTCCGCCAGGATGGTGCGCGAGGCCAGTGCCCACAGCCACTGACGGGCCGCAGGCCAGCGCCAGTACCTGGGGTGCAGGTACAGACGGGGCAGCCCCCGTTTGGCGGGGGTCACGAAGCAGACGGTGAAGGGGGGTACGGCGGACTCGATCTTGGCTTGTCCGTTCACTAGAGCCTGCGCATCGAAGCTGACGGGTGGCGCGTCCCTGCGTCCGGCGAGACCACGCAGCAGCGAGATCGGCGCTCCTCGTCTCGACCGCAGGTGGATCGCCACCAACCCACAGGCGTCCGGCTCGTCGGATACGCGGAGAGCCTCGATGCCCAGGATCTCGACGTCGCCGACCACGCGCTGGGTGGGATCGTGCCAACGGTTAGGGTGATCTTCCCGCCCGTACAGCACATGGGTCGCCTTGTCGCGGTAATACTCGCTGCGTGCCTCGGCGGTGGAACGCACCTGCCGATGCTGCAGGACCAGTGGCCCAGGCGCCCATTCCGGTGTGGAGGGGAATCGCGCTTCGTAGACGACGATCAGGGCGTGCCTGGCGAACCGGGTCACCGGTAGTAGTCCTCCACTTCGGGAAGGTCAAGACGGATGACATAGCGCGCGTGCTCCGGATCTTCGGGGTCCACCATGAATCTCACCCGCTCACCTGTCCTGATGGTGCGGAATCCCTCGGTCACGATGTCGGCGTACATGAAGGCGTGATGCTTATTTGTCTCGATATCCCGAACCACGTATGTGCCTTGGCGGCCCTCGTGACCGCTGCCGAGTGGCATGCGGTCGACGATGTTGCCGAACCGCTGACCGCTCGCCGCTCTGATCTCCTCGCTGGTCACCCGAGCTCCTCGACACACCTGAAACCGACCGCGTTGCTGCATCCCCGGCGCCGGGAGAGCCCCTTGGAGGAGACTTGAAGTGCTCGGTACGGGTTGTCGTAGGAGCCGCCGCAGATGACGACCTCGTTGAGGTTCTCAAGCACCGTTCCTGTGATCTCCCATACGTTTCCGGCCATCTCCCTGATCCCGAACGGAGAGACGTTGCCAGGATGCGCGTCGACCGGACCGGGCATGGCTTGGCTCAGCCGCCCACCGTCCAATTCCTCTCTCCACGCCTCGTAGGTGATCAGCGGCTGCCCGCTCCATGTGTCCGCGCAATTGACGATGTCCAGGTCGATGTCGTCGCCCCAGGGGAACAACCGGCCGTCACTTCCTCGAGCGGCGGCCTCCCATTCGAGAGACGTGGGCAGGCGCTTGCCCTCGAAGCGGGCGAAGGCGTACGCGCTCCAGTAGTTGACGCAGATCACAGGGTGGTTCTCGTACGCCCGATCGGTGAAGTAGTCCTGCACCTTGAGGCGTTCCTGCCATGGCTCGTGGGAGTAGGAAGGCGGCTTGCCCGGGTGGTCCCACTCATGTGAGCCATGCTGCCGGACGGCTTCCAGAAAGCGGTTGTAGCGGCCGACCGTGACCGGGAAGCGATCGAATCGGACGGGCCGTTCGACGTGCCGGAGCATCAGATGGTGGCTCGGCCCGACGAGATATGTACCGGCGGGGAGGACGCAGTCGACGCTGGGTGCCTGCGGCGCATGGCGGGATCGCCGGTACAGGAAGTCCCGAACCTGCTCGGTCAGGCGAGGGCCGGTCTCGACGGCGGACTCCCGGTTAGCGGGATCACGTAGGTATTCGGCGGCCAGCAGCTCCTGATAGGCCGAGTGCACGAAGGCGACCCCGGACGACTCGACGGGCCTGAAGAACGCTCTCAATCGGAACGCGTTGTAGCTCAGGCGCCCTCCCTCGAAGAGGAAGATACCCACATCGTTCACGATGTCCACGAACGTAAAGGTCGTCTGACCTCGGAGGAAAGCCTCGCCGAAGTACGTGATGATCGACCGCATTGAGTCCGTGAGATGGGTCGATGCCATGACCCGTTCCATGTGCTGCCAGGCCAACTCGGCGAGATGAGGAAGATCGCCGCTGTCGAGTTCCAGCTCACGTACCAGGCGCATCTCAAGGGGGGTGCCGGCGCCGGCCACATCCTGGAGCCTCAGTGCCGAGAATCGGGGCACACGCAGTGGGTTCACGCCCTGGGCATGGAGTTGCTGGACAAGCTTCTCCGACACCAGCGCGGTGCCGTCCAGCAGCCGTCGCACCTGCGGGGAATCCTCCAGGAAGGAAACCCGCGAGCTGGTGACGACCGCCGACTCCGCGGACAGCACCTGGGCCAACTCGGTGAACAGCTCCAGGAACCCCTGCAACGTCATCGACGGCACCGCCTCGTCGATTCCGTCCAGGGCGCACGCCACCGACCCCGAACGCGCGAAGTACTGGAAGACGTCGAAGACGTACGAACTCTCGACGGCCATGTAGGGCGCGAGCGTACGGGTGACGAACTCTCGGAACTCCTCGTCCCGCCTCTTCAGGCTCATGTCGAAGTAGAAGCGGTAGCGGCGTCGGCTCGCCGTCGCCGATCCGGCTACCAATCGCTTCAGCAGCGTCGACTTCCCGCTTCCGGAACGGCCGACGATGAGCAGGTTCCCCCCGGACGACGCGACCTCGTCCACCAACCGGTCGGCGGCCCCAACGCGGGAGATCCGCTGCTCGCCGGTGCGCTCGTTCGTGGTGAGCAGATCGCCGGAGATCGCCATGCTCGCCGCGTCGAGCAACCCCGGATAGGCGTTGGAGACGTCTGCCAGATGCCGGTCCAGATCGACGAAGGCATCCATGAAGCGGTCGTACGTGACGACCCGGTAATCGCTGCCCAGCGGGCTCGGAGCCACGTGGACACCGTTCTCCTCCAGGATCAGGAACCGGGTGAGCTTCGGCAGTTGCGTCTGTAACAGATCGCCGCCGGTGGCGTCCAAGACCTGGGTCACATCATCGACGTTCTTACTGAGCAGCAGTTCGACGTACTCGCTTCGCAGCCCTCGCTCGCGGAAGAAGAGCTGGTAGATGGTATTGCGGGACAGCTCGAAGCGCTTGACCGGCTTGTAGTCCAGGGTCAGGTAGAGCCCGGCGAGGAACTCGGCCTTCAGCGCTACATCGGGGGAGAGCTTGGGCATATCCCCGGTCAGGATGCCGCTGCCCGTGCTGCTGAACCAGGCCAGCACATCGAGCAACCGGCGGACTGCGGTCAGCCCGTCTTCGTCGGCGACGTGGTAACCGTCGTGAGTGGAACGGTTGCGTAGACGCTGGATGTCACGGAGCGAGTCGATGACGACACTGCTGCGGATATGCGGCTGAGCGCCCTTGATCAGCTCGCTCAGCGCCTTGCCGCCGGGATCGCCGGGGACGTTGTGATACCTCCAGAGCTGCTTGAGGATACGCTCGGTGATCTTCCCGACCAGGGCGATCGTGTTCTCCGGATACCCATCGCCGAGCGACTTGATCGGACGTTCGAAATCCAGCCCGAGATGGCGGGCGACACGGGAGTGGTCGTCCAGCTCATTGCGCAGCTGGTAGAGACGGGTGTCGAACTCCACGCTGCTCACGCTTTCGCCCCGAGCACGAAGGCGAATCGGTCCGGGAACCGCAACTCGGAGCCAGGATGCCTGCGATGAATCTCCGCGATGCCCTGTTCGATCCCAGTGTCGTCAAAGCTGGACAACAGAGACATGTATCGGTTGCGGACCATTTGCACGTAGCGCTCTGTACTGAAGGTGAGCATGAACTCGTCGTAGGTCAGTTCGGAGGTGAGCCCACTACTCCTCATTGCCGCGGCGACCTTCGAGGGGTCGGGTTGCCGGTCCTTGAAGAGCTTCAGCGCGGCGGCGAACAGCGGGTAGGCGATGACCGTAGGCAACATGACCACGAGCATCCGCCCGCCGGGTCGCAAGAGGCGGGCAAGACCGTCAAGGACACGGGGAGGATCGCCGACGTGGTGGATCACTTCCTTGATAAGGATGGAGTCGTAGCTGTCATACGGGAGCTCCGCACGCCCTTCGGCAAGATCTTCCGCTGCGGCGTGCAGCGGGATCAAACGCTGATGGGGGGAAATCTGGTCCAACATTGAGGTGGACGGGTCGGCGCAGACCACAGCGTCGGCGTGCTCGGCAAGCCTGCGCGCGTAAAGCCCGGTTCCCCCACCGACATCCAGCACACGATGACCCGGGCCGATCCGAAGCCGGTCGAGAATATTTCCGGTCATCCATTGGATGAAATTTGGACTGTATGCCCAGTTCTCGTCGTACCTGTCAGCGAGGCTGTCGTAGTGAGCTCGCGTGACATCGTTCTGCACGAGGCGTTCCCTCCAAGCTGGAGCATCAGGGCAAGCCCCAGCATCCGATGGATGGTGATGCCAGTCAAGAAATAACTGTCTCCTTTTGAGGGGTGTTTCTTGATAGGGCCAATCTACTAGCGCTTTTTAGTTCGATTGTCACGACCGAGTGACTGTTAGACGTTCGGGTGCCTTACACGCATATCCGCCCAATGGCTGTGAGTGTGCCGACTGCAGCGAAGAGAGAACCCCATCGGCTGGCACAGCCTGCTCGAAATGGGCCTGACAGGTTTGCAGACGAGCACGGCATCACCCCTGATCGCCGGCGTCTGGGCCTGTTGGCGTCTGTCGTGTGCGGCTGAGGGTTGCGGTGAGGAGGGGCGTCAGCTCGGCGGCGAGGTGACCGGTGGGGGGCCGGCTTTCTTGGGGCTGCTTGCGAGGTGGTCCTGGAGTTCGGCGTGCCGGAACTGGTAGAGGGGGCCGACGGCGCGGAGCAGGCCGAGCTTGTGCATGTCGTCGAGGAAGGCCATCATGCGCAGCGGCAGGCGGCCGGTCGGGGCCAGGAGGAGTACGGTGATCGTGGACATCAGCCACGCCTGCCGTGGGCGTCGCACCATCCCGAAGCAGCTTCCGAGGGCCATCCCCAGCCCGAGATTGCTCCACAGGTCCGCCGTCCCCCGGCCGAGCTGCGCGATCATCCAGTCGGCGCCGAGCATGACCGCGGCGCCGAGTGCGAGACCGGTCATGAGCCGGACGCCGATCAGAGCCCGGTTGACCTTCCAGGTGGACATGGGGGTGCGGGCGGCGGTGAACCGTGGCAGCCGCTCCTCCGATGGTTCGGGGGGACGCTGGAGGGCGAGCCCGAGCCAGGTCATGATGGTCATGATCGCGCCTGTGGCGAGCCCGGCCGCCACGCCGTTCGTGGCCCCGACCACCACTCCCGTCGGCAGGCCGAGGGTGGGTAGGGTGAGCATGGCCAGCCGGACGTTCGGACGTTGCTCGGTGATGAGGGCGGCCAGCCGGCCGGGCAGCTCCAGGCGGGAGAAGACCGGCGTTCCGGAGCCGTACGTCGCGCTCGCCAGCCCGAACGTGAGGCCCAGGGCGAGTCCGAGCACGGGCCTGCCGCTCAGGAGGGCCGCGAGCATGGCCGGCAGCCCGAGCACGATGCCGGTCCACAAGGTGGCCAAGGATCTGACCGGCACGCTGAGCCGCTGATCGGGACGTTCCGCCGCCCATCGGGTGATCTGCCACCAGCCCAGGTCACGGGTACCGTGCCTCGCCGACAGCACGGCTAGGTAAGTCAGGCACCTGCGCACCTGATCCGGGTCCCAGGACCGGCGCGGCCGGAAGCGGTCCTGTGCGGGCGGGCGGTCCTGTGCGGGCGGCCGGTCGAGGAGGGCTCCGATCAGGTTGTCCAGCAGGTGCGCGCGCAGCGCGGCGACGTCGTCGCGGTAGACGGTGAGCAAGGGGGCGGGGTCGGCGTCCCTGCCGATGTAGACGGTGCGGATCAGCCACAGTCCGAGCGCGGTCTTGGTCACCGAGGCGAGTGCCGGAGCCGTGCCCGACCCAGCGCGCGCAACGTCTCCTCCCAGGTGTACGGAGGGTTCGGCGGCAGGTCGTCCGCGAGGTAGCCGACCGCGACCTCCCGTGACAGCGCCATGGGCGCGATGACGGCCGCGGCCTTCAGCACGCGTTTCGCGGACTTCACCGCGTCGGCGTACTCGGTGGTCCGGGAAGTGACGATCACCTGGTCGCCTTCGGCGAGCGTCCGGTTGAGAGTGATGATCACCTTGGCCCGCGCCGGGCCGGGAAGCTCGTCCAGGCCGTCGAGGATCGGCAGGATGGCTGACGACCTGGTGTGGCCGCGCCGCGCGAGAAGATCGGCCCCGTCGGGGCCGCGCCCGCCTCCGAGTACCGTTGCGAAGTCGGTCCGCAGCCGTGCCGCGAGCCAGTCGTGGAAGTACGGGTGGACCTCCATGTCCCAGTCGGCGATCGACAGCAGCACCGGGACCGGCTCGTCCGGAGCGCGGGTGCGGACGAGTTCCAGCAGAAGCTCGACCGCCAGGGTGGTCTTCCCCGTACCGGCGCCTCCGGTGATGACCAGTCGGCGGCGCCGGAGCCTGCGGAAGCTCGCGGCCAGCGCGGCGACGTCGGCCGAGCCGCCGGTGAGGACGAGCTCGCCGTCGGCGACCAACCGTGGATGGTCCTTGAGGGTGGCTCGCCCGGTCAGGTGCCACGCGATCGGGATGCGCGGGGCCCCTTGGGAACGGATGGCCGTCTCCTCCTCCCACCGGGCGCACACCAGCCCTGCCAAGGTCGTCTTGACGTCGGTGATATCCCCCGGGGCCGGGGCCGCCAAGGTACGCCGCAGCCAGAAGATCAGCCCGGCCGCGAGCGGGACCACGGCGAGCAGGACGCTCGCGGCATCGCCGACGTGCGGCTTCTCGCCCATGTCGACCCTGGTGAACACGAAGATGAGGATCGCGGTGAGCACCGTCAAGGCCAGGAAGACCGCGATGGTGGCCACCATCGCCTGGCGCCGCCGACCCCCAGCCATGTCCGGGATGCTCGCTCATCTGACCCCTCGCCGTCAGGGCGACCGCGGAACCGTGATCACATGGAGACGCGGCGCGGGAAGATGCCGCGAGACGTCACCTCACGGCCGCGCTCTCGGGGAGGGTCTCCGGGGTGCGGCTCACCGGCCAGCCCTCCGCGCGGGCAAGGTCGGCGAACCGTACGGCGTTGCGTACGGCGGCGCCGCCAGGGTCGTTGTTGAAGTAGGCGTACACGTCGCACTCCGTGTCCAGGGAGTCGCTTACGCGGTGCAGCCAGGACCGCAGTGACGCGTCGCCGTACGAGGGCCACGGGCTGGCGCGGCCCTGGTGGAAGCGCACGTAGCCCCATCCGGCGGTCGGCCACAGGGGAGTGAGCGGCCGGCCGAGGGCGTCGGCCCAGCACAGGGCGGCGCCGTGCGACGTGAGCACGTCCCGGACGATGCCGGTCCACCAGGAGGGATGCCGGGGCTCCACGGCCACGCGCACGTGGCGGGGGAAGCACCGCAGGCAGGCGTCGAGCCGGTCGGCGTCCACCCGGAGCGTCGGGGGGAGCTGGAGCAGGATCGGCCCGAGCTTGGGGCCGAGACCTCCGGCGGCGTCCATCAGCCGCTGGACCGGTTCCTCCGGGTCCTTGAGCCGCTTGATGTGGGTCAGGAAGCGGCTGGCCTTGACCGCCATGACGAACCCGGCAGGGGTGCGCTCGCGCCAGCTCTCGAACGTCTCTCGAGACGGCAGCCGGTAGAAGGCGTTGTTGTTCTCCACCGTGTCGAAGCACTCGGCGTACCGCTCCAGCCACACGCGCTGCGGCACCCCGGGCGGATACAGCACTCCGCGCCAGTGGGTGTACTGCCACCCGGACGTCCCGACGAGCAACATGAGCGCCCCCCGACCCCGTTCCACGGCCTGCGTATGGCCAGGATGCATGCCCGCTCCGGCGCGCACCACACCGGGGTCGCCGGCCCCGAAAAATGTCGGGACACTTCCGGCACTTAAGACAATCTTGGCCTCACAATGATCGTGTCGTAACGACCGAAGCGAGGAGCAGTGGTGGCAGACTACAAACCCGCAGCCGAGGCGACCGCCGGGCCGGATGACCGGCTCGCCCGGCTCAGCGCGGAGTTCTTCCAGGTGAAGCACGCGGCCGACCCGTTCAGCGCCACGCTGCTCGGCGTCTCGGGTTTCGACGGCCTGGTGCCCGACCCGAGCCGTGCCGGCACCGCCGCCGAGGTCGCGAAGGTGGCAGACATCGAGCGGCGCCTGGACGAGATCGACCCCGCCGGGCTGAACCATGCCGACCGGATCAACCACGCGGTGCTGGGCAGCCTCGCCTGGGGTGTGCGATCCGATCTGGAGGACGCGCAGTGGGAGACGGGGGCGTCCGCGGCCGGGTACTCCTCGCCGCAGGCGATGATGTTCATGGCGGTCCCCGCCGCCTCGCTCACCGACGCCGAGGCCGTCGAGCGGTACGCCCAGCGGCTGACCGCCCTGCCGCCGTTCCTCGACGCGGTCCTCGACCGCCATCGGCTGGCCAAGGCGGACGGGCGGGTCCCGACCCGCGTCGGTGTCGGCCAGGCCATCGACCAGATCAAAGGGCACCTCTCGCTGAGCCTGGCCGACGACACCTTCCTCAGCCCCCGGCTGCCGGACGACGTCGACGAGGCCCGGGTGCGGGCCCGCCTGTCCGAGATCGTGGAGCAGTCCGTACGCCCCGCGCTGCGGCGCCTGGTCGAAGGCCTTGAGGAGGAGCTGCTGCCGGTGGCCCGTCCCGACGACCGGGTCGGCATTCGCTTCGTCCCAGGCGGCGAGGAGGGCTATCGCAACGCGGTCAGGCGGCACACCACCACCGACCTCACTCCTGACGAGATCCACCAGTTAGGCCTCGACTGCCTGGCGGAGCTGCGGACGCAGTGGGCCGAGCTGGGTGGCAGGGCGCTCGGCACGAGCGACGTGGGAGAGATCCTCTCCCGGCTGCGCGACGACCCGTCCCTGCGGTTCAGCGCCGGCTCCCAGATCGTCGACATGGTCTCCGACGGGCTGCGCCGCGCGGAGGAGGTCCGCGGCGACTGGTTCCCCGCGTACGACATCGCCGGCTGTGTCATCGAGGAGATCAACCCGATCGAGGCGGGCAGCGCCGCGCTCGCGCACTACCGGCCGCCGGCGGGTGACGGGTCACGTCCTGGCGCCTTCTGCGTGCTGACCACCGACCCGCAGGAGCGGTTCGTCTACGAGTACGAGGCGCTGGCGTTCCACGAGAGCTCGCCCGGCCACCACCTGCAGATCGCCTCCGCGCAGACGCTGACCGACCTGCCGGAGTACCGGCGGTTCCTGGACGCCGAGGTGTGCGGCTACGTCGAGGGCTGGGGCCTGTACTGCGAGCGGCTGGCCGACGAGATGGGTCTGTACACCTCGGACATCACCCGGCTGGGGATGCTGTCGTTCGACGCGCTCAGGGCCTGCCGCATGGTGGTCGACACCGGCCTGCACCACCTCGGCTGGTCGAGGGAGCAGGCCCGGCGGTTCATGTGGGAGAACACCGCGACGACGCAGGCCAACGTCCGTAACGAGGTCGACCGCTACATCTCGTGGCCCGGCCAGGCGCCGGCGTACATGATCGGCCGCCGGGAGATCAGCCGCCTGCGCGCCCTCGCCGAGGACCGCCTCGGATCCCGGTTCGACATCCGGGGCTTTCATGGTGCGGTGCTCGGCAACGGCGCGGTGCCGCTCGGCGTGCTCGACCAGATCGTGGGCGCCTGGGTCGACTCGGTGCCCGCCTGACCCGCGGCGGGAACAGGCCAGGGCCTGTTCCCGCCGGTCGATCACGTGCCGGTGACTTCACCAGACCTCGGCCACGGTCAGCCGGAGCGGACGTGGACGAGGTCGAAGCTGCCGGTGAGGCCCCAGGTGCGCAGGCCGGGGCGGCCGCTGACGTACCGGGTGTCGGTGGCGGAGCCGAGGGTCTGCCAGGTGCCGCCGGGGCCCATCAGGCCCATGGTCAGCCGGTGCCCCTGTGCGGCGAAGCGAAGGTTCAGGTAGGTGGCGGACGGCCAGGTCAGACGCCCGGAGGCGAGGGTGGCCCACTGGCCGCCGTCGTTCCTGGCGATGATCCACTCCTGGGTACCGTCGCCGTTTCGCTTGAGTTCGGCCTGGTAGTAGTGGGTGCCGTCCTGTGCTCGGGCCAGCAGGGCGATGCCCGAGTCCGGTGGGTTCGCGGCCGCTCGGATCGAGGCGTCGACGGTGTACGCCCGCCAGCCGGCGCCGCCGGCCAGGGTCACGCTGTCGCCGGTGCCGGTGGAGCACAGCTCCCATGACGCGGGGCGGCAGGCCGACCACGAGCCCGACTGGGGCTGCCACTGGGCGGTGCTCTGGGTCTCGAAGTCGTCGGTCAGCCGCGACGGCTGGGCCGCGGCGGGGAACGTCCAGAGCCGGTCGTCGGCGGTCGAGTCCGCCACCTGGACGATGTCGGCGCTGTCGGCGGTCGAGGCGCCGGCGACGCCGAGCAGCAGGCCGCTGTTGCGGTTGCGCACCTTGAACCGGCCGCCGCCCGCGTCGACCAGGCTCCACACCTGGTCGGCCGTGCCGTTCTCGTGGAACTGCCTCACCTGTGCCCCGGCCGTGGTCGACGCGTCCTGGACGGCGAGCTGCAGGCCGCTGCCGAGATTGAGGATCTTGTAGTAGCCGCCGCCCGCGTCGGCCAGTTCCCACAGATGGTCCTGCGTCCCGCTGTCGGCGTACTGCTGCACGTTCGCGTTGTCGTCCTGGGAGGCGTTCTGGACGGCGAGCAGCTTGCCGCTGCCGACGTTGAAGATCTTGAACACGGGTGGCGACCACACCTCGAACTCCGACAGTCCCCAGCCGGTGCCGCCGCCGGGGTTGGGCGCGACGACCCGAAGCCGGGAGGTGTCGATCGGCGGGAAGGTGATCTCGTTCAGCGCGTTGCCGGTCGGCACGCCCGGCGTGCGGACCTGGCCGGGGACGGTCGCCCAGTTGGCGCCGGTCCAGTACTGCAGGTCGTAGCTCCCCGGTGTGCGGACGCCGCCGCCGTCGTCGTAGAACCACAGGCGCAGGTCCCGCACCGTCACGGCGCGGCCGAAGTCCACCCCCACCGAGTCGCTCGCGTTGCGCGTGCCGTAGCTGGTCCAGCGGGTGTTGTTCGGGATGTCGCGGCGCCAGACCAGGCCGTCGACGACGTTCCACACGTTGTCGTACGGCGAGGTGTAGGAGGCGAACGGCTGCGCACGGTAGCCGAACCGCTGCCCGTTGGCGGCGATGTTCACCGTGCCGCCGCCTCCGGACTGGGTGATCGGCGCGCCCACGTTGACGGTCATCGCGCCGAGCCCGGCCTGGCTCCCGGCCAGGACGCCGTCGACGTAGACGCGCAGGCCGGCGCCCTGCCCGTACCTGCCGCCTGTGCGGTCCCAAAGGACGGTGACGCTGTGCCCGTGGTAAGGCGTGTTCTCCAGGGCGAAGTAGTCCCAGGTGGCCGGGGCCAGCGGCCGTACGGTAAGGGTGTCGTCGGGCTTGCCGCGCAGCCCGACCAGCTCGGAGATGACGTTGTCGGTGTAGGTCGAGTGGTTGTAGTCCTCGCTGTGGTTGGCGCCGTCGTACATCCAGGTGGGATTGTCCGGGTGGTGCGCCTCAGCCACATACGGTTTGCCGTTCTTGTACTGCGTGGCCGCGTAGGTGCGCAGCAGGTTGACGTAGTCGGCGGCGGAGACGTACGGCTGCGCGGGGTAGTCCTGCAGCAGGTTGGCCAGCGCCGTCAGCGTCTGCGACGTGGCGAAGGGCCAGGAGGGGCCGTTCCACCGGCAGCACGAGCCCGCCTGGTACATGAACCAGGGGCTGCGCCGTTCGGCGGTCGTCGGGCCGTAGGCGGCGGCGAAGCCGTTCGGGTCGAGGAGCTGCTGGAACGCGCTCGCGTTGGCCGCAGGGGCCAGGCCGAAGACCCAGGGCAGGTAGCCCATAAGCTCCCTGCTGCCCGTTTTGGCGAGGTTCGGATTGCCGTCGCGCGCGATGCCGTAGTAGAACTGCCGTCCGCCGTCCCACAGGCGTGCCTGCACCGCGTTCTGCAACGCCGCGGCGCGGGCGTTGAAGTCGGCGGCGGTGCCGGCGTCCCCGGCCAGGGAGGCGATCCGGGCGATGGCCCGTGCGTCGCCGTACTGGTAGGAGTTGATCGTCGGACGGTACCCGTGGCCGCCGTGATAGGGGTCGGAGGACTCCAGCGACGAGGCGGAGAACTCCGTCGCGTCCCACACCGGCGCCTGCCAGTAGAGGCCGAGCGCGGGGTTGAAGTGGTTGGCCCAGCCGTCGTACTGCCTGATCAGCGCGGGTTGCTGCGCGAGGGTGAACGCGCGGTCGCCGCCGGCGAGCAGTTGCTGCCAGACGGAGCTCGCGGCCCAGAAGCTGTACTCGTGCGCCCAGTCGGAGGTGTCGGCGTTGACCGCGTCGACCATCGGCTTCGGGAACCGGCCAGGCCCGTTGAGCCAGTAGTGGATGACGTCCTTGACGTACTGCTGATCGCGGAGCCAGCGGCCCTCGCTGATCTGGTGCCCCGCGGCGGCGGAGATTCCTCCGTAGGGGGCGCCGTAGGAGACGGGCTGTAAGAACTCGTTGGACAGCCAGCCGTACTCCGGGCCGGTGTAGACGAGGTGTTCCTTGTACGTCTGCCAGCGGTAGTAGTAGACGCTCTGGATCTGCTGGTCAGGCACCTCAAGGAACGGGATGTTGGCCTCGAACCAGGCCGGGTCCTCGGTGGGGCCGAGCAGCGCGCCATGGTCGAGGAACATGGTGCCCTGCGGCGTCCGGGGGTAGCGGCTCGGCGGCTGGACGGCGGCGGCGGGAGCGGCCGGCGTCCCGCAGACGCAGAGAAGGAGCGCCACGGCGACGGCGGCCAGCCGATGCGAAGTTCTCACGAGTTCTCCCGGCGGGGGGTGGTACCGGAGATGTGTACTTCATTGTGGGGCTGCGGGAGATTATGTCAATATATGTTGAAATATGTTGCCTCACGCGCTCACTGACATCCCGCTCTGAAGGCTGTCACGCCTTGCCGGTCGCGCGCGGGGGACGCCCGGCCGGTGGGCACGGTGGGTTGTCGAAGGTAAGCAATGGGTAACTCCGGCGGGACGTGAGTTGACCCCTGTGGCGAGTGTCGCCTGGAGTGGCGGTCGGCCACTCTGGAGCCGCGCGTTTCTCGCCCACACACAGCCGGCCGGAAGGATGAACCGTGGCAAGCGGGTTCCAGAGAAGCAAGATCGCCGGAGTGTTCGACGCCATGGACGCCGACGGTGACGGTCTCCTGCGAGAGCAGGACTTCGCGGCGCTGGCCGAGCGGTGGGCCGAGGTCCAGGGCGTGACGCCCGGCTCCGCGGGCCACACCCGGCTGACCTCGATCATGATGGGATGGTGGACCGCCCTGCTGGCGGCCTCCGACCTCGATCGCGACGACAAGGTCACGCTTGAGGAGGTCCTGCTGGTCGTCGACCAGCTTGACGCCAGGTCCGACGCGGTCACCGGGACCGCCGAGGCGATGTTCCAGGCCGTCGACAAGGACGGCGACGGGCGGATCTCCCCGGCCGAGTACAACCAGCTCATCGAGACGTGGAACGGCTGTGCCACCGACACCGACGAGATCTTCCCCCTGCTCGACCCCGATGGTGACGGCTACCTCTCACAGGGGGAGTTCGTCCGGCTCTGGACGCAGTTCTGGGCCGGAGACGACCCGGACGCCCCGGGCACCTGGCTCTTCGGCCGCTTCGACCTCCCGGTGCCACAGGGCCATTGAGCCCACCCGGACGGCCGCCTCGCGGTGAGTTTGTTCAGATCTCGGCCAGGGCATCGAGTGTGTCGTCCTGTGGTGGTCAGATCTCGGCCAGGGCATCGAGTGGGTCGTCCTGTGGTGGTCAGATCTCGGCGAGGGCGTCCAGAAGGGTGGCGGCCACCTCGACGTCCGCGCTCAGGGAGCGGTCCTCGCCTCGGGGGTCGAGCCGGGGTGCCGCCGCCGCGAAGGCCGCGCCGGTGGGCGTCGACGGGCCGGGGGTGACGCCGCGCTGGCGCAGCGCCCGTACGACCGCCACCAGCTCGCACGCGAGGACGAGCCGGTAGGACGCGGCGGCCTGTAACGTCTGCCGCGCCGACTGGGCCGCGAAGCTCGCGTGCTCCTCCACGCCCCGCGACAGCACGGCGTGGCCGAGCGCGGCCGGGTACGCGGCATTGCGCAACTGGGCCAGCGCCGAGTTCGCCGAGTACTCAAGGATCATCACCCCCGAGCTGGCCGGGGCGCCCTCGGCGAGGAAGGGCCGCAGCCCGGTGAACGCGGGTTCGACCAGGGTGGCCAGCCGGGCGGCCGACAGGTGCGCGGTGTGCAGGAGCGCCACCCTCAGGTGGTCGAGGGTGAGTCCGAGGGTCGCCTGGTGGAAGCCCCCGTGGTGGTGGACCGTGCCGCTCCCGGCGGAGATCAGCGGGTTCTCCGACGCCGAGTTGATCTCGACGTCCAGGACGCGTTCGAGCGCGGTGGCGGCCTCCACGGCCGGGCCGTGGACCTGCGGGAAGCAGCGGTAGCCGAAAGGATCCTGGACGCGTGCCGGTGGCGCCGCCCGTCCGCCCAGCAACCGTCGCATTTCGGCGGCCACCGCGACGTTGCCGGGATGGGGTCGTCCGGCGTGCACCTGCTCGTCGTACGGCTCTCCGCCCCCGTCGACCGCGATCAGCGACAGGGCGGCGACCACCTGCGTCGCCCGCAGCAGGCGCGTGATGTCCGACCAGCCGAGCACCGCCTGGCCGATCGTCAGGGCGCTGCTGCTGCAGAAGGCGAGCGCGTCTCCGGTCTCCAGCCTGATCGGCCCGGGCGCGGCCGCGTGCCCGCCGGACGAGGGGCGCTCTCCGGCGTGACCGCCTGTCCACGGGCGTTCGCCGAGGTGACCGCCTGTCCACGGGCGTTCGCCGAGGTGACCGCCTGTCCATGGACGTTCGCCGAGGTGACCGCCTGTCCATGGGCGTTCGCCGATGAGGGTCAGTCCGGCTTCGGCCAGCGCGGTGAGGTCTCCTGTGCCGATGGCCCCGATCTCGTGGATCTCGGGGAGGTGCCCCGAGTTGAGCGCCTGGGCCAGCGCCTCGGCGAAGACGGGCTGGAGGCCGGCCCCTCCGGCCAGGATCTGGTTGGCGCGGACGGCGAGCATCGCGCGCACCTGGGGCGCCGGCACGAGCGGGCCGATGCCGCCGGCGTGGCTGCGCAGCAGGCGGAGTCCGTGGGTGTCGCTGTCGGCGGGGGCGACGTCCTCGGTGCGGTTGGCGCCGACCCCTGTGTTGAGCCCGTAGACGGGCCGTCGTCGCGCGATCTCTGCGGCGGCCTTGTGGGCGGCGGCGGCACGGTCGAGCCCTTCGGTGGCAAGGGAGACCGGGGCATCGGCGTAAGCGATGTCCGTGATGTCCGCCGGACGGGTTCGGGTCCCGTCCAGGGTGATCGTCCGCGACGTCATCGAGAGAGCCCCTTGTCAAGCACTTTACTCTGCATTTCGCCCGGACCCATTGACATGCACGTATACATCGACAATCCTGCATGAAAGTATGCATTCGAAGCAAGAGAATGAAACCAGGCAGGCCACGCCGAGCCCCGGTGGCAGGGGGGCGAGCGGGAGAGAGGGACGAGGGGGTGGGTGGTCCGGTGAGCCAGGGGGTGGCGGCCGAGGACGCGTCGCGGGTGGCGGCCCGTCTGCGGGAGCTGCTCGAAGGTCATCGGCTGTCGCCTTCGCAGCGCCGGATCGCGCGGCACCTCCTCGAACGCCCCCACGAGGCGGTGTTCCTCACCAGCGTCGACATCGCCGAGGCCGTCGGCACCAGCCAGCCGTCCGTGACGCGCTTCGCGTTCGCGCTGGGGTTCACCGGCTTCCCGGAGTTCCGCGACCACCTGCGGGCCGCGTTGCGCGACGGCGACGGCGTGGCGGCCGAGCCCGCGGAGCTCAACCCCGTCCAGGCCATGGTCGACTCCGAGCTTCGCAACCTGGAATCGCTCCGTGACTCCCTCAGCGACACCCGGCGGCTCGTGGATGTGGCGGCGGCCCTGGCGGCGTCCCGGCCGCTGCCGGTCATCGGGCTGCGGGTGTCCGCGCCGCTCGCCCACCTCTTCGGGTACCTGGCGGCCAAGGCGCATCCCGACGTACGGGTCGTCGACACCCCTGGGTCCACTCTGGAGGACACGCTGAGCCGGGCCAGGGAGGCCGGCGCCGGGTGGGTGCTCGCGTTCGGCCTGCCCCGCTACCCGCGTGAGCTGCGCGACGGGCTCGTCTGGGCGAGACGGGTGGGCCTGCGGGTGGCGCTGGTCACCGACAACTCCGTCGGCGCGCTCACCGAGCACGCGGACGTGGTGCTCACCGCGCCCGTCAGCTCGCAGTTCGCCTTCGACTCGCAGGCCGCGCCCAGCGTGCTGTGCGCGGCCCTGGTCCACTCCATGATCTACGCGCTGCCGGCCCGCGAGCAGGCGTCCATCGAGGAGTTCGAGAACAGTGCCGCGCAACGCCGGCTCTTCCTGCCCGAATGAGCGGCGGGCCGCCGCCCGGGTCCCCCCGGCGGACACCATGCTTTCAGCAAAGAGTCTTCGATCACCGAGCCGCCGCCCCGAACGGGCGACGCGGGCCGAGCAAGGAGAAGAACAGCGATGAGTGACGACGTCCGGCGGGTCATCCGCTCTCCCCGCGGCGCGGAACTGTCCTGCCAGGGATGGCAGCAGGAGGCCGCCTTCCGGATGCTGCACAACAACCTCGACCCCGAGGTGGCCGAGCATCCGGACAAGCTGGTCGTGTACGGGGGCACGGGGAAGGCGGCGCGCGACTGGCCGTCGTTCGACGCCATCGCGCGCACGCTCCAGGGCCTGAAGCAGGACGAGACGCTGCTCGTGCAGTCCGGGCGCCCCGTCGGCGTGATGCGGACCCACGAGTGGGCGCCCCGTGTGCTGATCGCCAACTCCAACCTGGTCCCCGACTGGGCGAACTGGGAGGAGTTCCGGCGCCTGGAGGCGGCCGGGCTCACGATGTACGGCCAGATGACCGCCGGTTCCTGGATCTACATCGGCACCCAGGGCATCCTGCAGGGCACCTACGAGACCTTCGCCGCGGTGGCCGCCAAGCGGTTCGGCGGGACGCTCGCCGGGACGATCACGCTCACCGCCGGTCTCGGCGGGATGGGCGGCGCCCAGCCGATGGCGGTGACCATGAACGACGGTGTCGCGATCTGCGTCGAGTGCGACCCTTCGCGCATCGCCCGCCGGATCGAGCACCGCTACCTCGACGTCGAGGCACGGGACATCGACGAGGCGCTGCGGCTCGCCGTCGAGGCCCGGGACGCCCGGCGACCGCTCTCGATCGGGCTGCTCGGCAACGCCGCCGACGTGCTGCCGAGGCTGCTCGCGATGGGCGCGCCGATCGACATCGTCACCGACCAGACCTCGGCGCACGACCCGCTGTCGTACCTGCCGCTCGGCATGGCCTTCGAGGACATGCGCGACGAGGCGGACAAGGACCCGGCCGCCTTCACCCTGCGCGCCCGCGAGGCCATGGCCACGCACGTCGAGGCCATGGTCGGCTTCATGGACGGGGGCGCCGAGGTCTTCGACTACGGCAACTCGATCCGCGGGGAGGCGATGCTCGCCGGCTACACGCGGGCCTTCGACTTCCCCGGCTTCGTCCCCGCCTACATCCGCCCGCTGTTCTGCGAGGGGAAGGGCCCGTTCCGCTGGGCCGCGCTGTCGGGCGACGCCCGGGACATCGCCGCGACCGACCGCGCGATCCTCGACCTGTTCCCCGAGAACGAGTCGCTGGCCCGCTGGATCAGGCTCGCGGGGGAGCGGGTCGCCTTCCAGGGGCTGCCCGCCCGCATCTGCTGGCTCGGGTACGGCGAGCGCGACAAGGCCGGGGTGCGGTTCAACGAGATGGTCGCCTCCGGCGAGCTGCGGGCCCCGCTGGTCATCGGCCGCGACCACCTCGACTGCGGGTCGGTCGCCTCGCCGTACCGCGAGACCGAGGCCATGCTCGACGGTTCCGACGCCATCGCCGACTGGCCGCTGCTCAACGCGATGGTCAACGTGGCCTCGGGCGCGTCCTGGGTGTCGATCCACCACGGCGGCGGGGTCGGCATCGGCCGCTCGATCCACGCGGGCCAGGTGGCCGTCGCCGACGGTACGGCCCTGGCCGCGCAGAAGCTGGAGCGCGTCCTGACCAACGACCCGGGTATGGGCGTCATCAGGCACGTCGACGCGGGCTACGACCGGGCCGCCGAGATCGCCGCCGAGCGCGGCGTCGCGGTCCCGATGGCGGACGGGAAAACCCTGTGACCGGCCACACCGGCCTGGAAAGCGGTGAACGGGAGGCGCTCCATGCCCGGTTCGAAGGGATGTGGAGGGACCTCGCCGCGATCGGGGACGGCGGGGCCGGCGGGTACCGGCGGTTCGCCTGGACGCCGGTCGACCTCGCCCTGCGCGACTGGTTCCGGGAACAGGCGGCGCTGCGCGGCCTGACGTACGAGCTGGACCGGAACGGCAACCAATGGGCCTGGTGGGGAACTCCCGCCCCCGGCGCCGTGGTGACCGGGAGCCACCTGGACAGCGTGCCCGGAGGCGGCGCCTTCGACGGCCCGCTCGGCGTGGTCTCGGCGTTCCTCGCCGTCGACGGGTTGCGCGAGCGGGGCGTCGTCCCCGCGCGGCCGATCGCGGTGGTCAACTTCGCCGACGAGGAGGGCGCCCGCTTCGGGGTGGCCTGCGTCGGCAGCCGCCTGCTCACCGGGATCCTCGACCCGGACGACGCCCGAGCCCTGCGCGACGGCGACGGAGTGACCTTGGCGGAAGCAATGCGGGCGGCGCACGCCGATCCCGGCACGCTGGGACGAGACGACCAGGCTCTCGCGCGTATCGGAGCCTTCGTGGAGCTCCATGTCGAGCAGGGACGCGGGCTCGCCGACCTGGACTCGCCGGTCGGGGTGGCGAGCGCGATCTGGCCGCACGGCCGGTGGCGGTGCACCTTCCACGGTGAGGCCAACCACGCGGGAACCACCCGGCTGGCCGACCGGCACGACCCCATGCTGCCGTTCGCCTCGGCGGTGCTCGCCGCCCGGCGGGCGGCGGAGCAGGCCGGTGCGCTGGCGACGTTCGGCAAGGTGCGCGTCGATCCGAACGGCACCAACGCCATCCCCTCACGGGTCGACGCCTGGCTGGACGGCCGCGCGCCCGACGCCGCCACCGTGGAGGCGATGGTGGGCCGCATAGCCGAGGCCGCGCGCGAAGCGGGCGCCGAGCACGGTGTGCGGGTGGAGGTCGTGGCGGAGTCCACCACTCCCGTGGTCGAATTCGGCCACGGGCTGCGCGACCGGATCGCCGCGACGCTGGGCGGGGTCCCCGCCCTGCCCACCGGGGCGGGGCACGACGCGGGCATCCTGTCGGCCTCCGTCCCGACCGCCATGCTCTTCGTGCGCAATCCGACCGGGGTGAGCCACAGCCCGGCCGAGCACGCCGGCACGGAAGACTGCGTGACGGGGGTCGTGGCCCTGACCGCCGTGCTGGAGGATCTGGCAGGGGGTGTGGGGTGGTGAGCGTCTTCTACGCGGATCACGCCTGGCTGGGCGGGGAAGGCACCGTGGCCGGGGTGGTCGTCGAGGTCGGCGGCGGGCGCGTCACGGCCGTACGCCAGGGGGTGGCCACGCCGCCGCCCGGGGCCGTCCACCTGCGCGGGGTGACCGTGCCGGGGCTCGCCAACGCCCACTCGCACGCCTTCCACCGGGCGCTGCGCGGGCGCACCCAGCGCGAGCGCGGCACGTTCTGGACGTGGCGCCGGCAGATGTACGACGTCGCGGCCCGTCTCACCCCGGACACCTACCACGCCCTCGCCCGGGCCGCCTACGCCGAGATGGCGCTCGCCGGGGTGACCTGTGTCGGCGAATTCCACTACCTCCACCACGACACCGGGGGACGGCCCTACGCCTCGCCCAACGCCATGGGGGAGGCGCTGATCGCCGCCGCCGCGGAGGCGGGGATCCGCGTCACGCTGCTCGACACCTGCTACTTGCGGGGCGGCTTCGGGATGCCGCTCGAAGGGCCGCAGCTGCGCTTCGGCGACCGCGACGTGGAAGCCTGGGCGGACAGGGCCGCCGGGCTGAAGGGCGGCGAGCACGCCCGCGTCGGCGCGGCCGTCCACTCGGTGCGCGCCGTGCCCTCTGAGGCGATCGGCGCGGTGAGCGGCTGGGCGCGCGAGCGGGGGGCGCCGCTGCACTTCCACCTGTCCGAGCAGGTCGCCGAGAACGAGGCGTGCCTGTCGGCCTACGGCCGCACCCCGGCGGAGCTGCTGGCCGAGCACGGCGCGCTCGGCCCGCTGTCGACCGCCGTTCACGCGACCCACCTCACCCCGCATGACCTCACGCTTCTCGGGGAGTCCCGCACCGGCGTGTGCATGTGCCCCACCACCGAGCGCGACCTCGCGGACGGCATCGGCCCGGCGCGGGCGCTGGCGGACGCCGGATCGCCGCTCTCGCTGGGCAGCGACAGCAACGCGGTCGTCGACCTCTTCGAGGAGGCGCGCGGCGTGGAGCTGGACGAGCGCCTCGCCACGCGTGAACGGGGGCACTGGCTCGCCTCCGACCTGCTGCGGGCGGCCACCTCGGGCGGCCACGCCTCGCTCGGCTGGCCGGAGGCGGGCCGCATCGAGGTGGGCGTCCCCGCCGACCTGGTGACCGTCACCCTCGACTCGGTACGGATGGCCGGTTCGCCCGTGGGCGCCCTGGTCGAGTCCGTGGTGTTCGCCGCCACGGCGGCCGACGTCCGCGAGGTGGTCGCCGGTGGCCGCCGCGTCGTCACCGACGGGCGGCACCTGCTGGTGGACGACGTCCCCGCCGCCCTCACCGCCGCGATCGCGGAGCTGACATGAGTGCCCCCGGCCCCGCGAATCCAGACCTGAATGCCCTTGCCACCGTGGTTTCGGAGCTGACATGAGTGCCCTTCTCATCGACAACATCGGCTCGCTCGTCACCAATGCCCCGGATATCGGGGAGGGCGTGCTGGGCATCGTGGGCGACGCCGCGCTCGTGGTCGAGGACGGCCGCGTGGCCTGGGCGGGCCCGCGTTCGCGGGTGCCCGAGGGGGCCGCGAGTGAGCGGTTCGACGCAGGGGGACGGGCGGTCATCCCCGGGTTCGTCGACAGCCACGCGCATCTGGTCTTCGCCGGGGACCGCACGGGGGAGTTCGAGGCCCGCATGACCGGCCGCCCGTACACGGCCGGTGGCATCCGTACGACGGTGGCGGCGACGCGAGCGGCGACCGACGACGCGCTGCGGGCGAACCTGCGGCGCCTTGTGTCCGAGGCGCTCAGGTCGGGCACGACCACGATCGAGTGCAAGTCGGGGTACGGCCTCACGGTCGAGGACGAGGAGCGGAGCCTGCGCCTGGCCGCCGAGCACACCGCCGAGGTCACCTACCTCGGCGCCCACGTGGTCCCGCCGGAGTACGGCGGCGACGCGGACGCGTACGTCGAGCTGGTGAGCGGCGCGATGCTCGACGCGTGCGCGCCGCACGCCAGGTGGATCGACGTCTTCTGCGACCGCGGGGCCTTCGACGGCGACCAGACCAGGGCGATCCTCACGGCGGGCATGAAACGGGGCCTGGTGCCGCGGGTACACGCCGGCCAGCTCGGGCCCGGTCCCGGCGTGGAGATCGCGGTGGAGCTGGGGGCGGCGTCGGCCGACCACGTGACGCATCTGAGCGACGCCGACGTGGAGGCGCTCGCCTCCGGTGACACGGTGGCGACGCTGCTGCCCGGCGCGGAGTTCTCCACGCGCTCGCGCTACCCCGACGCGCGCCGCCTGCTCGACGCCGGGGCGACGGTCGCCCTGGCCGCCGACTGCAACCCCGGGTCGAGCTACACCACGAACATCCCGTTCTGCGTCGCCCTGGCCGTGCGCGACATGAACATGACGCCGGGAGAGGCGGTGTGGGCGGCCACGATGGGCGGCGCCCGGGCACTGCGCCGTACGGACGTGGGCCACCTCGCCCCTGGGGCCCGCGCCGACATCGTGCTCCTGGACGCCCCGTCCCACGTCCACCTGGCGTACCGCCCCGGCGTCCCCCTGGTCGCCCGCGTGTGGAAGGACGGGGAGCCGGTCGTCGCCTGACAGGCCGACGGGGGAGGCGGCTCGTCACAGCCGATCCGGTTCTCGACTGCCCGACGGACCAGGTCCCTGACGCCCAGGAGGGAGGAACCTCCCTCCTGGGATGCTCAGACCAGGCACTCAGACCAGGCACTCAGACCAGGCACTCAGACCAGGCACTCAGACCAGGTGCTCAGACCAGGTGCTCAGATCAGGCCGAGGGAGAGCATCGCGTCGGCGACCCGTTTGAAGCCGTCGATGTTCGCGCCGGCGACGTAGTTTCCCGGCATGTCGTACTCGTCGGCGCTCTCCAGGCAGCGGGCGTGGATGTCCCGCATGATCTGCCGCAGGCGTTGCTCGGAGTAGTCGAAGGTCCACGAGTCGCGGCTGGCGTTCTGCTGCATCTCCAGCGCGCTGGTCGCGACGCCGCCCGCGTTGGCGGCCTTGCCCGGTCCGAAGGACACGCCCGCCTGCTGGAACACCCGGATGGCGCCCGGGGTGGCAGGCATGTTGGCGCCCTCGCCGACCGCGACGCAGCCGGAGCGGACGAGCGTCTCGGCGTCGGCGGCGCTGATCTCGTTCTGGGTGGCGGACGGCATGGCCACCTCGCACGGCACCTCCCAGACGCTCCGGCCGGGTACGAAGGAGGAGCTCCCGCCGCGCCGCTCGGCGTAGACGTGCAACCGGGCGCGCTCGACCTCCTTGAGCCGCTTCAGCAGGTCGACGTCGATGCCCTTGTCGTCGAGGATGTGCCCCGAGGAGTCGGAGCAGGCGACGACGACGCCGCCGAGCTGCTGGACCTTCTCGATGGCGTAGATGGCGACGTTGCCGGAGCCGGAGACCACGACGCGCTTGCCGTCGAACGACGTGCCGCGTGCCTTCAGCATCTCGTCGACGAAGAACGCGCAGCCGTACCCGGTGGCCTCGGTGCGTACTTGGGCGCCGCCGTAACCGAGGCCCTTGCCCGTGATCACTCCGGACTCGTAGCGGTTGGTGATGCGCTTGTACTGCCCGAACAGGTAGCCGACCTCGCGCTGCCCGACGCCGATGTCACCGGCGGGAACGTCGGTGTGCTCCCCGATGTGGCGGTAGAGCTCGGTCATGAAGCTCTGGCAGAAGCGCATGATCTCGCGAGGGGAGCGCCCCTTCGGGTCGAAGTCGGAGCCGCCCTTGCCCCCGCCGATCGGCAGGCCGGTCAGGCTGTTCTTGAAGATCTGCTCGAAGCCGAGGAACTTCACGATGCCGAGGTAGACCGAGGGGTGGAAGCGCAGCCCGCCCTTGTAGGGGCCGAGCGCGCTGTTGAACTCGACGCGGAAGCCGCGGTTGATGTGTACCTCGCCCCGGTCGTCCTCCCAGGGAACCCGGAAGATGATCTGCCGCTCCGGCTCGCAGATCCGCTCGATGATCTTCGACTCGGCGTACTCGGGATGCTTGACCAGGACCGGTCCGATGCTCTCAAGGACTTCCTGGACGGACTGGTGGAACTCGGCCTCGCCTGGATTGCGGCGCAGGACGTTGTCGTAGATCGACGACAGCTTCTCGTGCGGCATCGACTATCCCCTCGCTCTCGGGGGGTGCTTCCCCGTCGCTTACCTTAGGGTCCGGGGCTCGGTGCGTCCGCCGTGACCGCGCGCGTGATCGGCGACGGGGGGCTCACCACCGGATGACGCTGGCGGCCCAGGTGTAGCCGGTGCCGGCGGCGAGGAGGAGCACGAGGTCGCCGGGGGAGAGCCGTCCCGACCGGGCCGCCCGGTCGAGGCCGAGCAGGGGGTCCACCCCGCTCATGTGGCCGGTGTCGTCCAGGTACGTCACCCGGTCAGGGGAGAGCCCGAGCTCCTTGACCAGGGTGTCGTGCAGCGAGCGCTTGACGTGGATGCCGCACAGATGCGAGACGTCCTCGCGACCGGCGCCCGAGCGGCGCAGTGCCTCGTCGGCGGCGGCGAGGAAGTTGGGCAGCGTGACGGGGTCCAGCCGTTCCTTCATCGAGCCCGGATCCGGCACGTCGAGGAGGTGCCGCCCCGCGCGCACCGTCTCGTGGCTCGCGGGCTCGGCGCTGCCCCCCGCCGGGACCATCACGTCCAGGGAGAACGACCCGTCGGTGATCATGTGGCAGCCGAGCACCTCCCCCGGCACCCGCCCGCCGTCGTCACCGGGGTCCCTGACGAACAGCGCCGCCACCGCGCCGTCGCCGAAGTCGTAGGCGAACCGCGTGCGCGGGTTGCCGTAGTCGATGAGGGAGGACTCGCGGGACGCGGCCACCGCGAGCACCGTGCGCAGCTCGTCCTCGGCCCGCAGCAGGTCGCGGCACACCCGTACGGCCACCGGCGACCCGCAGGAGACATAGGCGAGCTCCAGCACCGTCGCCCGCCCGCAGCCGACCAGGTGGGCCACGCGCGGCGCGGCGTGCCACACCTCGAAGTCCTTCCAGGTGGAACCGAAGTAGACCAGGGCGTCGACCTCGTCCGGCTCCATGCCCTGCTCGGCGAGCAGCCGCCGTGCCGCCGTGGCGGCCATGTCGCTGACATGCTCGTCCGGGGCGGCGATGTGCTTGCCGCGCAGGCCGAACCTGTCGACCAGCACCTGCTCGGGGATCCCGGACAGGCCGGAGATCTCGGCCGCGCCCATCCACCGCTCCGGCAGGTACGACGCCGTGGCGGCGAGCCGCACGCGGGTCATCCGGCCTGCTCCCACACGCCGCGCAGCTTGCTCTTCAGCACCTTGTCGACGGCGGAGCGAGGCAGCCTGTCGACCAGCCGGACGTACTTGGGCACCTTGAACCCGGCGAGCAGGACCCTGCAGTACGCGATCAGGTCGGACGCCTCCGGCGCGGCGCCGGGCACCGGCACCACGAAGGCGCAGCCCACCTCGCCCCAGCGCTCGTCGGGGACGCCGACCACCGCGACCTCGGCCACTTCGGCGTGCCCCTGCAACACCGACTCGGCCTCCGCCGGATAAACGTTCTCTCCGCCGGAGACGTACATGTCCTTCGCCCGCCCGCGGATGCGGTAGAAGCCGTCGGCGTCGCGCTCGGCGATGTCGCCGGTGCGCAGCCAGCCCCCGGTCACGGCCGCGCGGGTGGCCTCCGGGTCGCGCCAGTAGCCCGGGAACACGTTCGGGCCCCGCACGACCAGCTCGCCGATGCCCGCCCCGTCGAGCGTGCCGCCGGTCTCGACGTCGCGCAGCGCCACGTCGACGTGGGGGTACGGGATGCCCGCCCAGCCGACCCGCCCCTCGATGTCCTCCTCGGGGAGGCACAGGACGTTCGGCGCGGCCTCGGTGAGGCCGTACCCCTGGACGATCCGCACGCCACGGTCGAGCCAGGTGCGCAGCAGCGGCTCGGGCATGGGGGCGCCGCCGACCACGACGCGGCGCAGCCGGGACAGGTCGGCGGTCGCGAAGCCGGGGTCCTGCGCCATGAACAGGTAGGTCGCGGGCACGCCCATCATCGTGGTCACGCCCCGCTCGGCGATGAGGCGCAGCGTCCGCCCGGCGTCGAACGACGGCTCCAGCACGACGGTCGCGCCCTTCCACCACGCGAGCAGGGGCTGGACGTTCCACCCGCCGACGTGGAACTGGGGGAGCACCTGAAGGACGACGTCGTCCTCGCGCAGCTCGCAGCCACGGTCGAGGGACAGGTTGGTCCAGAAGCAGTTGGCGTGGGTCAGCAGGGCGCCCTTCGGCCGTCCGGTCGTTCCCCCCGTGTAGACGAGCAGCAGCCCGGCGTCGTCGGCGGGGTCGTTGGGGTCGTTGGGGTCGTTGGGGACACTATGGCCGGTTCCCGGACCGCCGTCGTCTCCGGTGCCGTTGTGCTCGCCCGGCGTGTGCGGGGCCGTGGCCTCGGAGGCGGTCGAGGCGAGCGCGTCGAGGCCGTCCCGGGTGAGCTCCGCGATCCGGCATGGGTGGCCGGACCTCATGCGGGCCTCCTCCGCGAGCGGGACCAGTTCGGGAGCGGCCAGCAGGATCGACGGCTCGGCGTCCGTGAGCTGGTAGGCCACCTCCGGCGCCGTCAGCCGGACGTTGACCGGGGTGAGGACCAGCCCTGCCTTGGCGCAGGCGAAGAACAGCTCGACGTGTTCGGGACGATTGCCCGTCAGGGTGGCGACCCGGTCGCCCGGCCGGACCCCGGCGGCGAGCAGGCCCGCCGCCAGCCGTTCCGACCGGGCATCCAGCTCGCCGTACGAGGTGTCATCGCCCTCGAAGACGATGGCCGTGCGGTGGGGTGTGGCACGCGCCCGGTCGCGCAGCCACCGGCCCAGTGCGAGAGTCACCGTTCCGATCCCCCTCCGAACGCCCCGGATCCGTCCGGACCCGAGCCGAACGCCCCGGATCCGTTGGGACCCGAGCTGAACACCCCGGATCCGTTCGGACCCGAGCCGGACGCCTCGGGCACGTGTGTGCCCTGTCCGGACGGTGCGCCGTCGGCGCCGAGGCCGCGGAGGATGAACGCGTACATCTCCTCGAAGACCTGGTCCGGCACCCCGCCGGGACCGTCCTTCCACAGGATCCATCGCATGCCGATCAGCTCGCCCACCCCCATCAGCGCCCAGGCGAGCACCTCGGGATCGGCCTGGGCGATCTCACCGTCGGCCATCGCCGCGCGCAGCCCGCCCACGTAGCCGTCGGCGATCGTCCGGTAGTGCCGCTGAAGCATGCCCGGCGAGACGAACTCGGCCTGGCGGATGATCCGGTAGAGCCCGGGATGCTCGGCGGTGAACCGGAAGAACCCCTTGAAGCCCAGCCTTTCGGACTCGGGCCGGGTACGTCCCTGCCGGGCACCCTCGGACATCGCCCGCCGTACGCGCCGGTTGAGGTCGGCGACCAGCTCGTCGAAGATCTGCTGCTTGCCCTCGAAGTAGATGTAGAACGTGCCCTGCGAGCACCCGGCCGCCTCGGTGATCTTGACGATCGAGGCCTCGTGGTAGCCCAGCTCGGCGAACACCTCCTCCGAGGCGTCGAGCAGCCGCCGCCGGGTGCGTTCCCCCTTCGGGGACAGCGGGCGGCCCCGCGTGCTCGTGGGCGGCGGCTCGTCCTCGACCCGCCATGCCTGCATTCGCGCTCCCCCGGTCAAAGCGTCAGCCCGCGGACACCCGGGACAGGTGGGCGTGCAGCAGCGACGAGAACTCACCCGGCCGCTGGGTGTACGGGAAGTGCCCCGCGCCCTCCATGACGTGCTCGGAGTAGCGGCCGTACCGGGTGAGGACGTCCCTGGTCTGCTGGATCATCGGCTGGGCGGGGAACGACTCCTCGCCGGGCCAGTCCGGCACGTACCCGAGGGCCCCGAGGTGACCGAGGTCGACCATCGAGGTGTCGGAGACGATCGCGTCCTGGTCGCCGCGGACCCAGAGCACCGGGGCGCTGCACCCCGACTCGGGCAGGCCGCTCCAGTTCAGGTACTTCGGGGAGATCGCGTTGAGAACCCCGCGCGTGCCCGGCGCGACGCCTGGCCAGTTCTCCGACGACTGGGTGTCCCCGGGGTAGCTGCCGTCGCCGAGGTGGGTGGCCAGGATCCCCCGGAGCAGGGCCTCCTCGTCCCGTACGGCGTCCGGGCCGGGGAAGTAGAGGCTGCGCACGACGTTGCGCGGCGAGAGCGGGCTGGCGTCCGACTCGTCGCCCTCGGCCATGAGCTTCACGAGGTCGGGGTTGGCGGTGCCGCCGCCCGAGCCGGCGAAGTCGGGCGCGCACGGCGTGCCGTCGCGCCTGGTGCCGCCGAACCCGTACGGCGAGACCGTCGCCACCGGGGTGAGCGAGAGGACGCGGCCGGGATGGTGGATGGCGAAGTCAAGGATGACGCCGCCGCCCAGCGAGTGGCCGACCAGGTGGACGGCGTCGAGGCCGAGCGCGTCGAGCAGCGCGACCAGGTCGTCGCGGTAGTCGCCGACCCCCCGGGTCGCGTCGACGGGAGCGGGCTCGCTGTTCCCGTAACCACGCAGGTCGGGGGCGATGCCGTGGTAGCCGCCGGGGAGCAGGGAGAGCTGCTCGTCCCAGGCGGAGCCGTCGGAGAGGTTGCCGTGTACGAAAACGACGGGGACACCCGCGCCCGTCTCCCGGAGGTGCGTCGTCAGACGCTCGGTGCGGACGGTACGGGATCGGACTGCGTTCATCGCCATCCCTTGACGAAGAGAATTGTTGCGGCCAAGTTAACAGGTGAATCACCTCTCATAAAAGGGGGTGCTCTCGATAAGGAGCCGTCAAGGGGGCGTCAGTTCTCGCGGCCTCTCCGTCAGGAGGGCGTCAAGATGGCGGAGATCGCCGGTTAACCCGCCTAGCGTTCCTTTCGAGGCCGTATTTCCGGTCTGACGAAGGGTTCAGCAGGAGGAAAGATCATGAGCGACCTGCTCTTAGCGGCGCACCCGCGGCGCGAACGGCGGTACGAGGCACACGATCTGCGGGTCGCCTGATGTGCGCCCTGACGCAGGACCTGGCGTCCGGCTCCGCCCAGGCCGAAGAGCGGGTGGACCACGTATCCGCCACCGACCAGGTACGAGCGGCCGTTCTCGCCACCGACCCGGGCCGAGCGGCCGTTCCCGGCACCGACCCGGGCCGAGACTCGCTTGGTGCCGCGGAACCGTCCGAAACGAGGCACGCATGACCGTCATGACGCAGACCGCTCAGGGGCCGTGGCCCTCGTCCGCGGTGTTCGGGGCGCACGGCGAGGCCACGGTGGCGGGCGTGTCCCTCATGGAGATCGCCAACCGGTTCGGCACCCCCGCGTACGTCCTCGACGAGACCGACGTCCGCCGGCGGTGCCGCGCCTACAGGGCGGCCCTGCCCGAGGCCGAGATCGCCTACGCCGCCAAGGCCTTCCTGTGCCGGGCGATGGCGAGCTGGATCCGCGCGGAGAAGCTCAGCCTCGACGTGTGCAGCGCCGGGGAGCTCGTGGTCGCGCGTTCGGTAGGCTTCCCCGCCGAACGGATCATCTTCCACGGCAACGCCAAGACCCCGAAAGAGCTCATCGCCGCGGTCAACGAGGGCGTCGGGCGGATCGTGGTGGACAACCTCGCCGAGATCAGCCGCCTCGCCGCGCTCGTCCCGCTCGGGCACCGGCAGAAGGTGCTGATCAGGGTCATCCCCGATGTGGGCGCGGGCGCGTACACGGCGATCCGCACGGGCGGGGAGGACCAGCAGTTCGGGCTCTCCATCTCCACCGGCGCGGCGGGCGAGGCAGTGGCCAGGGTGCTGGCCCAGCCCCGCCTGGAGCTCACCGGCCTGCACTGCCATCTCGGTTCGCAGATCGACGCGCCCGAGCCGTACGAGACCGCCGTGCGCGTCATGGTCGAGCAGACGGCCCGGATCCGGGAGACCCGGGGGGTGATCCTCCCCGAGCTGGACCTCGGCGGAGGCCACGGCATCGCGTACCTGGAAGGGGAGCGCGGGCTCGGCCTGGAGACGTTCGCCGAGCGGATCACCGGAGCCCTGCGGGAGCGCTGCGCGGGCCTCGGGCTGCCCATGCCCCGGCTCATCGTCGAGCCGGGGCGGGCGATCAGCGGGCCCGCCGGGGTCACCCTCTATCGGGTCATATCCGTAAAGAAGGGGCTGACCCGCACCTACGTGGCGGTGGACGGCGGCATGAGCGACAACCCCCGCCACTCCCTGTACGGCGCGCCGTACGAGGTCCGGATGATCGGGCGGGAGTGCCACGTGGGCACGCGGGCCTTCCACGTGGTCGGTCACCACTGCGAGGCGGGAGACGTGCTCGCCGAGGACGTTCAGCTCCCGGCCGACATCCACCCAGGCGACGTGATCGTCATGGCGGCCACCGGCGCCTACCACCATTCCATGGCCTCCACCTACAACATGACCGGGCGCCCGCCCGTGGTCGCGGTCGGCAGGGGCGGGGCACGGCTGGTGGTGCGCAGGGAGGGCGCGGAGGACCTGATGCGCCGGGACGTGGGACTGTGAGGACCGGTGGGTCAGCCCGCGGCCGGGGCCTTGGGTGACCAGACGAGCAGCCCGAGGCACATCTCGTCGCTGGTGCCCTCGCCCCACACGACGTAGCGCGGTGGGACGTCGTGCAGCGCCGGGAGCATCTCGCGAAGGCCGGCGTCGTGGGTGCAGGTCACCCGCACGGTGTCGTCGGCCTTGACCGTGACCGGCGTGGCCAGCGGGCGGATGGCCTGCTCGTCGAAGTTGTAGCTGGGAATGTCGAGAAGCGTCCTGGCCTTGGGCGTCCCGGGGTTGAGCTCCAGCTTGATCGAGCGCCCCAGCAGGTGCATGTGCCCGGCGACGGCGTACACCGTGCCCGCCCTGCGGACCGGCTGGTCGCAGTGCTGGGTCGGTTCCGGGACGGGAGGCTTGGCCTGGTTGCAGAACTGGTTGAGCTGGGTGACGGTGGTCCCCGCCTGCTCCCCGAAACGGTGGACGACGTCCCGCACCGCCGCCTCACGGTCGCACAGCGGCCCGGACTCCCGCTTCGTACAGGGCAGCTCGATCGGTGCTATGAGCCGCGCGGTGTCCAGGGGGTCGAGGTCGGCCTTGCCGTCGGTGAGCCGCAGCCGGATCGAGGAACGGTCGCTGCCGCCCGGCCTGCCCTCGGTGGCGAGCAGGTTGTAGTGAACCTGGATGATCAGCCGGCTGCCCGGGGGCATGGGGTACCCGACGTTGCCGGCGAGCAGAGTCTCGTTGGCTCCCGGCGCCCAGTGGCCGATCCAGGCGCCGTTCTCCACCCCGGCGTCGCCGAAGCAGGTCCACCCCTCACCTGGCGTACGGGCGTCGAGGTCACTGGCCGCCTTCACCTGGTCGGGGCCGATCCTGAAGATGATCGCGTGGTGGACGAGCGCGGTGTTCTGCGGCATGAACTGGCTGCCGGTGAGGAACGCCCTGCCGGTCAGCCCCGGGTCGACCAGGAAGCAGCGGTATTCATCGGTCCCCCCGGAGGGCGCCGCCGGGGTGTACGGCTCGGCCAGGGTCAGGTTGACGAACCGTTCCGAGGCCCGGAGCGGCGCGGCGGGCGGCGCCGTGAACGGCTTCCCGTGCCCGCTGTGCGTTCCGGTGACCGACGCCGAGTCCAGGCTCCCGGACGCCCCCGGCTTCCCCCCTCCCGCGCATGACGCGACGAGCAGGGTGGCGGCGAGTGCGAGGGCCGTCCAGCCCAGCCACCGTGTCGTACGGACCCTGTGCTCCATGACCGCCCCCAGCAGTTCCGTCGGCTCACCCCGGGCCACGACATGGTCCGGGCCTCCGCGTCCAGACTCCTCGCCGCCGGGACGGCGGGCCATCGGCCGGAAGACCGAGAACGCTCCTCCGTCCGGCGGAGATGTTCCCGCGCCTTCATACGACCAAGGGTGATCGGCTCATACGACCCAGGGTGCCGCGTTCACAAGACCCAGGGTGCCTCGCGGAGCGTCGCGCGCAGCACGGCGGCCTCGGGGCCGGGGTGGCGGGAGAGCAGTTCGTTCACCGCCTCCAAGGTGGGAGACGCCGGCCAGCCCTCGGCCGGCGGCGCGTCCACCGCGCCCAGCACCGCGCAGGCGAGCAGGTGCTCACCGGGCGCGTGGGCGTCGGTCAGGGCGGGGATCACCGTGCGCGGCGCCATGACGTTGGTGCCGGGCAGTGCCTCGACGAGCCGTCCGGTCCGGGCGCCGGTGAGGTCGTCGACCACGCACGTTCCCGCGGGCGAGCACACCCGCGCGCGACCGGGGCCGGTTTCCACGTGGCCGAAGGGAAGGTCGCGGTCCAGCGCGAACCCGCCCTCCGCCGACCTCAGAGGCCGCCCCGTGGAGAGGTGATGCACCCGGATGTGCCACGGAGGGCACGCGAGCAGCCAGGTCTCGATCTCCACGTCCGGCCAGGGGTTCCATCGCAGGCGCAGGAGCCCGTCACGCACCGTGGAGTCACGGGGGACCTCGCAGGGCCGCCAGTGGACGCCGTCCTCGCTGAGCGCCAGGGTGCTGTCCGGCGCCGCCTGCTCCAGCCCCCACGAACCGCTCGGCACGCTGAACCCGAAGGAGGTGGAGTAGGCGAACTTGGCGTACTTCGCGGCGCCGTTGCGCACCCAGGTGTGGTGCTGCTGCGCGCTCAGCATGACGACCTGGCGGCCCTCCTCGCAGCGCATCAGCGCGACGCCGGCCTCGGGCTGGTCGCTGACCTCCGGCAGGGGCGGCGCGGCCCGTTCCTCGGCGGCCCAGAAGGGATGACCGTCGGGCAGCGCGAGGGGGAGGAAGGACTTGAACGCCCAGTACGGGGAGCCGGGTCCGTTGTACTGCTCGGTGAGCGCGGGCTGGGCGTACCCGTAGCCCAGGGTGAGCAGCCCTGAGGGGTCCTGGATCGGCCGCCGCAGCCACCAGCGCAGATGGCGCATCAGGTGGCCCTTGACCGTGCCCCAGGGCAGGGCCTCGACGCCCGCGAACGCGAGCGCTCCCCAGAACGCGCCCTGGGCGAAGCGGTAGGTGAGGCTCCGGCCGAAGGGCACGGCCGCCCCGTCCGACGCGAACCAGTGCTGGAAGTCGAGCGCGAACTCGGCGGCACGCTCACGGAACCGCTCGGCGCGGCCGGGATCGCGCTCCCCGGCGAGCGCCGCGTAGATCAGGCCGTAGTAGTGCATCGCGAAGGGGATGTAGTAGTCGCGCTGGGCGGTGGGGCCGTCGCTGTACCAGCCGCGCCCGAGGGCGAAGGACTCCAGCCGGTCGAGGCGGGCGGCGTTGGGCGTCGGGTCGAAGGCGACGCCGACGCGATCGAGACCGAGTCCCACCACGACCGGGAAGAACGCCCAGTTGTTGTCCACGGGCTCGGCGGCGATTGCCTGGAGCAGCCATGCCCGCAGGTTGTCCCTCTCCCCGCCGCTCAGCGGGTCCCAGACCTCCTCGGGCGCCAGCGCGAGCGCCAGGCCGATGGCGGCGGTCTCCACCAGCCGCTGGTCGATGTCGGTGACCGCGCCCCAGAACTCCTCGTGCCCGGGGTCGGTGCCGGCCGCGAGCCCCCGGCGCCACAGCTCCCAGTGGTCGAACGACCCCCCGCCGGCCACCAGCGGCGCGAGCCCCCACAGCGGGCGGGCGAACGACTCCAGTTCGGCGGCGGCGTCCGAGTGGTGCGCGGCGTTGACGCCGAGGCGCGGCCGGGCCCCGCCTGGGCTGAAGTGGGGGATCAGCGGCTCGGTCAGCGCCCGTACGAGCCGGCGCAGGTCCTCACGGTCGCGCGGCACGGCCGGCCGGATCCTCTGCATCCGGTGGTTCTCCATCTCAGGTGACATCGAATCTCGGGTGACGCCGAATCTCGTGACGTCGAATCTCGTGACATCGGCTTCTGGCATCGAACTTCTGGCATCGACTTCGCTTCCGACTGAGACTGACCCGTGGCCCACGATCTTGTCAATACTTAGTTTAAGATCTTTACGGAAGGGGTCCTGAAGGCGGCGCCACGCGCGGCGGGGGGTGTCTGTCCGCTCTGTTTTTGTTGCTTATTTCAAGCATAGAATCCGGCGCATGACTGTTTCGTCCCAGAAGGCACGGGTCCCCGCCGCGGACGGTCTCGGGCGGCGGGGTGGGGGCGGGCCGATGACGGTCGTCGAGCTGGCCATGTACCCTGGCCTTCCCGGCAGGCTGTTCCCGCCGGAGGTGGCCGCGCGCCTTCGGGCGGTGGCCGAGATCGACCTGGCCTCGCCGCTGACCGAGTTCCGCTCGCCGGAGGCGCGGGACCGCCTGCGGCGGGCCACGATCCTTCTGACCGGCTGGGGCAGCCCGGCGCTCGACGAGGAGGCCCTCGCGGGCGCCCCCGGCCTGAAGGCCGTCGTCCACGCGGCGGGCACCGTGAAGGGACACCTGAGCCCCGCCGTGTTCGCCCGGGGCATCCAGGTCAGCTCCGCCGCGGCGGCCAACGCCGTTCCCGTGGCCGAGTACACGATCGCGATGATCCTGCTGGCCAACAAGGCCGTCCCCGCACTCGCCCGGGAGTACCGCGCGCGGCGCGAGGACCTCGGGCTGATCAGGCGCGGCCACGACGTGGGCAACCACGGCAGGGTCGTCGGGGTGGTCGGGGCGTCCCGGATCGGCAGGCGCGTCCTTGCGCTGCTGCGTCCCTTCGACCTCTCGCCCCTGCTGGCAGACCCCCATGTCGACGCGGCGACGGCCGCCTCGCTGGGGGCGCGGCTCGTCGGGCTCGACGAGATCTTCCAGCTCAGCGACGTCGTCTCCCTGCACGCTCCCGCGACCCCGCGCACCCGGGGGATGGTCACCGCGCGGCGGCTGGCGTCGATGCGCGACGGGGCGACCCTCCTCAACACCGCCCGGGGGTCGCTGGTCGACCAGGACGCGCTGGTCGCCGAGCTCGTCACCGGGCGGCTGTCGGCGGTGCTCGACGTGACCGAGCCCGAGGTGCCCCCGGCGGGCTCGCCCCTGTGGGAGCTGCCCAACGTCGTCCTCACCCCCCACGTCGCCGGGTCGCTCGGCAACGAGGTGGCGAGGCTCGGCGCCGCCGCCGTCGAGGAGGTGCTGCGGCTCGCCGCCGACGAGCCCCTGCTGCACCCGGTCGACCCGGAGACACTGGCCATCACCGCGTGAACCCGTGAAGGGTCAGCTCTTCAGCCCGCTGAAGGCGATCCCCTCCATGATCCGCCGCTGGAACACCATCAACACGATGATCACCGGGATGACGGCCAGCGCGGCGCCCGCCATGATGTAGTAGGCGCGCCCCGATTCGCTGCTGGCCAGCTGCTGCAGGGCGAGCGGAAGCGTGTACAGGTCGGGGTCGTTCAGCACGACCAGCGGCCACACCAGGTCGTTCCAGTGGAAGATGAAACTGGTGATCGTGACGACCGCGAGCACCGGCTTCGAGAGCGGCAGCACGATCTTCCAGAAGATCCGCATCCGGCCCGCGCCGTCGATGAGCGCCGCCTCCTCAAGCTCGCCGGGCAGCGTCAGGAAGAACTGGCGGAGCAGGAAGATGTCCAGCACCGAGGCCACGTTCGGCAGGATCAGGCCCCAACCGGAGTCGAACATGCCGAGCGCCTGGGTGATGTGGATGCGCGGCACCAGCAGGGTGATCGTCGGCACCATCATGCCTGCCAGCAGCACGGCGAACAGCTTGTCCCTGCCGGGGAAGGGGATGCGGGCGAAGGCGTAGGCCGCCAGGGCGTCCACCAGGAGCTTGGCCGGCACGAGGATCAGGCAGACCCACACGCTGTTGAGGAACGCGCGGCCGAGCCCGCCGATCTGGATCACGTGCTCGTAGTTGTCCAGGGTCGGCGACCACTCGCCGGTCTTGCGGTCCAGCGGGAGCAGGCTGGGCACCTTGGTGTAGACGTCCGGGCCGTGCTTGAACGAGGTGGCCAGCATCCACACGAACGGGACGACGGACACGAGCACCAGCAGCACCAGCGCGACGTAGATGGGGGAGAGCCGTAGCGTCCTCACGACACCTCCTGCTTCACGAACCTGAACTGGAGCGCGGTGATGATCATGATGAAGGCCAGCAGGATGAACGACATCGCGCAGGCCGCGCCCATCGCGTCGTAGCGGAAGGCGAACAGATACAGGTGCAGGACGTAGGTCAGCCCCGCCTGCTCGGGCCCGCCGGTGACGCTCCTGCCGCCGCCGCCTGAGAAGATCACGTAGACCAGGCCGAACACCTGTAGCGCCGCGATGACCCCGGTCACCAGCAGGTAGAACGTCGTGGGCCTGAGCATCGGGACCACGACCCTCCAGAACCGCTGGACCGGGCCCGCGCCGTCGATGATCGCCGCCTCGCGGATCGACGAGGGGATGCCCTTGAGCCCCGCCAGATAGATGATCATCGAGATGCCGCACTGCCACGCCGCGATGAACGCCAGGGCCGGGATGACCAGCTCGGGGGTGTTGAGCCAGTTCTGCCGGGGGATGCCGAACAGCCCGAGGAACACGTTGATCAGGCCGTACTGCGGATCGTAGAGCCACCGCCAGATCGCGCCGACGGCCGTCTCCGCGGTGACCACGGGCAGGAAGAGCAGGAGCCTGAACAGGTTGGAGCCCCTGCGAATCGCGTTGATGAGCAGGGCCTGGCACAGCGCGCTCCCCATGGTCAGCGGCACCGCGATCAGCGTGTACTGCAGGGTGACCTTCACCGACTGCCAGAAGTGCGGGTACTTGGCGTCGTCGAACAGCAGGTCGGTGTAGTTGGTCAAACCCACCCAGCCAGGCGCGGAGCGCAGGTCCCAGTCGGTGAAGCTGTAGTACAGGGCGGCGAGCGCCGGGTAGAGCAGGAAGACGATGAAGTACGCCATCGCGGGAGCGATCAGGAGCCAGCCGATGACGCGGTCGCTCCCCCCGAACCCCGGGCGGCGGCGCCGCCCGGGGCGGGGCGTCACAGTGGGCTTGTCGGCCACCACTGGAGTTGCCACGCTTGCCTGCCTCTCGGTCAGCCGGTCCAGCCGAGCAGGGCGCGGGTCTTGTCCGCGGCGCCGGTGAGGGCCTGCTGGGCGGTGGCCTTGCCGCTGAGCGCCGACTCGATCGCGGGGGCGATGATCTCGTCGTTGATCTGGATCCACTGCGGTACGGGCGGGCGGGCCTGGGCGACCTTGAGCTGCTCCAGGAAGGCGGCCTGCTCGGTCCCGAACGTGGCGGCGTCCCTCTCGGCGGCGGCGATGTTGGTCGGGAAGCCGCCCAGCGCCTGGGCCAGCTTGGTGTTGTTGTCGGCGTTGGTCAGGTAGGCCAGCCACTTCCAGGCCAGGTCGGCGTTCTTGCCCTTGGTGAACACCACCGCGTTCTCGCCGCCGATGTTGCCGGCCGGCCCGGTCTTGTACGGCAGGGGCGCGACGTTGAACTCCAGGTCGGGGAACTGGTCCTTGATGTTGGCCACGTCCCACGGGCCGGAGATCATCATGCCGGCCAGGCCGTTCTCGAAGGGCTTGTCGGAGTCGGTGATCTCCCTCGGCGACGACTTGAGCAGGTCGACCCACAGTTGCAGCGCCTCGACGGCGGGCGGCTGGTCGAACAGGATCTTCTTGGCCTTCATGTCCGCCATCGACCCGCCGGCCCCGGCCACGAAGCCCGGCCACATCCACCCGCCGTACCCGTCACCCTTCGGCACCACCATGCCGGCGATCTTCGGGTCCTTCTGGTGGATCTGGGTCGTGATCTGCTTCAGCTCGTCCCAGGTCTTGGGCGGGGCCGGGACGAGCTTCTTGTTGTAGAAGAGCCCGACCGTGGTGTGGTCCACCGGCACGCCGTACAGCTTGTCGTCGACGCGGTTGGTGTCGAGGGCCCCGGCGTACAGCGACTTCTCGTCGATCGTGCCGGCGGGCATCTCCCTGATGGTGCCGTCGAGCGCGTAGCGGGCCACCAGCGGCTGGTCCAGGACGCCCGCGTCCGGCACCGAACCGCTGGCGATGGCGCTGCCCAGCTTGGTGTTGTAGTCGTCCTTCGGGATCTTGACGATCTTGACGCTGACGCCCTTGTTGGCCTTCTCGAAGTCCGTGCGGAGCTTCTCGACCACCTCTGTGGCCTGCGGAGTGCGGTCCTGGAACATCCAGTAGGTCAGCGTGGTGGTCGCCTCCGCTCCTCCGGAGCCGCCGCCGCACGCGGTGAGCCCGGCGAGCAGCACCGTCGCGGCGGCCGCCCCTGTCACTCTCCTGATCATTTCGCTCTCCTCAACGGGGGGTTTCACAGAACATAATCTAAGCATCGAAATAAGTTCAGCCCTTCTGTGAAACGCTTTGGTAACACGGGCATCGGAGCATGTCAGGCTCGTGCCGAACGGGTGAGGGCCGGCTTCCTTCGGCGTCTGAACTAACGCCGCTGAACTAGCATGGCCGTGGAACTCGTGGAGGTACGTCATGGCAAGGCCCGAGCGCAGAACGGTGCGCGATGTCCGCAGAGGCAACCGCGCCATGCTGCTGCGCATGCTGTACTTCGACGGACCGGCCAGCCGCAACGACCTCTCCGCGCTCACCGGCCTGAGCGCGGCCACGGTCAGCACCATGACCGGCGGGCTACTGGGCGACGACATCATCGTCGAGGCCGGCCAGGTCGACTCCGACGGCGGGCGCCCGCGCGTGCTCCTGCGCGTCAACCCCCGGTACGGCTACGCCATCGGCGTCGACGTGTCCGAGACGCACGTGCGCGTCGAGCTGTTCGACCTCGACCTGAACCAGCTCGCCAAGGTCGAGTACGCCCTGCGGCCGGCCCGCCACGATCCCGAGCTGGTCGCCATGCACATCCTCGCGGGCATCGGGGTGGTGCTCTCGGACGCCGGGGTGCCCGCCGAGCGGGTCCTCGGGGTCGGAGTCGGCGTCCCCGGCATCGTTGAGCGCGGCGCCGACGTGCTCATCCACGCCAAGGCCTTCGGCTGGAACGGCGTTCCCCTGGGAGCGCTCCTACGCGCCGGCACCTCGCTTCCCCTGCACGTCGACAACGGGGCCAAGGCCATGGGTCAGGCCGAGCTGTGGTTCGGTTCCGGCCGGGGCGCGGCGAACGCCGTCATCGTCCTGATCGGCGCGGGCGTGGGAGCCACCGTCGTCGCCGACGGGGCGACCTTCCACGGGGTGAGCAGCAGCGCGGGAGAGTGGGGGCACACCAAGATCGTCGCGGGCGGACGGCCCTGCCGGTGCGGCGGGCGCGGGTGCCTGGAGGCCTACATCGGCGCGGAGGCCATCCTCGACAGGGCCGGGGTCTCCACGCAGAAGGCCGGCTGGCAGGAGGAGCTCACCCGGGTGCTCGCCTCGCGCACTCCCGTGGTCGAGGAGACGGTGGGCTATCTGGGGGTGGGCCTGGCCAATCTGATCAACCTGCTCAATCCCGAGCGCATCATCATCGGCGGCTGGGTCGGGCTCCTGCTCGGCGAGACCCTGCTTCCCGAGATCCGCGCCGTGGTCGCCGAGAACTCCCTCGCGCAGCCGTACGCCGCCAGTTCCCTGGTGCTCGGCCGGCTCGGCCCCGACGCCGTGGCGCTCGGCGCGGCCACCCTGGTCATCGAGGAGTTCCTCAACGCCACCCCGGCCGCCGGTATCACCGCCACCGGCTGACCCGCCCTCCTTCACACCGCCGCCGGGGCTTCATGAACGGGTGGGGCGGCCTTCGGGAACGGGGCGGCCGAAGCGCACGGGGACGCCGGGGGAGTAGAGCACGCTCGCGGGTTCCCCGGCGGGTGAGGGCAGTCCCGCCGCCGCGACCAGGTCCTCGTCACAGCCGGTCAGGTGGGCTCTGTACAGGGGCCAGCGCGGGTGGGTGTTGGGCAGGTACGTCGTCCGGCCGAAGACGGTGTTGTGCATGCCCCAGCGGGCGGTCAGGAAGTGTTCGAGCTCGGTGGGCTCCTCGATGCGCTCGCCGGTCCGTATGGTGACGCGGCAGTGCGCGCCGCGCGGACCGGGCCAGCGGCGGCTGCTGGTGTAGGCGATGGTGTCGCCGCTGTGGCGGACGGCCATGCGCGACCACACGTACGGAAGCCGGAAGGCGGCCCGCGCGACCAGCACCGGGATCAGGCGCGAGGCGTCGAGCGAGCGGAAGACCACCCCGCGCCGGCCGTGGGCGTCCACCGAATAGAGGCGGACGTTGGTCTCGGGGAAAGTGCCGAGGTAAGGGATGCCGGGGAGGCGGAACCAGCCGATGCGATGCATCCGGAAGGCGACGAGGCCCACGTAGGTCACCCCGTCGAGGGTGTCGGGCACGGTGCCGTCCGGGAGCAGGGGCGCCACGTCGGCCGGGTCGGCGGACCAGTGGAGGAAGGCCATGTCGAGCCACGACTGGGTGAGCAGGGGATCCGGCGTGGCGCTGGGCGGGTCGGCCGTGACGGGTTCCGGGACGAAGTGCGGCACGGTTCCAGCCTCGCAGAACCCCCGCGAGGCGGCGAGGACCCCGGGCCCCGCGCGGGTCGCGAACGGACGTACGGCCCGGGTGCGCCAAGGGTGGTGGTGGGCGATACTGGGATTGAACCAGTGGCCTCTACCGTGTCAAGGTAGCGCTCTCCCACTGAGCTAATCGCCCTCGATGAGGAAAATCAGAGCGGACGACGGGATTCGAACCCGCGACCCTCACCTTGGCAAGGTGATGCTCTACCAGCTGAGCCACGTCCGCATGATCACTCGGAAGTCGTTTCCGTGTGATGCCTGTCCAACTTTACCGGATCCCGGAGGTGCGAGATCCCGTCGAGGTGGAGACGGGATTTGAACCCGTGTACGCGGCTTTGCAGGCCGCTGCCTCGCCTCTCGGCCACTCCACCAGGATCTTCGAGCGGACGACGGGATTCGAACCCGCGACCCTCACCTTGGCAAGGTGATGCTCTACCAGCTGAGCCACGTCCGCGTGAATCTCGGGGAAACGATCCCCGGCCACGCAAAGACTCTAGCGCGTCCGGAGACCCGGCGTGCGCAGTCCACGACGCGAGCCGCATGTGAACGTGAGGTTTCTCGCGTCGCCGCCGCACGCCTGAACCGGCGGAGGCCGGCCCGCCCGCGACCACCGTGAACCGGCGGCGGCCGGTCCGTTCGGGGGCACCGTGATCGGCGGTGGCAGGCCCGTCCTGGGACACCTCAGGCGCAGTTGAGGGCGTACCCTGCCCGGAATCGGGCAGGAATCTTGGCGTGTCGTCTCTTTCCTGCGTAAAGTCCCTGCCTGTGTCAACGGCACGGCATTCCTATGAGGATCTGATCGCGCACCTGACCCGGACCACGTCGCTCGGGCCGGGGGAGGCCACGCGGGTGGTGGCCGAGGTCGTGGCGTACTTCTCCGAGTCCGTCGAGGAGTTCGTCAGGCGCCGCCACGGCGAGATGAAGGCCCGCGGCCTCACTAATGAGCGCATCTTTCCTTCCATAGCCGCCGAGTTGTCCGCACGCCGTGTCGCGGCACCCGAGCTGTCCCTGCGCCAACTGCGCCGCATCGTGTACGGCTAGCGCACCAAGGAGATCGAAAATGTGTGGAATTGTCGCTTATATCGGCCCGAAGGATGCGGCGCCGATCCTGCTGGAGGGCCTGCAGCGCCTGGAGTACCGGGGCTACGACTCGGCCGGCCTCGTGGTGAGCAACAAGGGGCTCAAGGTCCGCAAGGTCAAGGGCAGGGTCGCCGATCTGGCGGCGGCCGTACCGGCGAGGTTCAAGGGCGGCCTCGGCATCGGTCACACCCGCTGGGCCACGCACGGAGTCCCCAATGACGTCAACGCCCACCCGCACCTGGACGGCAAGGAGCGCATCGCCGTCGTCCACAACGGCATCATCGAGAACGCCGACGAACTACGCGCCAAGCTGGTCGCCGACGGCTCCGTCTTCGTCTCCGAGACCGACACCGAGGTGCTCGCCCACCTCATCGCCCGCACCGTTCAGGAGACCGACTCCCTGGAGGACGCGGTCCGCAAGGCGCTCAAGAGCATCGTCGGCACGTACGGCATCGCCGTGCTGGACTCCGAGCGCACCGGTGAGATCGTCGTGGCCCGCAACGGCAGCCCGATCGTCATCGGCATCGGCGAGAGGGAGATGTTCTGCGCCTCCGACGTCGCCGCCCTGGTCCGCTACACGCGGCAGGTCGTCCACCTGGAGGACGGCGAGCTGGCCGTGCTCAGGGCCGACGGTTTCCACACCTTCACCATGGACGCCCGCGCCACCTCCAAGGAGCCGCTGACCGTCGACTGGGACCTCGGGCACTACGACACCGGCGGCTACGAGCACTACCTGCTCAAGGAGATCTCCGACCAGCCCGAGTCGGTCGCCCGTACGCTGCGGGGGCGCCTCGACGGCCGGTTCAACATCGCCCACCTCGGCGGCCTCAACCTCGACCCCCGCGAGACCCGCGCGTTCCGCCGCGTCAAGATCATCGGCTGTGGTTCGGCGTACTACGCGGGCCAGATCGGCGCCCAGCTCATCGAGGAGCTTGCCCGCATCCCCGCCGACGCCGAGCCTGCCTCCGAGTTCCGCTACCGCAGCCCCGTCGTCGAGCACGACACGCTGTACGTCGCCGTGAGCCAGTCGGGGGAGACCTACGACACCCTCGCCGCCGTCCAGGAGCTCAAGCGCAAGGGCGGCCGGGTGCTCGGCGTCGTCAACGCGGTCGGCAGCGCCATCGCCCGCGAGGTCGACGGCGGCGTCTACCTGCACGCGGGCCCCGAGGTCTCGGTGGCCTCCACCAAGGCCTTCACCTCCACGGCCGTGGCGTTCGCGCTCATCGCCCTGCACTTCGGCCGGGTCCACGACCTGTCACCGGCGGACGGGCGGCGCATCGTCGAGGGCCTGCGCAGGCTGCCCGAGCAGATCGAGGAGATCGTCAAGCAGAGCGACGCCATCGAGGCGCTCGCCCAGAAGTACGCCACCCACCCGAGCATGATGTTCGTCGGCCGGGTGCGCGGCTACCCGGTCGCCCGCGAGGGCGCCCAGAAGCTCAAGGAGATCTCCTACGTGCACGCCGAGGCGTACCCGGCGAGCGAGCTGAAGCACGGCCCGCTGGCGCTCATCGGCCCCGAGATGCCGACCGTGGCGATCGTGCCGGACGACGAACTGCTCGACAAGAACCTCACCACCCTCGGCGAGATCCGCGCGCGCGGCGGCAAGGTGCTCATGGTGGGCCACCGTGTGCCCGACAGCAGGCTCGTGGAGGACGTGATCGTGGTGCCGAAGAACGAGGTCGAGCTGGACCCGATCCTGCTCGGGATCCCTCTCCAGCTGCTGGCCTACCACGCGGCCGTGGCCCTCGAACGCGACGTGGACAAGCCCCGCAACCTCGCCAAGAGCGTGACGGTGGAGTGACACCGGGCCCGGGAGGCCGTCGTACAGTCGTCGGGTGAGCAACCTGGAGCGGGATCCGCGGGAGACGGTGTGCGGCGGCCTGAGCGAGGCGGGCGAGGGACCGGCGCGCGACCTGCTGACCGGCCGGGAGGTGGTCCTCGGCGGGCCGCGAGGCATGAAGGTGACCAGGACCCTGCCGGACCGGGACCGCCGGATGGTCGGGGCCTGGTGCTTCGTGGACCACTACGGCCCCGAGCGGGCGAGCATGCGGGTGCCTCCCCACCCGCACACCGGGCTCCAGACCGTGAGCTGGCTGCTCGAAGGCGAGGTGCTGCACCGCGACAGCGTCGGCAGCGAGCAGCTCATCAGGCCGGGTCAGCTGAATCTCATGACCGCGGGCCGTGCGATCTCCCATTCGGAGGAGTCGCCGGGGGAGACGGTGCTGCACGGCGTCCAGCTGTGGGTGGCGCTTCCCGGCTCCGCGCGCCACGTCGAGCCCTCCTTCGAACACCATCCGGTCCTGCCGGCGCTGGACATGCCCGGCGTCCGCGTGACGGTCATCGCCGGCGAGCTCGGCGGCGTGACGTCACCGGCTCGCGTCCACAGTCCTCTGGCCGGCGCCGAGATGACCTTCGACGACCAGGCGCGGATCACGCTGCCCGTACGGCCGGACTTCGAGTACGCCGCGCTGGTGATGTCCGGGGGCGTCGAGGCCGACGGGGTGGACCTCGATCCCGGTCCTCTCCTCTACCTCGGGTCCGGCCGCTCGGAGCTGGCCTTCCGCGCCCGGCGGCCGAGCCGCGTCCTGCTCCTCGGCGGCGAGCCGTTCGAGGAGGAGATCGTGATGTGGTGGAACTTCGTCGGGCGCAGCCACGAGGAGATCGAACGGTTCCGCAAGGAATGGTCGGAGGGCGCCGAGTTCGGCACCGTCGAGGGCTTCGACGGCGCCCCCCTCCCCGCCCCGGCCCTGCCGGTCACCCCCCTCAAACCCCGGGGCCGCCGCCTCTGACAGCCTCACCGGACTGCGATCGACTCGAAGGAGCACCGCAGTGACACAGATGGAGCAGATCTCCGTGTCCGGCCCGGACGCGGGACCGTACGCCATCACCACCGGGCCCGACGGCGCGCTGTGGTTCACGCTGGTGCACCAGGGCCAGATAGCCCGGTTCGAGCCCGGCGTCAGGGAGCCCACCACCGACGACGCGGACCCGGGCTCCGGGCCGACGATCACCACGTACGACGTGGGCCCGGACTCCGGGCCGACGATCATCACGGGGGGCCCGGACGGCGCGCTGTGGTTCACGCGGTTCAGGGACCATCGGATCGGCCGCGTCACGACCGGCGGCGACCTCACCTCCTTCGCCCTGCCGACCCCGGAGGCCGGGCCCTTCGGCATCGCGCCCGGCCTCGACGGCGCGCTGTGGTTCACCGAGACGGGCGCCGACCGCATCGGCCGGATCACGACCGACGGGGAGATCACCGAGTTCCCGCTCCCGGTCGCGGGCGGCTTCCCGTCCGCGATCGCCGCAGGACGGGACGGCGGGCTGTGGTTCACGATGAACATGGCGGACGCCATCGGCAGGATCGGTACGGGCGGCAAGGTCGCGATCCACCCGCTGCCGGCCCCCGGCTCCGCTCCCGTGGGCATCACCGCCGGGGCGGACGGCGCGATGTGGTTCGTCGAGATCGGCGCGGGTCAGATCGGCCGGATCCAGCCGGACGGGAAGATCGAGGAGTTCCCGCTCCCGGACCGGGCGGCACGGCCGCACGCCATCGCCGCCGACGCCCACGGTGACCTGTGGTTCACCGAATGGGGCGCCAACCGGATCGGCCGCATCACCTCCGCGGGCCTGATCGACGAGCACGATCTGCCGACCCCCTCCTCCGAACCCCACGGCATCGCGCCCGGCCCCGACGGCGCGATGTGGGCTGCCCTCGAACTCGGCGCCCTCGCCCGCCTCCCGTCACCAGCCCGGTGAGCTGTTATAGGGCGACCCGTCGGCGGATCATCGACTATGCGGGCTCAGCTGGGACGGCTCATCGAAATGGGAGAGCGTCCGGACGTGGTCATCCGGATCCTTCCGTTCGCGATTGGAGCTCACGCGGCGATCGAGGGCCCGTTCGTCCTGCTCCGCTTCCCTGAAGAACACGATGCTGACGTCGCCTATGTCGAGGGGGCGATGGGAGACCTCTATCTGGAGAGCGTCGAGGAAGTTCGGCGCTATACGCTGCTGTTCGAGCGCTTGTGCGAGCTTGCGCTGGACCCCGAAGAGACCGCGATCATGGTCGCGGGAGCGGCTGAGGAGTTGTAATGGCCGAGCAGGTTGATCTTGCTGGTGCGGCGTGGCGGAAAAGCAGCTTCAGCGGAGGCGGAAACGACTGCTTGGAGATCGCGGAGATCGGCGGCGACATCGCCCTGAGAGACTCCAAGAACCCCTGTGGTCCCGTCCTTCGACTCGGTCGTGGCGAGTGGAGAAACTTCATCGGTCACCTGAGAGCCGGCGACTTCGGGATGTAGCTGTTTTCACCATCTCTGGGACCGGCATGTTCGTGCCGCCACTGCCACTGCCACTGCTCGATGATCCGTGGTTGTAGCCGAAGGGGTCGTCTATCTCAGCGGAACGTACCGGTTGACATGGGGCGTTGTGCGTGGGTGTTTACATTTCGGTAATGCGGCGGCATACTCCTGAGACTGTAAGCGCTTCCACTGCCGTACTTCCGCAGTACCTCCGGTGGAAGCGCTTACACCCAGGAGGTAGTCATGGATGGACGAGACGTCTCGGCGGCGGGCGGTGTGACGATCTACGAGGTCGCACGGCGGGCCGGGGTGTCCATCGCCACGGTGTCGCGGGCGTTGCGAGGGACAGGGCCGGTGGCGGGGGCCACGCGCGAGAAGGTGATGCGCGCGGTCGAGGAGCTGCGGTTCACGCCGAGCCGGGCGGGGGTGAGCCTCGCCGAGGGCCGGCACGCCGCCAACGGCATCGTCTTCCCCAACCTGTCCGGGCCGTACTTCGCCGAGGTCCTCATCGGGTACGAGGAGGTGGCCTCGGAGCTCGGCCGTTCGGTCGTCATCCTGTCCACCAAGGGGCGTGACGCGATCAGGGATCTGGTGCGCGAGCTGGCCGGGCGGGTGGACGGCCTGGTGGTCTTCGGGAGCACCGTCCCCGACGACGTGATCGACGAGCTGGTCGCGTCGAGCCTGCCGCTGGTGCTCATCTCCCACGCCGAGAGGCCGGGGGCCGTCACCCTGCGCAGCGAGAACCTCGCGTCGGCCCGGGCGCTGGCACGCCACCTGCTCGGCCACGGCCACACGAAGTTCGCCTTCCTCGGCGCGCCGTACGCCACGGGCGACGACGTGGACCAGCGCTGGCAGGGCGTCCGCGAGGTGCTGGGGGACGCCATCGAGCCCGTACTGACCGCCGAGTACACCGTCGAGAGCGGCTACGAGGCCGCCCTCCGGCTGCTCGGCGCCGGAAAAAGGCCGGAGGCGGTGATCTGCTCGGACGACGAGGTGGCTCTGGGGACGATCCTGGCGGCCGAGGAACTGGGGCTTTCCGTACCGCACGACGTGGCCGTGACGGGCTGGGACGACATCATGGCCGCCCGTCACGCCAGGCCGGCGCTGACCACGGTGCGGCAGCCGATGCGGGAGCTCGGCGCGCTGGCCGCTCGCGCGCTCGACCAGCTCATCGCCGGAGTGAGCCTCGAAGACAGCCACCGCACCCTCGCCACCGAGCCGGTGATCCGCCGCAGCTGCGGCCCGCATTCCGAAGAAGAGGCGTACCGCGGCAAGGTGCGTCCCCTTGAGCAGCACCCGCAAGAGCCGCGTGCCGGGGAGTCGCGTCCTCGGTAGCCGCATCCCCAGGAGGTCATTGAGTTGAAGCCATACACCGCCAGTTCACTCGCCCTGGTCACCGCCGGGCTCCTCGTACTGACCGGCTGCGGGCGCGGGTCCGGTGGGACCGCGGAGAAGCCGACGGACGTGAACACCTCCGCCAAGGCGACCGGCACCCTGGCCGTGTGGGCCATGGGGTCGGAGGGGGAGGCGCTGGCCTCCTTCGCCAAGGGATTCGAGGCCGCCAACCCCGGCATCAAGGTCACCGTCACGCCCATCGGCTGGGACGTCGCACACGACAAGATCACCGCGTCGATCGCCGGCCGTACGACCCCGGACGTCAGCATGATCGGCTCCACCTGGATGGGAGAGCTCGCCAAGTCCGGCGCGGTGGACCCGACGCCGGGCAACGTCATCGACAAGTCGGCGTTCTTCCCCAGCGCGTGGGAGACGGTCGAGGTCAACGGCACGGCCTGGGGCGTCCCCTGGTACGTCGAGACGCGGGTGCTGTACTACCGCAAGGACCTGGCCGCCAAGGCCGGGCTCACCCCGCCCGCGACCTGGGACGAGACCAAGAGCTTCGTCAAGGGCCTGCAGAAGGCGGGCGCCGGCCAGGGCATGAACCTGAACTACACCACCGGCTCCTGGCAGGAGATCCTTCCGCTGGTCTGGCAGCAGGGCGGCTCCATCATCGGCTCCGACGGCAAGTGGACCTTCGACACCCCCGAGATGGTCAGGGCGCTGACCCAGCAGCAGTCGTACTTCAAGGAGGGCCTCGCCTCCAGCAAGGTCGATCCGGCCTCGTTCCCCGCGAGCTTCTTCAAGGGCGACGTCGGCGCCTACTACTCGGGCCCGTGGATGATCGCCGGGATGGAGAAGGACGGCGGCCCCGGTTTCGCTGACAAGTTCGACGTCGCGCCCTACCCCAAGGGCAGCGCGGGGGGCACGAGCTTCATCGGCGGCAGCGACCTGGTGGTCTTCAAGGACTCCAAGAACAGGGACGCGGCCTGGAAGTTCGTCCAGTGGCTGAGCGACCCGGCGACCCAGGCCGAGTGGTTCACGACGGTCAAGGACCTGCCGAGCGTCCAGGCGGCGTGGCGGCTTCCCGAGCTGACGGCCGACAAGCGCGTCACCGTGTTCGGCGAGCAGCTCAAGGACGCCAAGACGCCGCCTCCCTTCCCGACCTGGGACCAGATCTCCAAGGTGATCGACCAGGAGGTCGAGAAGGTGGCCCTCGGCAAGGCGACCCCGCAGGAGGCGGCCAAGGCCGTCCAGGCGCAGGCCGACACGGTCGGCACCGGCCTCTGATGGCCGCGCCCGCCGCGGGCCTGGCGACCGCGGACCGGTCCGGCCGCGCCCCTGACCAGGCGCGGGCGGGACGGCACCGTCCCCGGCCCGGGTTGAACCCGCCGAAGAAGACCGGCCATGCCTGGCTGTTCTCGGCTCCCTTCCTGCTGGTGTTCGGCGTGATGTACGCGCTGCCGCTGCTCGCGGGGCTGGTCATGGGGTTCACCGACATGCGCAGTACGGACGTGCGCGACCCCTTCGCGGTGAACTTCGTCGGCCTCGGCAACTTCGAGCGCCTGTTCCAGGACGAGTCGATGCGCAGGGCGGCGGCCAACACGCTGTTCTTCGTGGTCACCACGACGCCGCTGACGATCGCGCTCGGCCTGGCGGCGGCCATCCTGCTCAACTCGGGGATCACCAGGCTGCGCACGTTCTTCCGGCTCGGCTACTACCTGCCGTACGTCACGAGCATCATCGGCATCGCGGTGGCCTGGCGGCTGCTGCTGGACCCGCAGGCCGGCCTGCTCAACTCCCTGCTCAGGTCGGCCGGGATCGAGGGTCCCGCCTGGCTGCTGGACGAGCGCACTGCGCTGCCCTCGCTGGTCCTCATGTCGGCGTGGCGCAACTTCGGCTTCGACATGGTGGTCTTCCTGGCCGCCCTCCAAGGTGTGCCCAGGGAGCTGTACGAGGCGGCCGACGTGGACGGCGCCGGCGTGTGGGCGAAGTTCCGGAGCATCACGGTCCCGATGCTGCGGCCCGCGATCCTGTTCTGCGGCGTCTACAGCGCGGCCGGCTTCATGCAGTTCCTTGAGGAGCCCCTGGTGATGACCAAGGGCGGGCCGCTCAACTCGACGCTGTCGGCCTCGCTGGCCATCTACAACCAGTTCGGCTTCGGCAACTACGGCTACGGGGCCGCCGCGGCGACCGTGCTGTTCACCGTGATCGCCGCGTTCTCGTTCGCGCAGTTCCGATGGCTGCGGCCCAAGACGTGAGGAGCGCAACCGTGAAGAGGGCACGTACCGCGGTGCTGTACGCCGCGCTCACGGCCGGGCTGGTGGTCGTCGCCGGGCCCTTCCTGTGGACCCTGCTCGGCTCGTTCAAGACCGACGCCGAGATCCGGCGGGACCCGCCCACCTTCCTGCCCGTCCGCTGGATCACCGGCAACTACTCCGCGCTGTTCGAGCGGATGGACGTCGTCACGGTGACGGTCAACAGCGTGGTCGTCGCGGTGATCGTGGTGGGGTCCAACCTGCTGTTCTGCTCGCTGGTCGCCTACGCGCTCACCAAGCTGGACTTCGCCGGGGGACGGTTCGTCTTCGGCCTGGTCCTGCTGCAGATGATGGTGCCCGGCATCGTCCTGCTGATCCCGCAGTTCGTGACGGTCGCGAGCCTGAACCTGGCCGACACCTACGCCGGCATCGTCCTGCCCGGGCTGGTCACCCCGCTCGGGGTGTTCATGATGCGGCAGTTCATGGGCGAGATCCCCGACGAGCTCGTACACGCGGCCCGGGTGGACGGTTCGGGGGAGTTCCGCATCTTCTTCCGCATCGTGATGCCGCTCTGCAAGCCGGTCCTCGCGACGCTCGGCCTGATCACCTTCATGGGGTCGTGGAACGGCTTCATCTGGCCGGCGGTGGTCGCCCAGCACAAGGAGATGTACACGCTGCCGGTCGCGCTGGCGAGCCTGTCGAGCCGGGAGACCGTGCACTACGGGCTGCTGCTGGCCGGGGTGATCGTCGTCATCACCCCCGTCCTCCTCCTTTTCGTGTCCCTCCAGCGCTATTTCGTCCAGGGCGTGGCCACGGCCGGACTCAAGTGAGCGCCCTTCCCGTGAACGTCCGCAGCATTCGAGCGATCTGAGGTGCCCATGCGCAAGACAGTTCTGGCCTGCACGCTCGCACTCGGCCTCGCCGCCGCGATCCCCTCCGAGGCGCTGGCGCGCACCCGTACGGGCGAGCCGTCGCCCTCCCTCACAGGTCCGGCGGCCTCCCATACGGCGGTGCTGCGCACGTACGCCGCCGACACCTGGAAATCCATGGCCGCCATGGCCGACCCCGGCACCGGGATGCCGTCCGACAAGGTGTCGGGCGACCTTCGGACCCGCGCCAAGGTCACCTCGCCCACCAACGCGGGCACGTACCTGTGGAGCACCCTGGCCGCGAGGGACCTGCGGCTCATCGACCAGCGCGAGGCCACGGCGCGCGTCGCCAAGGTGCTCGACGCCCTGGGCAGGCTCGACCACGACACCGCCACCGGCCTGTTCTACAACTGGTACGACCCCGCGACGCTGGAGGTCGTCCACACCTGGCCGGAGAGCGGCGCACCCGTGCTGCCCTTCGTGTCCAGCGTGGACAACGCCTGGCTGGCCGCCGCGCTGATGATGGTGAAGAACGCGATGCCGGGGCAGGCGAGGCAGGCCGGGAGCGTTCTGTCACGGATGAACTTCGCCGCCTTCTACGACCCGGCCGCCCGCGCCGACGCGGGAACCGGCCTGATGACCGGCGGCTACTGGCCGGACAAGCCCGAAGGGTGCTCGCAGGAGACCGACTACGCGCACACGGGCACGACGGTGTACTCCACCTGTCACCGCTACGGCGCCATGTCCGAGACCCGCATCGTCACCTATGTCGCCGTCGCGCTCGGCCAGGTGCCCGCCACCCACTACTTCGGGCTCTGGCGCACCTTCCCCGACACCTGCGACTGGGGCTGGGCCGACCAGAAGCCGCAGGGAAGCTGGCAGACCTACCAGGGCGTCAAGGTCTTCGAGGGGACGTACGGCTATCGCGGCATGCGTTTCGTACCGAACTGGGGCGGCAGCATGTTCGAGGCGCTGATGGCGAACCTCGTGGTCCCCGAGGAGACGTGGGGCGCGCGGAGCTGGGGCCGCAACCATCCGGTCTTCGTCGCCGCGCAGATCGAGCACGGTATGAACGAGGCGAAATACGGCTACTGGGGCTTCTCGCCCTCCGACGACCCCAACGGCGGCTACCGCGAGTACGGCGTGGACGGCCTCGGGATGGACACCGACGGCTACACCTCCGACGAGGAGCGCACCTCCTCCGACCCGGGCTTCGGCGACTGCCGGCCCGCCAAGCCCGAGCCGGACCACTACGGGGACGGGGTGGTCACGCCTCACGCGTCCTTCCTCGCCCTGCGCTACGCGGGTGACAAGGCGCTGGACAACCTTGCACGGCTGCGGGCGAACTTCGACTCCTACGGCCCCGGCGGCTTCTACGACGCCGTGGCCGTGCGCAGCGGCAAGGTCGCCAAGGAGTACCTCGCCCTCGACCAGGGGATGATCATGGGCGCCCTCGGCAACGCCCTGGCCGGCGACGACCTGCGCCGCTACTTCACCCCCGGAGGGCCCGAGAGGCTCCTCAAGCCTGTCCTTGGCCTGGAGCGCTGGGACGCGCGGCTTCACTGACGGGCGGCGGAGACGCCCTCACCACAACCGATCGGGGAGAGTCACATGACCGAGTCCGCCCTCACGGACTGGAGAGAACGCATCTACAAGAGGTCGGGCGAGGCGGGCATGGCCGTCGGCGTCGTGCCCGCCGCGCCCACCGGCCTGCGCGCGTCGGCCGGCGCCGGGCAGGTCACGCTGGAGTGGGACCCCGTGGACGGGGCCATCGGCTACCTCGTCCATCGGGGCGCGGACGCGGCCGGGCCGTTCCTCACCACCAAGCAGCCCGACGTGGACGTACCGGGCGTGCCGGGCGCCCGGTACGTCGACACGGCGGTCACACCGGGCGAGACGGTCCACTACGTCGTCGCGGCCCTCGCCACGATGGACCTGGCCGGGCCGTTCTCGGCGCCCGTGGCGGCCACGCCCCGCGAGGGTGGGGGCGCGGCGGTGGCGGCCGCCCGCCGCGAGGACGGGGATGGGGCGGTGACGGTCCGGGTGGACGCCGCCGAGGTCACCGGGCCGCTGCCGCGCCCCTGGCGCGAGATGATCGGGTCGGAGCACCTGTCGCACCTGCTGAGCCGGGACGAGACCGGCGGGCGGCCCATCGGCACCGAGCTGGCCGGGGCGCTGCGCCTCGCGCACGAGGAGCTGGGCGTACGGGCGGTCCGCGCCCACGCGATCCTCGGCGACGACCTCGGGGTGTACCGCGAGGTCGACGGGGTGCCGGTGTACGACTTCACCGGAGTGGACCGGGTCTACGACACCCTCATGGGACTCGGCCTGCGCCCGGTGGTCGAGCTCGGGTACATGCCGCGCGACCTGGCCGCCGACCCGTCGAAGACCGTGTTCGGCTACAGGGCGATCATCTCCCCGCCGAAGGACTACGGCCGCTGGGGCGACCTGGTCCAGGCGCTCGTACGGCACCTCGTGGACCGCTACGGGTTGAACGAGGTGGCCGCCAACTGGTCCTTCGAGGTCTGGAACGAGGCCAACCTGGAGGTGTTCTGGAGCGGCACGCCGGAGGAGTACTTCCGGCTGTACGACGTGACGGCGGCGGCCGTGAAGAGCGTCGACGCCGGTCTGCGCGTGGGCGGCCCGGCAAGCGCGGCCAACGGCTGGGTCGAGGAGCTGATCGCGCACACGGCCGGCTCCGGCGCGGCGCTCGACTTCGTCTCCACCCACACCTACGGCAACGCCCCGCTCGACTGGCGGCCCGTCCTCGCCAGGCACGGCAGGGCGGGCACGCCGATCTGGTGGACCGAGTGGGGGCCCACCCCCACGCACTTCCACGGCATCGGCGACGGGCCCTTCGGCGCGGCGTTCCTGCTCCACGGGATGAAGTCGGCGGCGGGACGCGTCGACGCGCTGTCGCACTGGGTGGCCTCCGACCACTTCGAGGAGCTCGGCCGCCCGCCGCGCCTCTTCCACGGAGGCTTCGGCCTGCTCACGGTCGGCAACCTGCGCAAGCCCCGCTACTTCGCGCTCCGCCTGGCCGAACGGCTCGGCGACCACGAGCTGGCCACGCGGGTCACGGGCGACGTCGCCGGGGTCGAGGCGTGGGCGGCGCGTCACGACGACGGCCGCATCGGGGTGCTCGTGTGGAACGGCACGCTCAACCAGGCCCAGGCGGGAGGCGCCCCGATCCTCGAACGGCGCGTCACCCTCACCCTGGACGGGCTTCCCGCCGACCGTTACGAGCTGACCCACCACCGCGTGGCCGCCGGGCACTCCGACATCCAGGCCGTGTGGGCGTCCCTGGGCGGCGGCGACTGGCCGGACGCGGACCAGTGGGACGAGCTGCACGCCCGCGACACCCTCGACCACCTCCACCCCCCGGCGCCCGCGCACCCCACCTCCGGCACCCTCAGCCTCACCTTCGACCTCCCCATGCCCGCCGTCTCCTCCATCGAACTACGCCCGTCACGGGACGGCTGAACGCGGAACGCCCCCCCGCGCCACGGCCGGCGAACGCGTGTCACCCCGCGATGCGCGGGGTGACGCACATTCGTCACCTCCAGGCGCTCAGCAGGTCGTCGGGGACGATCGTGGGCAGCCCGTCGACCGTGGACCCGCTCCGGGACACCGCCAGCAGAGGGGTGGTGTCGTCCGCTCCCGGCAGCAGGGAGCGGTGGAGAACCAGCCGGGCGAGGTCGTGGCCGTCGAAGGGGCGGTTCTCCAGCCACTTGATCGAGCCGACGGCCGTGACGCGCTTGGCGACCGGCGCGCGATCGGCCGCCACGATGTCGATCTCAGGGTCGTTGGTGCGCGTCCAGTAGCCTCCGACCGCTCCGGTGCCCTCGGGAAGGATGCTGCCTGGCATCCTGAACAGGGCCTCCCGGACGACCGCCTCCACTGCCCGGCCCCGCCATGCCGTCCATGACTTCTTGATCCGCTGCAGCACCAGGTCGCCGCGACCACGCTCCACCTCCACGAGATAGGGGCCGAGCAAGCTCAGCCAGAAGCGCAGGTGCGGGTCCGCCACCACGTACCGCGTCTCCCTCGAAGGACGGGTGGAGAGTGGTACGAGGGCTTCGACCATCCGTTTCGTGGTGAGCAGGTGCAGTGCCCTGTTCAGTGAGGCCTGGGGCATGCCGCCCGCCGCCCGGCCGATGAGAGAGAAGCTGCGCTCTCCTGAGCCGATCGCGGTGAGGACCTGCCGCGCCATGGCCCCGGTGGGGAACTCCGCCACCAGGGCGCGCTCACCGCTCACCAGCAGGGCGGACGTGGGATCCATGACGGCGTCCCCGAGATAGTCGAAGACGCTGTCGCCTTCAGGCCATTCGTCGAGGACCAGCGGGAGCCCGCCGGTCACCAGATACGCGTCGAACGCGTCGGCGGCCGGCAGCGAGAGCATTTCGGCGACCTCGGCCGGATTGAGCGGGGGGATCACCATCTCGGTGGCGCGCTGGTGGAACGGACGGCCGTACTCGTTGAGCGCTTCCATCATCGCCAGGTCGGAACCGATGCACAGCAGCAGGACGGGGCGCTTCGACAGTTCCCGGTCGTAGACCTTCTGCAGGGTGCCCTCGAACCCCGGATCGTTGGCGATCAGGTACGGCATCTCGTCGATGACGACGACGCTGGGACGATCGGCGGGCGACGCCGCCGCGAGCAGATGCAAAGCGGCGTCCCACGTCCGCGGGGCCTGTTCCTGGAAGGCTTGGGCTCCCGGAAGTGAGGAAGAACGGGCGGCGTCGGTGAACAGCGCAAGATCGGCCTGGAGACTCGGCTGCGCGGAGGCGGTGAAGAACAGGTGGGGTACGTCGGCTCGCCCGATGAACTCCTCGGTCAGGCGGGACTTGCCGACGCGCCGCCGCCCGCGCATGAGCACCGCTCGGCCGGGACGTCCTGCCCGGCCTCCCGCCTCGGTCCGTGCGAGCATGCGCGAGAGCGCGGCGAGCTCTCCCCGCCTGCCGATGAATCCATCCATACGTCCTCGCAGGCACTCATAGGTGAAACACTCATAGATGAGAGTATCAAGTTTGAGTGTCTTAGACCTCGACCGGCGAGCGGCCGGGCCGGGCCGTGTGCCGAGGCTGACGCCGACGCGAGCCCTTTGGCCGGGAGGGCGCTCCTGCCGCACCTTCGTGTGTACATGGTCTGAAGTGGGCATTTAGCCGTATATCGGGGGAAAGGGCATGAACCATGCGTCGACGGGAGGTGCTCGCACTCGGCGCGGGGCTCGTGGCGCTGGCCGCGGGATGCGGGAGCACCACCGGTTCACGCTCGCTCGCCGCGACGCGGCTCTCGATGGTCGTCCCCGGGCCGTACGGGGGCGAGGCCGACCGGGTCGCGCGGGCCCTCGCCGGCACGGCCGAGCGGGCCGCGCTGGCCGGCCAGGTGCGGGTCGTCAACCGCCCGCCGCACGTCGCGCTGACGGAGTTCGCCCGCGCGCGGCGCGCCGACCAGATCCTCATGGCCGAGCCCGAACTGGTCGGCACCGTACGGACCGTCCGGCCCGCGGGCGCCTTCGCCAGGACCACGCCGCTGGCCAGGCTCTGCGGCGAGTGGGAGGTGCTGGTGGTCCCGGTGTCCTCGCGCCTCGGGTCGTTCGGCGCGTTCGCCGACGCGATGCGGCGCGATCCGGCCAGGCTGGCGGTGGCGGGCAGGGCCGAGGGCGGGATGGACCACGTCCTGTTCGGCATGCTCGCCCAGAGCCTCGGCCTGGACGCGCGTCTGCTCCACTACGTGGCCTACCCGACCAGCGACGAAGCGGTCACCGCGCTCTCGGGCGGGGGCGTGGTGGCGGCGCTCGGCAGCCATGCCGGGGTGCGCGAGCGCGTACGGGCCGGAGAGCTGCACGCGCTGGCGGTCTCCTCGCCCGACCGCATCCAGGGTCTGGACGCCCCGACGCTGCTGGAGTGCGACGTACACCTGTCCTGCGCCAACTGGCGCGGCCTGCTCGGTGCCGGTGACCTCGCCGACGACGACCGGGCCGCCCTCATCGGCCTGTGCCACGACATCGCGGACTCGGCGCGCTGGAGGGCGCTGTGCGCGCGGAACGGCTGGACCCCGCTGTACCTGGAGGGCGAGGAGTTCCGGCAGTGGCTGCGCGTGGAGTCCGCCCGGCTGAGCCGGGCACTCGGCGAGCTGGGCCTGCGCGCCTGAGCGGCCACGGCCGCCGGGGAGAGTGTCGAGGCCGTTCGCCGACGCCGACGCCGACGCCGACGCCGTCTCGGTCACCGGCACCAACCGCGTGGCAGCGTCGCGACCGCGTGCGTCGAGCCGAAAACCCTTGTCGTCGATGATCGGTCTGGCTCTACTCTGGCCGGGCGGTGAGGTCTTCGATACGGAAGGGTTGGTCATGGACGTCGAGTGGTCGGTCTACCCGAAGATGGCGCGGCGTGCGGGCCCTGTCCCGCACACCGGCGGCCCGTGGGTGGCCACCGAGAAGATCCACGGCGCGCATCTGGCGGTGGTGTGCGACGGCACATCGGTATGGCCTGCCAAGCGGCGGGTCCTGCTGTCGGAGGCGGAGCTCGACTCCTTCTTCGGGCTGTCGCGGATCTGGCCGGATCTGGCGGTCACGGCCGCCGAGATGGCCCGGTTCCTGCGTGGCCTGGAGGGGTTCGATGGCAACCTGGTGCTCTATGGGGAGTTGGCCGGCGGTCACTATCCGCATCCTGAGGTGACGGCGGTGCCCGGCGTCCAACCAGTGCAGACAGGCGTGTGGTACTGCCCTGATCTGGTATGGATCCTGTTTGACGCGGCCTTCGAGACCGAAGAGGGCGTCGTCTGGCTCGCCGATGACACCCTGCGCCAGGCGGCCGCTCGGGCGGGAGCGCGTTGCGTGCCGCGCCTCGCCGAAGGGGCGCTGTCCACGCTCGGCGAACTACCGCCGGCCTTTTCCAGCCGGCTCCCCGCACTGCTCGGGTTGCCCGCCTTGGCGGACAACCTCGCCGAGGGGCTGGTGCTCAGACCGGCCGGGCGCTGGAAGGCGAGCACGCGGGCCATCCCGCGTCCATTGGTCAAACGCAAGCATCCGCGCTTCGCTGAGGACTCCCGCTATCAGGGTGCCCGGCCGTATGTGCCGCCGGTCGAGGGAGCGGCAGGTGTCCCGGGATGGCTTGTCGCCGAGGCGGTCGAGCGGCTCACCCCGGCGCGTGCGGCAGCGGTGCTGAGCAAGCTCGGACCCGCCACCGCGATCGAACCACTGGCCGAGGAGATCCTCACCGACCTCCTCGACGACCTGGAGGAGGACCTCGGGGGCCTGGAACCCGGACAGCGCACCGCGCTGCGAGGCGCGCTCGCCACAGGCGTCGCGGCACTGGCTCGCATCGATCACGACCACCGTGCCGGGGGTCCCCCGGTCGCGGGGGATGGCGCGGCTGCCGGGGGACGCACAGGGCGATGATCCCGCCGCCCGGCGACGCCGCTCCGGCCGCAACCCCTCTCCCCCTCCAGAGCGCCCTCGATTTCGTGTCACGGTTCGTTGAGGAGGTAATCCATGGTGCGAGTGGCAGTAAGTAACGGCCCCTGACACAACCTGTAGGGGTTGTTGTGGCGGCGCCCACTACATGTAGGATCCTGATCGTTGCTGGTTCGCTCTGCGGAGCGAGGTAAGAGGGAACCCGGTGCGATTCCGGGGCTGCCCCGCAGCGGTGAGCGGGAACGACCGCCGTCACATGAGCACTGGGCAGCGGAAGGCCTGGGAAGCGACGGCCACTAGGCGTGAGAAGACGCCCGCGAGTCCGAAGACCTGCCGGTGACATGTCGTCCAGGCCTCGAGGGAGGGCCGCGGACGGGGTATCCGGCCTGCCCGCTCGGCGCGACGCCTGCCGGTCGTGCTCCGACGCGTGCCCTCCTTGCGGGGATTCGAGCGCAACGAGGGAGAGCACGTGACCGTGACACGCGATTTGCCACTGCCGTACCAGACCGGGGACAGGCGCCTTGCCATCGAGGAGGCCGCCGCCCGGGTCGTCACCGATCCCGCCAACTCCCGGATCGCCGCCGGGCTGCTGGCCGAGGAGATCGCGGACGAGGCGGCGGCGCACGGCGTGCGGACGTTCTCGGAGTCGATCGCCGCCACGCACGCGGCGGGGCTGATCCAGGATGAGCTGGCCGAGTTCGTGCGGGCCAACGCGGACGTGCTGGACGAGCTGGTCGACCCCGAGGGCGACGCGCGTTTCGAGTACTTCGGGCTGCGCACCGTCTACGACCGCTACCTGCTGCGCCACCCCGTCACGCGCGGCGTGCTGGAGGCGCCTCAGCACTTCTTCCTGCGCGTGGCCTGCGGGCTCGCCGGCACGGTGGCCGAGGCCGCGGAGCTCTACCGGCTGATCTCCACGCTGTCGTACCTGCCCAGTTCGCCGACATTGTTCAACTCCGGGGCGCGGCGCCCGCAACTGTCGTCGTGCTTCCTTCTCGACTCGCCCCGCGACGAGCTGGAGGCCATCTACGAGCGGTACGGCCAGATCGCGCGCCTGTCGAAGTACGCCGGGGGGATCGGGGTCTCCTGGACCCGCGTCCGGTCGCGCGGCTCGCTCATCCGGGGGACCAACGGTCACTCCAACGGCATCGTGCCCTGGCTGCGCACGCTCGACTCCAGCGTCGCGGCGGTGAACCAGGGCGGGCGGCGCAAGGGCGCGGCCTGCGTCTACCTCGAACCGTGGCACGCCGACGTCGAGGAGTTCCTGGAGCTGCGCGACAACACCGGCGAGGACGCCCGCCGCACCCACAACCTCAACCTGGCGAACTGGATCCCCGACGAGTTCATGCGCCGCGTCGAGGACGACGGCGTCTGGTCGCTGTTCGACCCCAAGGCCGTCCCCGAGCTGGTCGACCTGTGGGGCGAGGAGTTCGACGCCAGGTACCGCGAGGCGGAGGAGGCCGGGCTCTACGTCCGCCAGCTCCCCGCGAGGACCCTGTACGGCCGCATGATGCGCACCCTCGCGCAGACGGGCAACGGCTGGATGACGTTCAAGGACGCCGCCAACCGGGCCTCCAACCAGACGGCCAGGCCCGGGAACGTCATCCACCTGTCCAACCTGTGCACCGAGATCCTTGAGGTGACCAGCGACGCCGAGACGGCCGTGTGCAACCTCGGCTCGGTCAACCTCGCCGCGCACCTGGTGGACGGCGGGGTCGACTGGGCCCGGCTGCGCTCCACGGTGGCGACGGCCGTCCGCTTCCTCGACCGGTCCATCGACCGGGGCTTCTACCCCACACCCGAGGCGGAGGCCGCCAACCTGCGCTGGCGGCCGATCGGCCTCGGCGTGATGGGCCTCGCCGACGTCTTCTTCTCGCTGCGGCTTCCCTTCGACTCGCCGGAGGCGCTCGCGCTGTCCACGCGGATCGCCGAGGAGATGGCGCTCGCCGCCTACTGGGCGTCCGCGAGCCTCGCCGAGGCGCACGGGGCGCATCCGTCGTACGCCGACACGCGCGCGGCCGGGGGAGTCCTGCACCTCGACCACTTCCCGGCGGCGAACCCGGTACACCCCGCCGAGTGGGCGGAGCTGCGCGAGCGCGTCGCGGTCACCGGGCTGCGCAACTCGCTGCTCCTGGCCGTCGCCCCCACGGCGACCATCGCCTCGATCGCCGGATGCTACGAGTGCGTCGAGCCGCAGGTGTCCAACGTCTTCAAGCGCGAGACGCTCTCGGGTGAGTTCCTGCAGGTCAACCGCTACCTGGTCCGCGATCTGCAGGAGCGCGGGCTGTGGACGCCGCAGGTCAGGGACGCGGTCAAGCGCGCCGACGGGTCCGTGGGCGAGATCGCCTCGGTTCCCGAGGACCTCAAGGCCCTGTACCGCACCGCCTGGGAGCTGCCGCAGAAGGCGCTGATCGACCTGGCCGCCGCGCGGCAGCCGTACATCGACCAGTCGCAGTCCCTCAACCTCTTCATGGCCACCCCGACCATCGGCAAGCTGTCGTCGATGTACGCCTATGCGTGGCGGTCCGGGCTGAAGACCACGTACTACCTGCGCTCGCGTCCGGCGACGCGCATAGCGCAGACCACCGTGGCCGCCGAGTCCACGGCAGGCTCCCCGTCGGCGTCCCCGTCGCCGTCCGCGCGCGGCGCGGACTCCGTCCAGACGTTCGAGGTCGTGCCCGACCTCGCGGCCGTCGCGTGTTCCCTCGAAAACCCCGAGATCTGTGAGGCCTGCCAGTGATGCTGCTCGACCCCGGAATGGACCTGACGCTGCGGCCGATGCGGTACCCCGAGTTCTACGAGCGGTACAGGGCCGCGATCCGCAACACCTGGACGGTCGAGGAGGTGGACCTCCAGTCCGACCTCGCCGACCTCGCGAAGATGAGCCCGGGGGAGCGGCACCTGATCAACCGCCTGGTGGCGTTCTTCGCGACCGGCGACTCGATCGTGGCCAACAACCTGGTGCTGAACCTGTACCAGCACGTCAACGCCCCCGAGGCGCGGCTGTACCTCTCACGGCAGCTCTTCGAGGAGGCCGTGCACGTGCAGTTCTACCTCACGCTGCTGGACACCTACCTCCCCGACCACGACGAGCGGGCCAAGGCGTTCGCGGCGATCGAGCACATCCCGTCGATCAGGGACAAGGCGGAGTTCTGCTTCCGGTGGATCGACTCGATCAACGGGCTCAGCCGCCTCGCGACCCGGCAGGACCGCGGGGCCTTCCTGCTCAACCTGATCTGCTTCGCCGCCTGCATCGAGGGCCTGTTCTTCTACGGCGCCTTCGCCTACGTGTACTGGCTGCGCTCGCGCGGCCTGCTGGGCGGGCTGGCGACCGGGACGAACTGGGTGTTCCGCGACGAGTCCATGCACATGGAGTTCGCCTTCTCGGTGGTGGACACCGTGCGGGCGGAGGAGCCGGATCTCTTCGACGACGAGCTGGGCGCCCAGGTGACCCGGATGATCGAGGAGGCGGTCGCCGCCGAGCTGGCGTTCGCCCGTGACCTGTGCGGCGAGGGCCTCGCCGGCATGAGCGCGGACCAGATGCGCGAGTACCTCCAGTACGTCGCCGACCGGCGCCTGGTGCGGCTCGGGCTGCCCATCCGGTACGGCACGGCCAACCCGTTCGCCTTCATGGAGCTCCAGGACGTGCAGGAGCTGGCGAACTTCTTCGAGCGCAGGGTGTCCGCCTACCAGGTGGCGGTGGAGGGCACGGTGAGCTTCGACGAGGTGTTCTGAGCCAATCTGATTTCCCCCAACCGATGGCACACGGTAGGAAAGACGACGAAGGAGGCGCCGTCCGTGTCATCAGCAGTCAATTGGGTTGTCCTTGTGCTCGTCGTGGTGGCGGCCATCGTGGCGGTGGAGCTGCTCAGGCGGCTGCTCAGATCCCGTCGCGTCAACGGCCGCTTCTCGCTGGCGGGCCCGATCGTCGAGCGGTGCACGTGGCCGGGGTTCGCCACGGCGGGCCTGGTCGCGTTCAACACCGGATTCGCGCCGGGCATGACCGGCGAGGACGCCTCCTACGCGGTGGAGCAGGGCGTCACCGTGCTGCTGATCGCGACCGTGGCCTGGCTGGTCATCCAGGCCGCGTACGCGGTGACGGACGTGGTGCTGGCGCGGCTCGGGACGATCGAGGGCGACGGCAACCGCAGGGCGCGCCGCATCCGCACGCAGATCACCCTCGTACGGCGGGTGGCCGCCGCCGTCATGATCGTGGTGGCCGCGGGGGCGATGCTGTTCAGCTTCCCGTCCGTGCGGGCTCTCGGCGCCGGGCTGCTGGCCTCGGCCGGGATCGCCGGCGTGGTGGCGGGCATCGCCGCGCAGTCCACGCTGAGCAACCTCATCGCCGGGTTGCAGCTCGCCTTCAGCGACGCCATCCGGCTGGACGACGCCGTGGTGGTCGGCGGCGAGTGGGGCCGGATCGAGGAGCTGACGCTGACCTACGTCGTCGTGCGGCTCTGGGACGAGCGCCGGCTCATCCTGCCGGTCTCGCACTTCACCACCACCCCCTTCGAGAACTGGACCCGCTACGAGAGCCGCGTCGTCGGGCACGTGATGCTGTACGTCGACTGGTCGGTGCCCGTCGAGGAGATCAGGGCGGAGCTGTACCGGCGGCTGCGCGAGCATCCGCTGTGGGACCAGAAGGACTGGACCCTCCAGGTGACCGGCATCCAGCCCAACGGCGTGGTGGAGCTGCGGGCGCTGATGAGCGCCTCCGACGCGCCGAGCGTGTGGGATCTGAAGTGCGACATGCGCGAGCACCTGATCGCCTACATCCGGGAGAACCACCCCGAGGCGCTGCCGCGTCTGCGCGTGGAGGACCTCCCGGGCGAACGGCCCGCCCGCTCCCGCGCGGAGAAGACCGCCGGTCCCCGCCTGGAGAACCTCACCGGACGCGCGGCGGGCCCTGGGGTCTGAGGTGGGCGCCGGTCGGCCGCTCAGTTGTTCGACGGCCTGAGCACGCGGGTGCCGCCCGCGATCAGCGCCGTGGCGAGGATCCAGCCCGACGCGATGAGGATGTTCGCCAGCCACTGCGTCCATCCCACGGGTTCCCAGGCGCCCCGCTGCTCGAAGACGCTCACCGGGACCAGCAGGTCGAGCGTGTAGGGGAAGGGGTGGAAGATCCGCCGCTCGTCCAGCCCCACCTGGGCGGGGGGATGGGTGGCGAAGACGGCCGTCCCGACGGTGAGCAGGAGGCCGAACCACACCCCGGCCAGCCAGGGGCGGTGCCCGTACCCGACGACCAGGTCGAGCAGGTAGCCCGCGAGCCGTCCCGGGAAGCGCATCGTGGAGCGCCGGGCCCGCTGCTTGGCGAGCAGGACCCCGCGCGCGTCCTGGTCGTGGCCGATCCTGCGGTACCACGCGGCGAGCTGCTCGTAGGGCTGCGGCCGGTAGCCCTGCGGGTCACGGGCCACCCAGGCCAGGCGGTCCGCGAGCGAGGTGCCGCCCCGCAGCGACTCGAAGGTGAGCCCGTTGAGGCGGACGTGCCCGGGGTAGGCGTCGGGGTGGTCGAGCAGGACGCCGATCCGCGAGTAGCCGAGGTTGATCTCGCCCTGTACCGACTCCGGGCGCAGGATGAGCTCGTCGACCTGCATGTGGCTGAGGTGCAGGCAGCGGACCGGGGCGCTCACCACGGCCCGGTCGAAGGAGAGCACTCCGGTCACCCGCGCCCCGCGCAGCCGTACGGTGCCCTCGGCGGTGAAGCCGGCGCTGAACTCCGCGCTGGACGCGTGCATGTGGTCGGCGTACACGGCGAGGGGGCCGGTGCCCTTGATCACCGCGCGCTGGAGGTAGAGGCCGCTGTTGAAGCGGGCACCGATCAGCCTGAGGCCGCCGGTGGCCCGCAGGTCGCGGAAGAAGGCGCCGCCGTCCACGGTCAGGCCCCCGGCCCACAGCGCCCAGTGGTCCTGGTCCCAGCCCCGATCGCGCTTCTCAGCCTCGGTCACTGTCCGGCTCCTGTCCTCCTTGAAGCTCTCGGAGGCGACGGAGGCGGGCTGGTCCGGCGCGAACAGGTGGGTACGGCTGAGGCGGAACTGGCCGGCGATGTGGGCGTTGTCGAGCCGTACTCCCGCGCGGATCGTGCACGCGTCCAGCTCGAACAGCCCGTCGACCGTGCAGCGGGCCCCTCGGATGCGGCGGATGTCGCAGCCGCGGAAGCGCAGGCCCTTGGCGGTCGCGTCGGTGAGGGAGACGATGCCCGACAGGTGGCAGTTCAGCAGGTGGAGCTTCGTGGTGATCGTCGCGTCCGAGAGGTCGAGCTCGCCGACGACGCGGGCCCCGGCGAGGCGCAGCCCCGCCACCTGACCTGGCCCCGCGGGATGCGCTCCGAGCATGAGCGCGGTGATGAGGCCAGCGCGGACGGTCCGCTCTCGCCCCCACCGCGCACCCTGCGCGGGGTCGTCGCGCCCGGCGTCACCGGTGCGCAGGTCGACCCACGCGCCCGAGGGATAGGCGTCCCACACCTGACGTTCCGCCGGCGTCAGCCGCCAGAATGGCCGTGATCTCCGCACATCGGGACCTTAGCGCGAGATAGAGCGCTTCGGCCGGGCAAGCCTGATCAAGCGGGCAGAAACCCCGGAGGGTGCTCGCGTGCTAGTCGGGCTCGATGTGCATCGCCCGCTCTTCGGCGGAAAGGTCGCCGTCGTCCGGTCCGACCTCCTGGGCGTACTCCTCGGAGTCGACGTCCGCGTGGGCGCCCTCGTCCGGAGCGACGAGCCGGTGTTCCTCGCGGGGCACGCGACCGCGTTCGGGCGCCTCCTGCCACACCCGCCGTGAGATGCCGTTCCGATCGTCGGGATCGTCCTCGGCGATCTCATGGCCGATGGGCAGGTTGTCCGTCCATTCCTCTATCTCGGTCAACTGCGCGTCATCGCCCATGTCATCGGGTCCGCGCGTGGTTTCGGTCATACCTGATGCCATACCCCTATCTGGCAATATCTTGCCCTCCGGCGGCCGTGAAATCGCTCGCCAGATCCTCAAGGGCTCGGGGGGTCACCTCTCGACGACCTCGTTCTTGCCGATCACGACCACGCCCTCCCTCGTCACGGCGAACCGGGAGCGGTCGTGTTCGAGGTCGAGCCCGATCCGGGCGCCGTCCGGGATGACCACGTTCTTGTCGATGATCGCCCGCCGGACGATGGCGCCCCTGCCGACCTTGACGGACCCCATGAGGACCGAGTCCTCGACCTGGGAGTGGGAGTGCAGCACGACCCCGGGAGACAGGATGGACCGCGAGGCCACGCCCCCCGAGACGATCACGCCGGGCGAGACGAGCGAGTCGACGGCGTGCCCCACGCGGTCGCCGTCGTTGTGCACGAACTTGGCGGGCGGCAGCGGGTCGTGGCCGGTGTAGATCGGCCAGCGGTCGTTGTAGAGGTTGAACACCGGGTGTACCGAGACCAGGTCCATGTGCGCGTCGTAGTACGCGTCGAGGGTGCCGACGTCGCGCCAGTAGCCCTTGTCGCGCTCGGTGGAGCCGGGCACGACGTTGTGGGCGAAGTCGTACACCTGCGCGCCGCCCGACTTCACGAACATCGGGATGATGTTGCCGCCCAGGTCGTGCTTGCTGCTGGGGTCGAGCGCGTCCTCCCTCAGCGCGTCGATCATCGCCTGGGTCCTGAAGACGTAGTTGCCCATCGAGGCGTAGACCTGGTCGGGGGCGTCCGGCAGGCCGATGGCGTCGGTGGGCTTCTCGCGGAACGCCACGATCCTGTGCCCGGCCGGGTCGGTCTCGATCACGCCGAACTGGTCGGCCAGCGACAGGGGCTGGCGGATCGCCGCGACGGTGACGTCGGCGCCGGACTCGATGTGCTGCTGGACCATCTGCTGGGGGTCCATGCGGTAGATGTGGTCGGCGCCGAAGACGATGCAGTGCTCGGGCAGCTCGTCGTAGATGAGGTTGAGGTTCTGGAAGAGCGCGTCGGCCGACCCGGCGAACCAGCGCGGGCCGAGCCGCTGCTGCGCCGGCACCGGTGTGACGTAGTTGCCCAGCATGGTCGACATCCGCCAGGTGCGCGTGACGTGCCTGTCGAGGCTGTGGCTCTTGTACTGGGTCAGGACGACGATCTTGAGGTAGCCGCCGTTGGTCAGGTTCGACAGGACGAAGTCGACCAGGCGGTAGATTCCTCCGAAGGGCACCGCCGGCTTGGCACGGTCGGCTGTGAGCGGCATCAGCCGCTTCCCCTCGCCACCGGCCAGCACGATAGCGAGGATTCTGGGCGTCGTCATGAGAGGACGTTACCCGGCTTTACCCTGCTAAACCTGCCGAAACACCGCCAAACGCTAAGGTTTATCCATGCGTGTTGATCTACTGAGCCGTGAGTACCCGCCCGAGGTGTACGGCGGAGCCGGGGTCCATGTCGAGTATCTCGCCAGGGAGTTGCGGAGCCTGGCCGACGTGCGGGTCCGGTGCTTCGGGGCCCGGCGCGACGAGGGCGGCGTGGACGCCTACCGCGTCCCCGGCGGCCTGGAGACCGCGAACCCGGCGCTCCAGGTGCTCGGCGTCGACCTGGAGATGGCGTCGGCGTGCGAGGGGGCCGATGTGGTCCACAGCCACACCTGGTACGCCAACTTCGCGGGTCACGTCGCCAAGATGCTGTACGGCACGCCGCACGTGGTCACGACCCACAGCCTTGAGCCCCTGCGCCCGTGGAAGGCCGAGCAGCTCGGCGGCGGCTACACCCTGTCCTCCTGGGCCGAGCGCACCGCCCTCCTCGGCGCGGACGCGGTGATCGCGGTGTCCGAGGGCATGCGGCGCGACGTGCTCACCTGCTACCCGGAGATCGCGCCCGACCGCGTGACCGTGATCCACAACGGCATCGACACGGGCGAGTACGCGCCTGACCGGGAAACCGGCGTCCTGCTCGCGCACGGCATCGACCCCGCCAGGCCGTACGTGGTCTTCGTCGGGCGCATCACCCGGCAGAAGGGCTTGGTCCACCTGCTCCGCGCGGCGCGGTCCTTCGCCCCGGACGCCCAGCTCGTGCTGTGCGCGGGCGCGCCCGACACCCCGGAGATCGCCGCCGAGGTCGCCGGGCTGGTCGAGGAGCTGCGCGGGAGCAGGGCCGGGGTGGTGTGGATCTCCGAGATGCTGCCGAGGACCGAGGTCATCCAGATCCTCACCCACGCCACCGTCTTCGTGTGCCCGTCGGTGTACGAGCCGATGGGCATCGTGAACCTGGAGGCCATGGCCTGCGAGACCGCCGTCGTGGCCACCGCCACCGGCGGGATCCCCGAGGTCGTCGCCGACGGCTCGACCGGCCTGCTCGTCCCCATCGACCAGGGGACCGACGGCGAGCCGCACGATCCGGAGGAGTTCGCGGACGCCATCGCCCAGCGGGTCAACGCCGTGCTGTCCGACCCCGAACTGGCCGCCTCGATGGGCAAGGCGGGGCGCCGGCGTGCCGTCGAGCACTTCTCCTGGCCCGCCATCGCCGCCCGCACCCAGGCGCTCTACGACAGCCTCAGAACAAATGCCGCGCAAGGTGCGTCTAACACGGTATGAAGCCATCCAACAACGCCAGACGTCTCGCCTTCGTGTCGGCCGTGGTGGCGGGTGTGGTGACCGTGTCGGCCGCGGCCGGTTCCTCCGCGGGGTCCTCTACGGCCACGGCCGGTTCCTCCGCGGGGTCCTCCACGGTCGCGGCCGCGGCCGGGCGGTGCCACACGGGTTCGCTCGCGGCGCGCGTCGGCGCCGTCTCGCCCGGCGCCGGGCAGCGGTACGCCCCTCTGGTGCTCACCAACAAATCCGCCAGGACCTGCTGGGTGTACGGCTACGTCGGCCTGATCATGATCGACGGCAGGGGCGACGTGCTGCGCACCAGGACACGCAGGGACGGGACCCAGCCGCGCCGGATCACCCTCCGGCCGGGAGCCGGGGCCTACGCCAAGACGCACTGGACCGTGGTGCCGACCGGGCGCGAGACCCGGTGCCCGGAGTCCGCACGGCTGATCATCCTGCCGCCCGACGAGGTCGACGCGCACCTGGAGATCCCCTTCAAGGCCGCCCCCTGCGACGACGGACGCCTCGACGTCTCCCCGATGGCCGCCGGCACCCACCTGTAGCCAGCGGTGATCATGGAGCCCGCGCTGGGTAAACTGGCGGCGTGCTTGCGATCGACCGGGTCAGGATGGCGTTCACCGACCGTCACGGAGGGGTGAGCGCCGGGCCGTACGGCACGCGCAACCTCGGCGGGTCGGTCGGCGACGATCCCGCGGCCGTCACGGAGAACCGCGCGCGCACCGCGAAGGAGCTCGGGCTCGACCCCGGCGAGGTCGTGTTCATGCGGCAGGTCCACGGCCGCGACGTGAGCTACGCGGCCGGGCCCTTCGGAGCCGACCCGCCCTCGCTGGACGGCGTCTTCACCGACCGGCCGGGCCTCGGGCTCGCCGTGCTCGCGGCCGACTGCGCGCCCGTCCTGCTCGCCGACCCCGTCGCGGGCCTGGTCGGCGGGGCGCACTCGGGCCGGGCCGGTACGGCGGCCGGCGTGGTGACCGCGCTGGTGGAGGCGATGCGCTCGCACGGGGCCGCCGACCTGGTCGCGCTGGTCGGGCCGCTGGCGTGCGGCGCGTGCTACGAGGTGCCCGAGGAGCTGCGCCGGGAGGTGGCCGAGGTGCTGCCGGAGGCGTGGTCGGTCAGCCGCGCGGGCACTCCGGCGCTCGACCTGCGGGCGGGCATCGCCGCCCAGCTCGCGAGGGCCGGGGTGACCGACGTACGGCACGACGACCGCTGCACCATCGAGACGGCCGGCCTCTACTCCCATCGCAGGGAGCGGCTGACCGGCCGGTTCGCGGGCTACGTCTGGCTTTCCGCCGATCACTGAGCCGGGCGCCCGATCGGGGTGACCAGGGCGAGGCCGGTGACGATCGCGGCGCTTCCCAGCATCGGCGCCGCTCCCGGGGCGAAGCCGGTGACCGTCAGCGTGAGCAGCCCCGCTCCCGCCAGCCCCGCCGAAGAGACGGCCCTCACCCACCCCGGGGTCCCGTACGACGTGGCGGGCGGCTCCTCGAAGCGGGCGAACAGCCTGATCAGCGGCCGTACGACGAGCACCAGGGCGGCGAGCCAGATCGGCCATCCGGCCAGCCAGGCGCCGCCGCCGGGAGAGGGGGTCGCGATGCCCAGCCCCACGACCGCCACGCCCGCGACCACGAACAGCGCGCTCATGTGCCACAGGTAGACGGTCATCATGCGCGGCCCGGCCCAGGTCACGACCCGCTTGACGGCGGGCCTGGCGGCCAGCCGCAGGATGGCGGGGCGCAGGATCATCGCCAGCCCGATCTGCCCGCAGGCCACGGCCAGCAGCGCGACGGTTGGCGGGGCCATGTTGGACATCGCGGCGCCCGGCATCCCGATCATGCTGCCCGGATACGGCCCGAAGGCCACAAGGACGACGGCGGTGGCGAAACCGCCGGCCGCCATCAGCCGATACCCGCCCAGCCGGCCGCTCGCGTAGAGGAATCCGAGCTGGTGTACCGCCAGCCAGACGAGCCCGACGTTGAGGAACCCGGCCGCCTCCGGCCCGGTGAACCTCACCACGTCCACCACGACCGCCCCCGCGGCCAGCGCGGCGGGGACGCGCCATCCGTACCGCTCACCGAGCCGGAGCAGGACCGGGGTGAGGACCACCGCGAGGAGGTAGATGGCGAGGAACCACAGCAGCTGCCCGGCCAGGCGGGCGGCCGTCTCCACCGGCTGTCCGGGCAGGCCGAGGGCGAGCAGCACGTGGGGGAGGGGGATCCACACCACCGCCAGCGGGAGCACCGGCCAGGCCAGGCGGCGGACGCGGCCCGCGAGCCAGAGCGGCTCGCCGCCCCCGCGTTCCAGGTGCGACCGGTGGCTGATCGCGTTGGCGGCCCCGCCCGCGAAGAAGACCAGGGGCATCACCTGGCTGATCCAGGTGATGGCGAACGCTCCGGGCGCGGTGAACGCGTTGCCCGTGGTGATTCGGCCCTCAGCGTAGGACAGGACCGGGATGCTCCAGTGCTCCAGCACCACGACGGCGATGCCGAAAAGCCGGAGCAGGTCGATGAAAACGTCGCGTCCGGGCCGCCCGTGGCGCGCGGGGGCGGAGGCGGGGCGGGTGACGCCTCCGCCGGTCACCTCGGCCTGGGGAGGCGCGATCGGGGGTCTGTCGAGCAGTGCAGGCACGGCGCACCTCGTATCGTCAGGGGGGAGCCACGGGAAATCAGGGGAAATCCGATGACCCGAGGCTCCCGCCGGAGGACATGCCGGCGCAGTGACGCATACGGGTGTCTTCAGGGGAGATCACATGACCGTTTCCGGTAGGGCTGGCCCTACCCCGGTGAGACCGGCGCACGGGGTCGAACGGGCCCCGTCGCGGCTCGTAGCTTGGTCGCCATGAGATCCCTCCTCAAGCACCTTGGCGCCGACACCCGTTACACCCTGCTCGGGTTACCCCTCGCCATCCTGAGCTTCAGCCTGCTGGTCGCCGGGTTCTCCGCGGGGCTCGGCACCGTCGTGGTCTGGATCGGGCTCCCCATCCTGTCCGTGACCATGTTGATCGCACGCGGTTTCGCCGACGTGGAGCGGCGCTGGCTCCCCGAGATCCTCGGCCGCCCGGTGGCCCGCCCCCGGTACAAGAAGCCCCCGGAGACGGCCGGGTGGGCACGCAGGCTGATCCAGCCGCTGGCCAACGGCCAGTCCTGGCTCGACCTGCTGCACGGCGTGGTGGTCTTCCCGATCGCGATCGTGACGTTCGTGGTGACCGTGACCTGGTGGGCGGTGACCGTGGCGGGCCTGCTGTACCCCTTGTACGGCTGGATCATCTCCAACATCCCCGGCAACACCCAGCTCCCCGAGCTGCTCGGGTTCGGCAGGGGCTACCTCACCGACAGTGCGTTCTACCTGGTCATCGGGGCGGTCTTCGCGATCACCCTTCCGGGGATCGTCAGGGGCGGGGCCCTGCTCCAGGCGGGGCTCGGCAGGGCCCTGCTCACCGGGGTGGCCGAGCTGCACGAGCGCATCGACGACCTCACCGAAGGACGAGCCGCCGCGGTGTCCGCCGAGGCCAGCGCCCTGCGCCGGCTGGAGCGGGACATCCACGACGGGCCGCAGCAGCGCCTGGTGTACCTCGCGATGGAGCTCTCCCGTGCCCAGCGCCAGCTCCAGAAGGACCCGGAGGGCGCTCACGCGACGCTGTCGGAGGCGATCACGGCCACCCGCGAGACGCTCGACGAGCTGCGGGCGCTGTCGCGGGGCATCGCCCCGCCGATCCTGAGCGACCGGGGGCTCGCCCCAGCGCTCGCCGCGCTCGCCGGTCGCTGCATCATCCCGGTCGAGCTCGACGTGCAGACCGTCGAGAGGTACACCGCCGTCGTCGAGAACTCCCTCTACTACGTGGCGGCCGAGACGCTGACCAACATCGGCAAGCACAGCAGGGCCGAGCTGTGCACGCTCGCGCTCAGCCGCGTGGGTGACACGCTGCTGCTCGCGATCGGCGATGATGGGGTCGGCGGCGCACACGTCGCCAAGGGCCACGGTCTTGCCGGTCTGGCCGATCGGCTGCGTGCCGTCGACGGCGAGCTGATCGTGCGGTCCCCGGCGGGCGGCCCGACATTGATCATTGCGGAGGTTCCGTGCGCGTAGTCGTGGCCGATGACGCCGTTCTCATCCGATCAGGCCTGGTGAGGCTGCTGGAGGAGTTCGGCTGCGAGGTGGTGGCCGCGGTGGGAGACGGCGACGCTCTGGTGAAGTCCGTCGCCGCCCACCGTCCCGACATCTCCGTGGTGGACGTCCGCATGCCGCCCAGCTTCACCGACGAGGGCCTGCGCGCCGCCGTCGAGGCCAGGCGCCGGGTCCCGGGCTCCCCGGTGATGATCCTCTCGCAGTACGTCGAGGTCTCCTACGCCGACGACCTGCTCGCCGACGCCCGGGGGGCGGTCGGCTACCTGCTGAAGGACCGGGTCGCCGACGTGGAGGAGTTCCTCGACGGGCTTCGCCGGGTGGCCTCCGGAGGCACCGTCTTCGACCCGCAGGTGGTGGCCCAGCTGATGGTCAGGCGTCGCAGAGACGATCCCCTCGGCTCCCTGACCCCGAGGGAGCGCGAGGTGCTCGGGCTGATGGCCGAGGGTAAGTCCAACCCCGCCGTCGGCCGCCAGCTCGTCATCACCGACGGGGCGGTGGAGAAGCACGTCAGGAGCATCTTCAACAAGCTCGGCCTGTACGCCGACGACGGCGACCAGCACCGCAGGGTGCTCGCCGTCCTCGCCTACCTGCGCTCCTGACCACCGGGGTCAGCCCGGGACGATCACGGTGATCGACGAGAACGTGTGACGGAACCCGAGGCGTTCGTACACGCGCCGCGCGGGGTTGCCGTCGCTCACGGCGAGGCCGAGCATGGGCAGGCCGTGCAGGGTGGCCAGAGCCAGGGCGCGGCGGAGCATGACGGCGCCGAGCCCGGCGAACCGCGGGTCGGGGGCGCGGAAGACGTCCAGGACCCACGGGCCGCCGAAGGGCGGACTCCCGTCGAGCTCGCCGACGACGACGCCCGCCGCCACCTGGCCCTCCCTCAGGAGCAGGCCGCCGCAGGGGAGCAGCCGGCCGTACGACCGACCGGCGAGCATCGGGGCGAGATCGCGCTCCAGCACGGTGGTGTCGTCGCCCGCGTTGTGGTCCGGATGCTCCGGCGGGTAGGCGCTCCGCCAGGCCGGGAAGACCTCCTCGGCCGGGACGGCGTCACAGGCGACCACGCCGTAGCCGGTCTCCGCCCATTCCGGCGGGGCGGGGTCGGCGCGCAGGTCGCGGGAGTAGACGTGGGCGTGGCGGAGGCGCCGCCCGCCGGCGGCCATCAGGCGCCGTCCGAGGTCCTCGTCGCCGGAGACGACCCAGCCCGCCATCTCGCGGAGGATGACCTCCACCGCTCCCGGCCCGAGCACCTCCGCGAGGTCGGCGTACGGACGCCCGGCGCGGGTGCCTTCGACATAGCTGAGTACCGGATGGCCCGCGGAATCGGTGATCGTGCGGCGGCTGAGAGTCTCCACGTCGTCAAACGTTAGAGCGGATCGCCGAGGTCAGGCCACTTGTTTTCGGGCGATAAGCGGTCGTCTAGCATTGCTTGTCTGATTTGTCCAGCAGTATTTACCCCGGATCGTGCAAAATTCAAGCGCGCCGAATTTCTGTAACGTTCTGGTACCAGCGGGGCTGCCGAGGCGCTAGTGTGATCGCGCGCGCAAATGTCCCGATAGATCCCGGTAGGCACCCAGCAGCACGTTGTCCGGTTTATGCCGGAACTGCGTTATCTGGCGGAGGACGGGATGAATCAAACGCGACATCGACGAGCTCCCCAACGGTCTCGATCACGGGCCCAATCGTGGTCGGACTGTTCACGTCCACGTCGCTTCTGGCGGGGACCGCTCTCCTCGGAGCATCGGTCCTCGTCGCAGTGCAGCAGTTCCTCATCTTCTATGCGGGGGTGTTCACTCTCCTTGGACTGACCGGGACGGTGGTGGTCGGACTGGCCGCCACCGATCGCTTGATCCTCGCGGTACGGCACCGTGTGTTCATGCAGGGCCTGCACAGGGGTTTCGCCGTCGTGGCGGTCGGCTCCCTGATCACCCACGTGGTCCTGCAGATAATGAGAGGGCGCGTGAACCCCGCCGACGCGTTCCTGCCGTTCGGCGGATCCGGCTTCGCGGTCGGGCTCGGCACCATCGCCTCCGACCTGATGATCCTGGTGGCGGCCACGGGCGCCTTCCGCGGGCGGTTCGTGGGCATCAAATGGCCCTGGCTGTGGCGGGCGCTGCACGTCACGGCCTACGTCTCCTGGCCCGTCTCCATCGTGCACGGGCTCACGGCGGGACGGCCCGCCGCCGACTGGGTGACCATGTGCTACGTCGGCTCCCTCGCCGCGGTCGCGCTCGCCGTGCTCGTACGGCTGGTCGTGACCGTCGGTCCCAAGGACGGCCCCGTCGCCGCCCGCCCCGCGAACATCGGCCGCAAGGCGGAGCAGATCCGCGTGGACGACGTCTTCGACGAGGAGTTCTGGGTGACGTTGAGAAAGGAGGTGCGGCGATGACCACGTACGGAGTCCAGGATGTGTTCCGGATCGGGCCAGGTCGCCTGACCGCCGGCCTCGACAGCTCGCCGAGGCTCGACTACGACACCCACCGGCGGGTACACGGTCACATGCCCCGGCTGCCGATCGACGACCTGATCGCGCTGGCCGAGCTCGGTGACCTGCGCGGTCGCGGCGGCGCGGGCTTCCCGTTCGCCCGCAAGCTCAGAGCCGTGATCGACTCGGCCGGTCGCCGGGGGGCGCCTATCACGGTGGTGGTCAACGCCACCGAGGGGGAGCCCGCGGCCCACAAGGACAAGGTGCTGCTCACCCGGGCCCCGCACCTGATCCTGGACGGCGCCGACCTGGTGGCCAGGGCGCTGTCCGCCGTGGAGATCGTCGTGGGCGTGGCCCACGGCGGTCCCGGCGAGCGCTCGCTGCTCAACGCCATCCACGAGCGGGGCATGACGGACACCGTCCGGGTGGTCCGCATGCCCGACCGCTTCATCTCCGGTGAGGGCGGGGCGCTGGTCCGCGGCATCAACGGCGAGCGGCCCATCCCGCCCGGACGCAAGGTCCGCTCCAGCGACAGCGGCGTGGGCGGGATGCCGACCATGCTGTCCAACGCCGAGACCTACGCGCAGCTCGCCCTGATGGCCATGCTGGGCGTCGACATGTACTCCTCGGTGGGCCTCGCCTCCGAGCCCGGAACGGTGCTGCTGAGCGTCACCGGCTCGGCGCGCCGTCCCGCCGTCGTGGAGACGCCCACCGGGGTACGGCTGCGCGAGGTGCTCGACCTGTGCGACGCCACCGTCGGACAGGGAGTCCTGCTCGGCGGCTACCACGGCAAGTGGATGTCGGCCGAGGCGGTAGAGCGGGCGGAGGTGTCCCGCGCCGGGTTCGAGGCCCTGGGCGGAGCGCTCGGCGCCGGCATCGTGGTGCCGCTCGGATGGGACTCCTGCCCGCTGGGCGAGACCGCCCGGGTCGCCAGGTACATGGCGGGCCAGAGCGCCGGGCAGTGCGGGCCGTGCTACATGGGCCTGCCCGACCTGGCGCAGGCGTTCGGAGCCCTGGCCGACGGCACCGGGCACATCGAGGCGGTGCAGCGCGCCGCCGCGACCATGAGGGGGCGGGGCGCCTGCGGCCACCCCGACGGCACCGCGCGGTTCGTGCTGTCGGCCATCGACGTCTTCGCCGAGGACATCATGACGCACGCGGCGTACGGCACCTGCGGCATGCCGGTGCGCGGTGTGCTGCCGCTGCCGGCCGAGCCCTCGTCCCGCGCCGCCGAGGCGCAGCTGATCCTCGACTGGGCACGGTGCGAGGGCCACGGCCTGTGCTCCCTGGTCATACCCGAGCTGATCAGGCTCGACCAGCACGGCTACCCCGTGGTCAGCACCGCGTCCGTACCGGGCCGGCTGGAAGGCGACGCGCGCAGGGCGATCGAGATGTGCCCCGCGCTCGCGCTCCGGCTCACCCCGGCCCCGACCGAGAGCAGGCGGTAGGACATAGAAAGGATGGCTGTGTCCTCATCGTCCCCGTGCCCGTCGCGTGCCTCCGGGCCCCTCCCGGTGGCACGCGGATGCCCCGCGGCCAGGCGCCGTCGCCTGGCCCGCGCCCCCCTGTTTCCTCCCCGGTCAGGCGACGGGGATCGCCAGCAGGCGGACCCCGTCCTCCCTGCGTACCTCGAAATGGTCGATCTCGGCCTTGGTGAGGGCCGTGCCGCCCGTCAGGCGCAGCGGGTCGGGATGCCCGGCCACGCCGTACCCCTGCCCGGGTGGGATCCGCCAGCCGGACACGACGTCGGTGTCGCCGGACCGGGAGACGGCCACCAGGCTGCAACGCTCGGGCCCCCGCACCCCGGCGAGCTGGAAGGCGACCTCCGTGCCCCAGCCCTTGGCCACCATGCCGACCGAGCCGCTGACCCCCGTGTCGGGGCTGGTGCCCTCCCTGACGTCGGCCTTGGCGGAGCCGCTGGGCGCCGCCACGACCGTGGACGAGGGAGCCCCGCGCGGCCACAGCCGCGCCGTGGCGGTGCCGGTCGCCCCGATCACCAGGGCGGCGGCGACGCCGAGCCACATGGCCCTGCGGCGCCGGACCCGGGCCTCGGCGAGCTCGTCGTCCGGCCGTCCGGCGCGGGAGGCGGCCCGGCGATGGCTCCGGACGGGGGGCCTGCGCGGCGGATGAGGTGACCACAGGTCCCTCACCACGCCGGTGGGCGAGGATCCGTTCACGGCTCCGTTCGTCCTGTACCCGGTGCCGTTCACCGTGCCCGTGCCCGGGTCGTTCAGCGGGCTGAACACCGGGCCGGTCACCGTGCCCCGGGCCGCGTCGTCCACCGTGCCCTTCATGCCGCGCTTGATCACATCCAGCGCGTCGGGCAGCTCGTACATGTCCCGTAGCTCGTCCTGGCAGCTCGCGCAGTCGAGCAGGTGGAGATCGAAGGCCTCGGAGTCCTCCTTGTTGAGGACTCCGAGGATGTACGCGGCCACCTCGACGTGGGGGGGTGAATCCATGAGACCGGTCACCCCCTCTCCTTCATCGTCTTCTGGAGGGCGCGAAGCGCGTAGTACACCCGGGACTTGACCGTCCCGGGCGGAACTCCCAGCACCTCTGCCGCCTCATTGATCGTACGGTCGTGGAGGTAGGTCTGCACGAGCGCTTCCCGGTGTTCCTCCGAGAGGCTGTACAGGGCCTCCGATACCACCATCGCCGACAGCATCGGCTCAGACCCGTCGGGAATGGCGACGCTGTCAAGCCTGTCAGGTTCGACCTCCTGCGGACGCACCGATCGCTGCCGGTGGGCGTCGATGACGATCCTGCGGGCCACGGTCATGAGCCACGCCCACAGGAGGCCGGGCTCCCTGTTGAGCTTCCCCGCGTTCCGCCACGCGCGAAAGACCGTCTCCTGTACGACATCCTCTGCCCATTGCTGGTCGCCTCCAGTCAATCTGCGCACATTGCGGAGGAGGGGACCGCCGAACTCGCGGTAGAGCGTTGTGACCAGCTGCTCTTCCGAGTCGTCGTGGGCTTCCTCCGGTCGGGACCGGACGCTGCGGTGACGCTGCACAGGCACATGGTGGCAGCGCATCACCCGTCACGTGAGCAAATTCGGCAACTTCCGTAAGATTCGAAAATCTCACCACATTGGTTGAACCATCGGCGATTTCCCCCCGTACCTCCTCCTGACAAGCGCGCCGGTAGGGATCCGGGACACGAAAGGGAGAGGGCATCGGTGAACCGACTTCAACTCAGGTCCATGCGGCTCGTCGAGGTTCTCGCGGCGCTGACCTTCCTGGTCATCGCCACGGTGGCGGTCTTCATGATCGCGCCGAACGCCGTCACCTCGGCCAGCGGGGACTCCCCGGCCGACTGGACCGACACCGAGTCGGGCCCGCTCGGGCCGGCCGACCGCGACTTCCTCGTTCGAGTGCGGCAGGCGGGGCTCTGGGAGATCCCGACCGGGCAGCAGGCGCAGCAGCGGGCCGGGAGCACGCGGGTCAAGGAGGTCGGTCAGATGCTGGTCGCCGACCACACCAAGCTCGACGAGCAGGTGCGGGCCCTCGCCGCCAAGCTGAACGTCGAGCTGCCGAGCACGCCGAACGAGGACCAGCAGGGGTGGATGGCCGAGCTGTCCACCAAGACGGGCCAGGCCTACGACAAGACCTTCGCCGACCGCCTGCGAGCGGCGCACGGCAAGGTGTTCGCGGCGGTCGCCCTGGTCCGCGCGGGCACCAAGAACTCCGAGATCCGCGCTTTCGCGCAGGTCGCGGTCGACGTGGTCATGAAGCACATGACCCTCCTCGAAAGCACGGGCAAGGTCGACTTCGCGGCGCTGCCCACACCCCCGCCTCCCTCCCCTAACCCCTCCAAATAGGGGACGAAGGCGTCCAGAGAGCCATCTGTTTCACCCAGGCACCGCGTCGACCGCGACCGGCGCCGCCGAACCCCCGGGACCGGCGGCCGATCGGCGGGGGATCCACCTCCCTCTCACCGATCGGCCGCCTCGGGGTTTCCGCCTCACCCCGGTCCGTAGACGTCCCAGAGCTGACCGACGAAGAACTTCCCGAACCGGACCAGCGCGGCGACGCCGTGCGGGCCCTCGGTGTCGAAGCTCTTCAGGGTCGCGGCGAGGTCCAGGGGCTGGATGCGCAGCGTCCCCGCGCCGTCCACCACCGCCCCGTCGTCCCCGCCCTCCGGCACGTGACCCCGCAGCAACCGCGTGTACAGGGTCGAGGTGTCGAGCCACAGCCGTGTGGCGGGCCCGTGGTGTACGTCCTTCCAGCCGGCCAGGGTGCGGGCCTGGCCCTCGTGGTCGGTGAACCACAGCCGGTAACGCATCTCGCGCCGGTCGGGAGTGTCGCCCGGCGCGAAGAGGTTGAACCATCCTCGTTCGATCGGACGCCTGCCCCCGCAGAAGGCGGCGTCGATCCATCCCTCGGCCCGGGCGAGGTGCTCGGGCTCGGACAGGAAACGGTCCACATCGTCGACGTCGATGGTGAGCCGGAACGAGAACCGGTCACCGTCGGATCGTCCGGTCAGGCCACCGGAACGGGGGTCGGTCACGCCGAGGGAGACGAATCCGGCCATCTTCTCGGTGAACGACAGCGAAGTACGCTCGGCGGGCTCGCCCGCCACGAGGCTCAGCGCCTCCTCGGACAGGGCGGTTTCCACCCCTCCGGTTCCCACGGTCATTCGAGCCTGTCCTTCTTTCCTGTGCTGTGTTCCCACAGGCCGTTTTTCGAGCAGCCGGGTACACATGCGGTCGGCGAGCGCCGCTATGGTCAGCGACGGGTTGGCGCCCACAGGCCCCGGCAGGGCGGCGCCGTCGGCGACGTACAGCCCGGGATGGTCGAAGACCTCGCCGTAGGCGTCGCAGACGCCCTCGCCGGGGTGACGTCCCATCGGCACGCCGCCGAGCGGGTGAACCGTGATGATGCGTTTCCCGAGCCACGCGGGCAGGCCGGACTGCTCGGCTCCGAGCACGTCCGAGATGCGCCGCATGGTCGCGCGCAGGCGGTCGAAGTACTCCTCGCTCGCCTGCGAGCTCCATTTGACGTCGAGCCTGCCGTCGCGCAGCCGCAGCTCTCCGTCGGGTACGTCCCTGCCCATGCCGAGCAGCGGAAGGGAGCTTCCCGAGAGCTCTCCGTCGCCGACCAGGCCGGCGATCTCGGCGGACAGGTTGGTGTCGTGCGTGACGAAGGCGCGCAGGCGGTCGGCGATGAAGCGGGCGGCGCGCCGGATCTCGTGCCCCACGTCGGCGCCCTCGACCAGCCAGTCGATGAAGGCCGGGTATCCGCCGTCCTCGATGTAGGCGCCCCTGCCGGTCTCGCGCGTGCCGTCGGCGTCGTCGGGCAGGCGGATCGCGCTCGTGATGACCGGGCCCCGGCTGGCGTTGATCGTGCGGGTGCGGCTGCGGTCCTTGGCCCGCAGCAGGAACGTGAGCAGGTCGCCGTTGCCGGAGAACCGGCTGCCGAGCGTGCCGCTCAGCCCGGGGAGCCGCGCGCGGCTCCGCAGCAGGAGGTACGTCGTGCCGTACGTGCCGGCCGCGAGCACCAGCCGGTCGCAGCTGATGACGCGCGGGCCGCTCTCGGGGTGGTACCGGCGGTAGCTCACCTCGTAGCCGCCGCCCGCGCGCGGCCGGATCGCCCGCACCTCGTGGAGCGTGCGCAGGTCGGCGCCGTGGTGGCGGGCGGCGGAGAGGTAGGTGTGGTCGAGGCTGTTCTTGGCCCCGTCGTTGCAGCCGATGTCGCACTCGCCGCACAGCCGGCAGGTGCGGCGAGGCACGCCGTGCAGGTTGCCGTACCCGGGCTCGGCGATGGGGAGCCCGAGCCCCGGCTCGGCGCCCCTGATGGGGGAGAAGCTGATGGCCAGCGGCGGGAGCCGCCAGTCGAGCCCGAGCTCGGCGGCGGCGTCCTGCATGGCCCTGGTCTTCGGGGTGTCGGAGTAGACGGGGTGGTCGAGAGGGTACGGCGTGGCGCCGATCATCTGCTCCACCGCGTCGTAGTGGGGGTCGAGATCGGCCCGTGCCACCGGCCACGACTCGTACCCGCCCGCCGTCATCGGCTCCTCGTGCACGAACCAGCGCTCGTCCTTGCGCATCATCACGTTCGCGTAGATGAGCGAGCCTCCGCCGAGGCCGCTGGAGACCACCGAGTCGCAGCCGCCGAAGCTCCACACGTCGTACATGCCGTAGTGGCCCTCTTTGGGATCCCAGAAGGCCCTGCCCATCTCGGCGGGGCTGCGCGGGAACATGCCAGGCGCGTAGGCGCGGCCCCTCTCCATCACCACCACCGACAGCCCCGCCGAGGCGAGGCGGTACGCCGCGACCGAGCCGCCGAAGCCCGAGCCCACGACCAGCGCGTCGACATGCTCACTCTCGCGGGCGCCCGCGTGCGCCCCTCTCGCTGTGCTCATGAGGTCGCTCAGCCCGCGTTGCGCTTCAGGAAGTCGAGGACGCGGGGGAACACGTCCACGTGGGCGTCCTTGCCGATGAGCGGGTCGATGTGCCCGTACCCGGCCAGGATCTGCAGTTCGTGGCGGCCGGGCGCGAGTTTCGACAGCACCTTGTGGCACACGATGTTGGAGTCGGTGAAGACGTCGTTGTGGTCGCCGGTCATGAACAGCACGGGCGTCTCGACGTCGCCGGCCCGCTCCAGGTAGTCGTCGGGCAGGCCGGCGAGGGCGAGGCTGCCGGGGTCGCACTTCACCGCGTGACCGGCCCGCACCATCTTGCTGATGTGCCGGTAGTAGTTGACGTCGGACGCGCCGTTCAGGTCGGCGAGCCGCTCGTGGACGTGCGTGCGCGACGCGAGGTTGCGGTGGCGGTACATCGCCGGGCGCCCGCTGCCCCACATGAAGCTCTGCATGTGGCAGGCGGGCTCCCGGCACTCGGGGTGGAAGAACGAGATCGCGCGGGCGAGCAGCCAGCGCCGGGTCAGCGGCGGGGCGTCGTGGAACCGGGGGTCCAGGTAGGACAGGCCGAGGGCGTACTCCAGGAGGAGCGGACCGAGGCCCAGCTTGACGCGGGCCCAGGCGGGCACCCGCGGGGTCAGCCCCACACTGTTGGCGACCATGCTGGTGACGCCCTCGACCGCTCCTCCGAACAGGCTCATCTGGAACGACACCGACCCCAGGCAGTGCGCTATGACATGGATCCGCCGTGCCCCAACGTGACGGCGGAGCTCCTTCATGGCTGCCGGGTGGTCGTAGGCGGCGATGTCGTCCAGGGTCTGCCGCCGGGTCTCCATGTTGTACGGGAACCGGTTGCTCATCCGGAAGTCGAGCGTCCAGACGTCGCCGAAGCCGCTGTCCAGCAGGTAGCTCACCAGGTTGCGGTGCTCCGGCATGATGAACATGTCGCTCGACGAGGTCAGCCCGTGGACGAGCAGCACGACGTCGTCGGATTCCTGCGCGAGGAACCTCGTCAGCGTCAGACCGAGCTCGTCCTCGGTCGAGAAAGGATGCACCGACACCTCGGCGCCCCTCACGCCCTCAAGCGTGTACCGCGGTATGCGGTGCTCCATCTGACCGTCCTCCTCGTGACCCGGTCCAACAATGCCAACCGCCGGGCACGTACGGCATCGTGGAAACCCCGTACATAACTCCGGGGAACCCCGTACCCGGAGCAGGGGATTCCGTATATGAGACTCCGATTCAGGGGTTTCGGTTCAGCTTGGTGGCGACCCCGACCCGCGAGCCGACGCCGAGCTTGGCGAAGACGTGCGACAGGTGGGTCTCCACGGTGCGGACGCTGAGGAACAGTTGCTCGGCGATGAGCTGGTTGGTGAGCCCCTCGGCGACCAGCGTCGCGATCTCCAGCTCCCGGGGCGACAGCCCGTACGGCGCGGCGCCCTGGCCGCCCTGCCCGGCGGATCCGAGGGCGGAGACCCGCACGCCGAGCCGGCGGCGCTCGCGGATCGCCTGGGCCTCCAGCCCGCGCGCGCCGCACGCCTGGAAGACCTCGGTCGCCTCGCGCAGCCGCTCGCGGGCGAGGCGGCGCTCGCCGGCCTCGCCGTGGGCCAGCCCCGCCACCAGCAGCGCCCGCCCGGCGTCGAGGCGCCGCTCCCCGGCGGCCAGCAGCACGGCGGCCTTCCCGGCGTGGGCCGCCGCGGCGGCGGGGTCGACGGCGCGCAGGGCGTGGGCGCGGGCGAGCGGGATCAGGCCCGAGAAGACCGGCAGATGGGGATGGGAGAGGTCGGCGGCCCGCTCGGCCCACGCGGCGGCCTCGTCGCTCCGGCCCCGGGCGGCCTCGGCGTGGGCGAGCAGCTCGCAGCAGGCGATCAGCGTGCCCCGGTCGAGACGTGGCTCCTCGAACCCGGCGCAGGCGTCGAGGACGGCCTGGATGCCCTCCTCCAGCCGCCCGGCGGCGATCAGCGCCGATCCCCGGGCGTGCCGCGCCATGTCGCCCCACGCCTCGCCGCCGCCGACGCCCGCCTGGACGGCCTCCTCGCCGGCGCGCAGGCCGGCGTCGTGGTCACCGGTCCAGACCGAGCCCATGCAGAGCTGGGTGAGGGCGAACACCAGTTGCTGCCCCGACTCCAGCAGCCGGGCCCCCTCGACCGACTCCTCGACGGTGGCCAGCGCCTCGGGGAGCCGTCCGAGCACGATGAGGGTGCGGGCCTTGCCGGCGAGCAGGTTGGTCAGTATGTAGGTCTGCCCGGTGGAGCGGGCCACGGCGGCGGCGCGCTCGAAGTGGCGCAGCGCCACCGAGTAGCGGCCCATGTTGGTCTCCGCCCAGCACAGCCAGGCCACCGCGTCCAGCCACTCGGCCAGGTGCTCGTCCAGGGCCGTGGTGATGAGCCGGTCGGCGGCGTCCGCGCTGCGCAGCGCCTCCTCCATCCGGCCCGCGGCGTAGGCGGGCATCGGGCGCAGCGCCGCCACCGCCATGGCGAGGTCGGGCTCCCAGTCGTCCCCGGAGTCCGGCATCAGGTCGAGGACGGCCTGCGCGGCGCGGAAGTCGACCCGCATCATGCTCTCGGCGACCAGCCGCATCCGCAGGGGGATGGCCGCGGCGGCGCGGGGGTCGGGCATCCGGCGCAACTCGTCCAGCAGCAGGGCGCGCGCCTCGTGGGGGCGGTCGAGCTGGCGTTCCATGAGGGCGCAGATGCGCGCGGCCCTGGCCCGGCGCGCGTGGTCGTCCTCGGGCAGCAGTCGCAGCAGCTCGCGGGCGGTGTCGCGGCCCTCGGTGAGCCGGCCGCTGACACCCTGCGCCCGGCTCAGCTCCAGGAGCAGCTCCAGCCGTTCCTCCAGCGTGCCCGGCTCCTCGGGCATCAGGTCGAGGGCCTTGCGCAGCCAGTGGGCGGAGGTGACCGGAGCCTGGGCGGCGACCGCGCGGGCGGCCTCCACCAGGGTGGCGACCGCCCGCTGGTCGCCGAAGGAGCCGGACCGCTCGAAGTGGTGGGCCTGGACGGTGGCCGGCGCGCCGAGGGAGGCGAGGTGGGCGGCCAGCCGGGCGTGGGCCGCGAGCTGCCAGCCGGCGGCAGAGGACTCGTAGGCGGCCCGCCGGACCAGCGGGTGGCGGAACCGGAACCGGCCCGCCGCGGCGGGCCGGACGATGTCGCGGGCGACCAGCTCGTTGAGCGCCTCCAGCGCGGTGGCCTCGGAGACCTGGGCGGTGGCGGCGGCCAGGGCGGGCTCGAACTCGTCCGCCGTCACCGCCGCCGCCTGGGCGACCAGCAGCGACCCGGGGGACAGGTCGCCGAGCTCCACCTGGAGCGCGGCGCGTACGGTCGGCGGCAGCTCGCTGACGTCGAGCCGGCTCATGCGGGCCAGCGCCTCCAGGTAGAAGGGGTTGCCGCCGCTGGCCTCGTACAGCGCCCGGCCGCGTGTGCGGTTGACGCGCGGGCCGAGGAACTCCTCCACCTCGGCCTGGTTGAGCGGGCCGACCGTGACCTGCCGTCCGTGGCCGCCCGCGCTCATGACCAGCGCCGCCAGGCGCGGGGTGACCTGCGCCGGGCGGTAGGCGACGGTGACCAGCACCTTGCCGCGCGGCGGGTGGCGGACCAGATGGTCGAGGAACTCCGCCGAGCTGTCGTCGGCCCAGTGAACGTCGTCCAGGATCAGCGCGAGCCCGGACGGGGCCGCCACCTCGTCGATGAGCTGCCGCAGCGCGCGGTAGAGCCGGTAGCGCACCATGCCGCTCTGGTCGGCGGCCTCGGCCCCCTCGGCTCCCTCGGGCATCTTGGCGGCGAGCGCGGGGAACACGGTGGCGAGCTGCCGGGCCTGCCCCGCTCCGAGCCGTTCGGACAGCTCGTCGCGGTGGGCCTCCAGGTGGTCGTCCAGGGCGTCGACGAGCGCGCTGAACGGCATGATCTGCTCGAACTCCGCCGCCCTGCCCCACAGTGTGCTGAGCCCCGCGCCCGCGGCGGACGAGGCGAGCTCGGCCAGCAGCCGCGTCTTGCCGGCCCCCGGCTCCCCGACCACGGCCAGGAACTGGAACCCGCCGGTGAGCGTCGCGTCGACCGTCTGGGTGAAGGAGCGGAGCGCGTCGCGGCGGCCGACGAGCGGGATCCCGCCGGTGTGGGCCGTCTCGGACCCCTCGCCAGCTGGCAGAGTCTCACGACTGTTCATGTCTGTACCCCACAGCGAGACGGAACACCACGAACAGCCGCGCCGCAATCCAATTCCGCCAGGGACTTGGCGCGGGACTCCCGAGGGGGCGCGATGCTCACGGTCGAGGGCTCACCACGTGGACGCCCTCGGAGGATGATTTTGTCGTAAAACAGGCTGGTGGCGAGCTGATCACCCTGATCAAACCGTTTCGGCCCACAATGCGTGCCGCATCACCCCATCGGTTACCCTTTTGTAGCGAAAATGCCTGCTGCACAGGGGGAGCGGCCTAGGAACGGCCGGCGGTCGTCGCCTCTCTGGACGTGCCGAGGGCGCCCGCGCCCGTGTCGAGCGAGAGCAGCCCGTTCACCGCGATGTCGACGCCCCTGCGGATCGCCGCCCACCTCATGGCGGGCGGGTCGCCCCTGTCCCTGCTGGCGATGGCCGCCATCTTGGCCGCTCCGACGAACACGCCGACGGCGGCGGCGGCCTCGATGGGGTCGAGCTCGCCGGGATAGGCCCGCCGCAGCGCCTCGGCGAGCTCCCGCTGGACGTCGAACAGCAGGTGCAGCGCGCGGGACTGGAGGGCCGGGACCGACAAGATCAGGTGGGAGCGCGCGGGGGTCATCTCCAGAGCCACCTCGGCGTCCTCGGCGACCTGGGCGTCCCCGGGGTCCTCGATCTCCTCGGCGTCATGGGTGTCCGAAGGGTCGTGGGAGTCCGAGGGGTCGTGGGTGTCCGCGGCGCCGAGGTTGAAGGTGGCCTCGGCCACCCGGAGCAGGAGCTCCACCACCGGCTCCGATGGCCGCCGGCCGGCGATGACGGCGAGCGCGCGGTCGACGCGCGTGCGCGTGTCGAAGAACACGACGTCTTCCTTGCTCGCGAAGTAGCTGAAGAACGTGCGTGTGGACACGTCGACGGCGGCCGCGATCTCGGCCACGGTCGTCTCCTCGAACCCCTTGTCCTCGAAGAGGCGCATGGCGGACTCGATCAGCGCCCGGCGCGTGCGCAGCTTCTTGCGTTCTCTCAGACCGGGACCATGGTCCATGGGGGAACTTTACTGCATCCGCTGTTTTCTTTCATCCATTGCAATTTCAAAGAGGGTACTGTTTTCTGTGACTACAGGAAAGGGCGTCAAGTTTCGACCGCTGTAAAGTCAAGGAGCGCGTCATGACCAAGGCAATGCCCGAACCGGTCACCCTTCCGATGTCACGGAAGAACCCGGTGGACCCCCCAGATGACCTGGGACGTTGGCGTGAGGAAGGCCCGATCAGGCCGATGCTCTACGCCGACGGCCACGTGGGATGGATAGCCACCCGGTACGAGACCGTGCGCGCGGTGCTCGCCGATCCCCGTTTCAGCACCCGCATCGAGTTGATGCACCCGCCGATCGGTGACCTGCTGAGGCAGGCGGCGCTCAGGAAGCGCCCCGGGTTCTTCCTCCGAGAGGACCCGCCCGAGCACACGCGCTTCCGCCGGCTGCTCACCGGCCAGTTCACCGTCCGCCGCATGAAGCAGCTGGAGCCGAGGATCGAGAAGATCACCTCCGACCAGCTGGACGCCATGGAGAAGGCCGGCTCACCCGCCGACCTGGTGGAGCTGTTCGCGCTGCCGATCCCCTCCCTGGTGATCTGTGAGCTGCTGGGCGTGCCCTACTCCGACCATCACCGGTTCCAGCGCGACTCGGCCAGGCTGCTGAGCCTCAAGTCGACGCCGGAACAGGTGAGCGAGGCGATGGACGGCCTGATGGACTACCTTCACGACCTCGTGGTCAGCAAGCGCGCCCAGCCGGACGACGCCCTGCTCAGCGGGCTGGTCGCCACGGGGGAGCTCAACGACGAGGAGATCACCGGCGTGGCGGTGCTCCTGCTCATCGCGGGCCACGAGACCACGGCGAACATGCTGGCACTCGGCACGTACACGCTGCTGAACAACCCCGACCAGCTCGCCGCGCTTCGCGGGGACCCCTCACTGGCCGAGAGCGCCGTCGAGGAACTCCTGAGGTTCCTGACGATCGTCCACATCGGCCCGATGCGCACGGCCCTGGAGGACGTCCAGGTGGAGGGCCAGACGATCAAGGCGGGGGAGGCGGTGACGCTGTCGCTGGGCGCCGCCAACCGTGATCCAGGACGCTTCGAAACCCCCGATAAGCTGGACATCACGCGTCAGGCCACGGGGCACGTCTCGTTCGGCCACGGCATCCACCAGTGTCTCGGCCAGCAGCTCGCCCGCATCGAGATGCGCATCGGATACCCGGCCCTGCTACGGCGCTTCCCCGACCTGCGTCTCGCCATACCGAGCGAGGAGGTCTCGATGCGTTCCGACATGGCTATCTACGGCGTTCACCGGTTGCCGGTCGCCTGGTAGGAGGTTTCCCAACTCATGCGGATAAAAGCGGATACCGATGTCTGCATCGGAGCCGGGATGTGCGTGCTCACGGCTCCCGAGGTGTTCGACCAGAGCGAGGAGGACGGCACCGTGCTGCTGCTCACCGATGAGCCGTCCGCCGCGCAGGAGGCGGGCGTCCGCCGCGCGGTGCAGGTGTGCCCGTCCGGGGCCCTGTCCATCTCCTGAGCACTTCTGAGGATCCGCCGTCCCGCGCGGGGCCGAGCCGTTCTCGGCGACCGGCCCCGCGCGTCACGGCATGGGCATCGTGTGCTCACCGGGCGGCATGGTGTGACCCTCCGGCATGGGCTCGCCGGACGGCATCATGTGCCCGCCCATCCTGACGCTGCCGCCGAGCGTCGCGCGGAAGGACTCCAGCATCTCCCGGGTGTTGCCGAGGACGATCCAGCGCGTGCCGATGAGGTAGGCGCCGCCGTAGCTCAGCGCGTCGTCCAGCCACTCCTGCTTGCCCTTCTCCGTCGCGAACGTCGTGACGGAGTACTGGCCCTTGCCGGTCTTGCACACGCCCTGCCGCAGCTCGTCGGCCTCGACCTGCATCTGGGGCTTCCCGCAGCCGGTCCTGGCCGCGATCTCCTCCACGGTGGCGGGCCCGCCGGTGGCGCCGCGCGCGGTGCCGCACCCGCCGAGGGCGGCGAGGGCGAGGGCGGCGCCGGCCAGCGCGGCCGTACGCCTGGCGCGGCCCGTCATGGCGCGGTCGTCTCGATGTTGCCGCCGACCTTCTCGCTGAAGGACCGCAGCACCCCCGGGTCGTTGCCCGCGATGACCCAGCGCGTGCCGACGAGGTAGTTGCCGCCCCACTTCTTGGCCTCCTCCAGCCACTCGGCCTTGCCCTTGTCGGTGGAGAACGTCGTGACGGTGTACTGGCCCTTGTCGGTCTTGCACACGCCCTGGCGTAGCTCCTCCGCGTCGGTCTGGACCTGCGGTTTGGCGCATCCCGTCTTGGTGGCGAGCTGCTTGAGGGTGGCCGGGGGGCCGGGGTCGGCCGCGGCGGCGCCGCCCGCCGCCGCGAGGGAGGGGTCGTCCGAGGTCGCGCCGCCACCGCATCCCGTGACGAGCGCGAGCGCGAGGGCGGACCCGGCGAGGGCGGTCGCGCGCGTGGTGAGGCTTGGGCGTCCCATGGCGGATCTCCGATCAGTGTGCCTGCAGAAGTCACCGTCAGCGGGTACGCGCGGGGAGCGGGTCCGGTTCAGTAGTTACGGATGAGTCAGGTGGGAACAGAAGTTTTCCCGGATGTCGAACTCTTCCGGTCCGTGCCGCGTACCTCGTGACGATGGGGCACCAACCAATGCCGCCATGAGCACGTACTCCGGGAGGAGTTCGAATGATCCGAATCCAGCACAGACGGCGGTTCAGGCCCGTCCTGAGTGTCCTTGCCCTGGGTGGGGCGGGGGTCGGTCTCGTCGTGGCGAGCCTGGCTCCGGCTGGGCAGGCGGTCAGCGCGGACGGGTCGCTGCCGGCCCTCACCGCCGGCGCCGGCTACAGCCTTGTGAGCATCGTGAGCACCGGCGCGCCCAGTCCCGACGCGGGGCAGAACGGCGAGAGCCAGGCCGCCGCGCCTTCCGAGGCTCCGAGCCCGTCTGAGGACCCAGGTCCGTCCCAGGCTCCCAGCGCGTCCGACGACCCGAGCGCCTCCGGCGACCCCGGCGCCTCCGAGTCGCCCAGCGCCCTTGCGAGGACCGGCGCGGGCGAGGTCCGTACGGTGAACTGCCCGGCGGTCGCCGACAGGTTGACCGACGTTCCCGCCGCCGCCCAGGCCGAGGTGGACCGGAACCTGGTGACGATCGACAGGCAGATCGCCCAGGCGAACCAGCGGCTTGCCAGGATCGGCGCCCGCGCGAGCAACAGCCAGATCCGCAACGCGGTGCTCAACCCGCTGCGGTTCCAGCGCTCGGTCACGGTCAACCGCATCGGGACCGCCCTGCGGCGCGCCGGCACCCGGGCCGACCTGCGGAACCTGACGGCGTGTACGGTGCGGAACGGCGCGGGCGGCGGGCAGTCCCCGTCTCCGAGCCCCACGGCCACCGCCACCGGCGACCCTTCCGCCTCGCCGTCGCCCAGCGACACCGCGAACCCCACCGCGAGCCCGACGGGCTCGGGTTCGGCCTCTCCCTCCGCCTCGCCCAGCGCCACGGCGACCGGCGGCGCGACAGGCCCCTCGCCCGACGACTTCGTCGACATCCGCACCGTGCGGCCCAACGCCGACAAGCCGCGCGACCAGCAGGGCGCGTCGAGGGGCACCTTCGTCTCCCGGTGCGGGCGCAACGAGGACGGCCACCACAACTCCGACAACGTGATCGTCGCGCCGGGGGTCACCAACGGCGCCCACCACGTCCACGACTACGTGGGCAACCGGGACACCAGCGGCTTCTCGACCAACGACAGCCTCCAGGCGGCCGGCACCACCTGCTCCAACGGCGACAAGTCCACCCATTACTGGCCGGTCCTGCGCCTGCAGAAGGGCAAGGGTGACGACGCCGACAAGCCCGGCGGCGGCCTGGACGGCAACGTCGGCCAGATCGTGCGCCCCGCCACCGTCACGCTGACGCTGAGCGGTAACCCCACCAGCAAGGTGGTCGGCATGCCGGTCTTCCTGCGCATCATCACCGGGGACGCCAAGTCGTTCACCAACGGCCCGACGAACGCCAACGCCCGGTGGACGTGCACGGGGTTCGAGAACCGTCAGCTCAAGGACAAGTACCCGATCTGCCCGCGCGGCAGCCAGGTGGTGCGCCTCCTGCGGTTCCAGAGCTGCTGGGACGGTAAGAACACCGACAGCGCCAACCACCGCACGCACGTCGCGTTCACCGGGGCCGACGGGTCGTGTCCCAGCGGGTTCCAGGCCATCCCGGCCCTGGAGCAGCGCATCACCTACAACGTGCCGCCCGGTCCGGGCTTCGCGCTCGACAGCTTCCCCGAGCAGCTCCACAAGCCGGTCACCGACCACGGCGACTTCATCAACGTGATGTCGGAAGCGCTGATGAAGCAGGCCGTCGACTGCATCAACAACGGCAGGCGCTGCGGCTGACCCTGACATCACCGACCGGTAGAACCGGGACACGCGCGCATGGGCGTCGCCCCGCGAGGAGCTTCTCGCGGGGCGACGCCTTCGCGCTCTGGGCCCCGGCCACCGGTCGCGGTCGCCGGGCCCGTGTCGCCGACGGTTTCCAGGAGTCGTCGACTTCTAGAAACCGTTCTAGTAGTCGTCGTCGAAATCGTCGTCGTAGTCGTCGTCCCAGTCGTCGTCCCCGCCCCGAAGGTGCAGGGCCGGCAGAGGACCGGTGGCGATGAGTCGTCTGAGCATGGGAATCACTCCGTATCCAGATTCGTCTGCGGCCTTCAGGGGTGTGGTGCGCCCTGGGCCTACGGAGCGTCGCGATGGGTTCCCGGGAGACGCCATACGGCGCGGTACGACCCCCACACTAGCCAGGCCACGCGCACGGGTCACCCGAGGGGAGTTAAATCCGTAACCGGGTTCGGGCAAAGGCGCCACGGCCCCGCGCGACGCGCCGCGTGGGAAGCCGCTCTCCCGTACACCAACCGCTTAACCTGCAGAAACAGACCACGCGTGCCTCGACCGGCGCGCCATGGGCGCGGCGGGAGGTGCGGATGGCGACGTGGCAGTCGGTCCTCGCGGCCGCCGGCCCGGCGACCCCGGCCGACCTCGTCGCGGCCCGCACGCAGATGGCGCTGTCGCTCGGCTGGCACATCGTGCTCGCCTGCCTGGGCGTCGGCATGCCCGCGCTGATGCTGATCATCGAGTGGCGGGGGATCCGCACCGGGGACGCCGACTACACGCGGCTCGCCCGCCAGTGGGCCAAGGCGATCGGGGTGCTGTTCGCGGCCGGCGCGGTGTCCGGCACGATCCTCAGCTTCGAGCTCGGCCTGCTCTGGCCGGGGATGATGGGCACCTACGGCCAGGTGATCGGGCTGCCGTTCGCGGCGGAGGGCATCGCGTTCTTCATCGAGGCCATCTTCCTCGGCATCTACCTGTACGCGTGGGACCGCGTCCCGCCCAGGGCCCACCTGCTCAGCGGCATCCCGGTGCTGGTCGCGGGAACGCTGTCGGCGTTCCTGGTGGTGTGCGCGAACGCGTGGATGAACGCGCCGCGCGGATTCGCCCTCAGGGACGGGGTGGTGAACCGGGTGAGCCCCTGGCGGGCGATGTTCAACCCGGCCGTGCCCCACGAGACCCTTCACATGATCGTGGCGGCCTTCATGGTCGCGGGTTTCCTGGTCGCCGGGGTCTACGCCGCGGGCATGCTCCGGGGTCACCGTGACCGTTACCACCTGCTGGGGTTCCTGGTCCCCTTCACCCTGGCGGCGGTGTTCACCCCGATCCAGATCCTGGTGGGCGACTTCGCGGGCAAGCGCGTCGCCACGCTGCAGCCCACCAAGCTCGCCGCCGCCGAGGCGCTGTTCCGTACGGGGGCGGGCGCTCCGCTGAGCGTCGGCGGGATCGTCACCGGCGATCGGCTGCGCTACTCCATCGAGATCCCGTACGGGCTGTCGCTCCTGGTGGGGCACAACCCCGGCACCGTCGTCCAGGGACTCGACGCGGTCCCGAGGGCCGCCCGCCCGCCCGTCATGATCGTCCATCTGGCCTTCGACATGATGGTGGGGATGGGCTTCCTCCTGCTCCTGCTGTCCGCCTGGCTGGGCTACACCTGGTGGCGGCGGAGGGAACTGCCCCGCTCACCGTGGTTCCTGCGGGCGGCCGCCCTGTCGGGGGTGTTCGCGGTGGTCGCGGTGGAGGCGGGGTGGACCGTCACCGAGGTAGGCCGCCAGCCGTGGACGGTGTACGGGCATCTGCGCACGTCCGACGCCGTGAACCCCGCCCCCGGACTGTGGACCGGCTTCGTGGTCGTCGCGCTCGTCTACACGGTGCTCACCGTCGTCACCCTCTACGTCATGCGCCTGATCAGGTGGAGCGAGAGACCGGTCGCCCCCCAGGAGCGGGACCGCACGCGCGAGCCGGAACCCTCCTGATGGACACCGCGCGGATCGTGCTGGTCGTGATGTGGGTGGGGATCACCCTGTACGCGCTCCTGGCCGGGGCCGACTTCGGCGGGGGCGCCTGGGACCTGCTCGCCGGGCGCAGCCGTACGGGCATGGCGCGGCGCGGCCTCATCGAGCGGTCGATCGGGCCGGTCTGGGAGGCCAACCACGTATGGCTGATCTTCGTGCTCGTGCTGCTGTGGACGGCGTTCTCGGGGGTGTTCGCCTCGGTGATGTCGACGCTGTACATCCCCCTGACGCTGGCGGCGATCGGGATCATCGCCAGGGGCACGGCCTTCGCCTTCCGCAAGGCCGCCACGGAGCTCTGGCAGCGGCGCCTTTTCGGCGGGGCCTTCGCCGTCTCCTCCGTCCTCACCCCGTTCTTCCTCGGCACGGCCGCCGGGGCCATCGCCTCGGGACGGGTGCCGCCGGGGCTGGCCAGGGGGGACATCCTGACGAGCTGGCTCAACCCGACCTCGCTGCTGGGCGGGGTGCTGGCCGTCATGGTCTGCGTCTACCTCGCCGGGGCGTACCTGTGCGACGACGCCGTCGAGGCCGGGCGTCCCGATCTGGCGGAGTGGTTCCGCGTGCGGGGGCTGGTCGCGGCCGTGCTCATCGGGGCCGTCGCGCTCGGCGGCATCGCCGTGCTGCGCTGGGACGCCCCGGGGCTGTTCACCGGGCTCACCCACCGGGGGCTTCCCCTGGTCGTGGCCGGGGCCGTGCTCGGCGTCGGCTCCCTGGTCCTGCTCTGGCGGCGCGTCTACCCGCTGGTCCGTGCCACCGCCATGCTGGGCGTCATCACGATCCTGTGGGGATGGGCGCTGGCGCAGTTCCCCGTCATGCTCCCGCCGTCCCTCACCTACCGCCAGGCCGCCGCAGAGCCCTCGGTACTGACCGCCACCCTCGTCGTGACCGCCATCGGCGTGGCGCTGATCGCGCCGTCCATGGCCTGGCTGCTCGCCGTCCAGCGGCGGGCGCTGCGCGACACCGGCACTCCGGAGTGAGAACCGCATGGAACCCGTGGACATCGTGAGCGCGAGACAGGCAGGGGAGACCGCCCCGGCGCTGCCGGAGCCCCGGGGGCCGGTGAGCGCCTTCCTGTTCGAGCGGCTCGTACGCCCGCCGCACGAGCTGGGCGAGCTCGTCGTGCCCTCCGCCGATCCTGTCCCCTACGACGAGGATCTCCAGCTCGCGCTCTTCGCCTGCTACGAGCTGCACTACCAGGGTTTCGGCGAGGTCGACGACCGGTGGGAGTGGGATCCGTCGCTGCTGCGCGTGCGGGCGACGCTGGAACGGCGGTTCGAGGACGGCCTCGCGGCCGTGGTCCGCCGGCCGCCGCCGGTGCCGGCGCGGGAATTGCCGAGGGCGCTCGGCAGGCTGGCGGCGGAGGCCGACGACGGCCCCCCGCTCGCGGACTACCTGCACCACGAGGCCGGGCGGGCGCACTTCCGCGAGTTCGTGGTCCACCGGTCGATCTACCACCTCAAGGAGGCCGACCCGCACACCTGGGGGATCCCCCGGCTGCGCGGTCACGCCAAGGCGGCGCTGGTGGAGATCCAGGCCGACGAGTACGGAGGCGGGCGCACCGAGCGGATGCACGCCGAGCTGTTCCGCGCCACGATGCGCGGTCTCGGCCTGTCCGACTCCTATGGGGCCTTCCTCGGCCGGGTCCCGGCGATCACCCTGGCGGTCAACAACGTCATGTCGCTCTTCGGGCTCCACCGCCGCCACAGGGGCGCCCTGCTCGGCCACCTCGCGGCGCTGGAGATGACGTCCTCGCTCCCGAACGCCAAGTACGGGCGCGGACTGCGGCGCGTCGGGGGAGACGCGACCGCCGCCCGGTTCTACGACGAGCACGTGCAGGCCGACGCCGTCCACGAGCAGATCGCCGGGCACGACATGTGCGGGACGTTCGCCGCCGCGTATCCGTCCATGGCCGGCGACATCCTGTACGGGGCCGCGTGCGGCCTGGCGCTCGACCGGCTCTTCGCCGAACATGTCATGAAATCGTGGGAGAACGGGGCCACGTCGCTCCGAGGCGGTGGCCTGGCGGCGGAACCCGCGTGATGGATCTCGACTACGTGCTGCCCCTTCGATGGAGGGATGACGCCAGGCTGGAGGAGATGACCGCCTACCTGCGCCGGCTGAGCACGTACGCCCGGGTCGTGGTCGTCGACGGCTCGGCGCCGGAGCTGTTCGAGCGGCACGCGCGGGCCTGGGGGCACCTCGCCGACCACGTACGGCCCGACGGCGACCTCGACTTCGTCAACGGCAAGGTCTCGGGCGTCACCACGGGCCTGCGGCGGGCCCGGGGGGAGCACGTGGTCATCGCCGACGACGACGTCCGCCACGACGAGGACACGCTGGCCCGCGTGGACGCCCTGCTGGCCGGGGCCGACCTCGTGCGCCCGCAGAACTACTACCGCCCCCTGCCCTGGCACGCCCGCTGGGACACCGCCCGCACCCTGCTCAACCGGGCCTTCGGCGCGGACTACCCGGGGACGTTCGGCGTGCGCCGGTCGACCTTCCTCGCGATGGGCGGGTACGACGGCGACGTGCTGTTCGAGAACCTCGAACTCATCCGCACGGTGCGGGCGCACGGCGGGCGGGAATGCCGTCCCCGCGACCTGTTCGTCCCCCGCGTCCCGCCCGGTCTGGACCGGTTCCGCGCGCAGCGTGTCTGGCAGGCCTACGACGACCTGGCGCAGCCCGCCCGGATGGCGGTCTTCCTGCTGATCCTGCCCGCCGTGACGGCCGCGCTCGTGCGGAGGCGTCACCGGGCGGTCCTCGCGTGCGCGGGCCTGGTGGTCGTGCTCGCGGAGGTCGGCAGGCGCCGGGGCGGGGGCAGGCGCGTCTTCCCGTTCACCAGCTCCCTGCTCGCGCCCGGCTGGGTCCTCGAACGAGCGGTCTGCAGCTGGCCGGCGCTGGTGGCCCGGGTCACAGACAGGGGGATCCCCTACTGGGGGAGGCGCATCCACGTGGCGGGGCACTCGACCGCCCATCTCAGGAGGAGCCGTCCCGCCCTGACACCGGAAAGCTTGACCTCGACTTAAGTTGAGCAATTAGGGTCTGGTACAGGTCACCGGTGACGACCGCCCCGGTGACCTCTTTCGCATACTGACCCAGATCAGGACCGGTGGTACGTCATGGACATGGAAGTGACCGCGTGGCATTCGCTGTACAACGCGATGCACGCGCAGGACGATCGGCGGCCGTTCTCCATGGCCACCCTGCGGCGCGTCGGCGGGTTCGCGCGAAAGCACCGCGGGATGCTGGCGTGGTTCCTGGTGCTCAGCGTGGTGACGGCCGTGCTGGCGGTGGCTACGCCGGTGCTCGCGGGCCGCGTCGTGGACGCGATCGTGAACCGCTCGCCCTTCGAGACCATCCTCGGGCTCGCCGTGCTCATCGCGGGCATCGCGCTCCTGGACGCGGGGCTGGGGCTGCTCACACGCTGGCTGTCGGCGAGCATCGGTGAGGGGCTGATCCTCGACCTGCGCACGGCGGTGTTCGACCACGTGCAGCGCATGCCCGTCGCCTTCTTCACGCGCACCAGGACCGGAGCGCTGGTCAGCCGCCTGAACAACGACGTCATCGGCGCCCAGCGGGCGTTCAGCAACACCCTGTCCGGGGTGGTCGGCAACGTGGTGACGCTCGCGCTGACGCTGGTCGTGATGATCGGCATCTCCTGGCAGGTGACCCTGATCGCCCTGGTGCTGCTGCCGGTGTTCGTGCTGCCCGCGCGCCGCATGGGCTCGCGCCTGGCGCGGCTGGAGCGGGAGGCGGCCAACCACAACGCCCTCATGAGCACGCAGATGACCGAGCGCTTCTCAGCGCCGGGCGCCACGCTGATCAAGCTCTTCGGCAGGCCGGCGAAGGAGTCGGCGGAGTTCGCCATCAGGGCGCGGCGGGTGCGCGACATCGGGATCCGCACGGCCATGGTGCAGTCGGTGTTCGTCACGGCGCTGACGGTGGTGTCCGCGCTGGCGCTGGCCATCGTCTACGGCCTCGGCGGCTACTACTCCCTGGCCGGCCGGCTGGAGCCGGGCGCCGTCGTCGCGCTCGCGCTGCTGCTCACCCGGCTGTACGCGCCGCTGACGGCCCTCGCCAGCGCGCGGGTCGAGGTGATGAGCGCGCTGGTGAGCTTCGAGCGGGTCTTCGAGGTGCTCGACCTCAAGCCGCTGATCGCCGACCGGCCGGACGCCCGCCGCGTCCCCGACGGGCCGGTCTCGGTGGAGTTCGACGACGTGGTCTTCGGCTACCCGGCGGCCGACAAGGTGTCGCTGGCGTCCCTCGAAGAGGTGGCCACCCTGGACACGCGGGGAGGGGCCGAGGTGCTGCACAGGGTGTCGTTCCGCGCGGAACCGGGCCAGATGGTGGCGCTGGTCGGCTCGTCGGGGGCGGGCAAGTCGACGATCGCGCAGCTCGCGACGCGGCTCTATGACGTCGAGGCCGGCGCCGTGCGGCTGTCGGACGTGGACGTCAGGGACCTGTCGGCCGAGTCGATCCGCGAGACGCTCGGCATGGTCACGCAGGACGGGCACCTGTTCCACGAGTCCGTCCGCGCGAACCTCCTGCTCGCCAGGCCCGAGGCCTCGGAGGAGGAACTGTGGGACGTGCTGCGCAGGGCCCGCCTGGAAGATCTGATCGCGGCGCTCCCTGACGGGCTGGACACCATCGTCGGCGAGCGCGGCTACCGCCTCTCCGGTGGCGAACGCCAGCGGCTGACCATCGCGCGGCTGCTGCTGGCGCGCCCGCGCGTGGTGATCCTGGACGAGGCCACGGCCCACCTCGACTCCACGTCGGAGGCGGCGGTGCAGGAAGCGCTGGGGGAGGCCCTGGCCGGGCGGACCGCCGTGGTCATCGCCCACCGGCTCTCCACCATCAGGGCCGCCGACCTCATCCTGGTGATCGAGGACGGCAGGGTCGTCGAGCGCGGCACGCACACCGACCTGCTCGCCCAGGGCGGCCGGTACGAAGAGCTGTACCGCACGCAGTTCGACCAGCCCCGCGCGGCGGCGGTCGGCTGAGCCCTCCACCCGCGGTGAGGTGCGGAAACGGCCGTACGAAGATGGGCATATGGGGGATCACGGCAGGCGATGGCTCTTCGCCGACCAGCTCGGCGACCACTTCCTCGACTCCGCGGAGCAGCCGGTGCTGCTGGTCGAGGCACGGTCGGTGCTGCGGCGCCGGCGTTTCCACCGGCAGAAGGCCCACCTCGTGCTGTCGGCGCTCCGGCACCGCGCGGCCGAGCTCGGCGAGCGGGCGGTGTTCCTGCGGACGGAGACCTACGGCGAGGCGCTCGACCGCGTGGGCGGGGGGCTCACCGTCTGCCATCCCACCAGCTACGCGGCCGACGCGTTCGTCCGGAGCCGCGAGGAGGTGACCGTGCTCCCGGCGCGCGGCTTCACCACGACCGCTGTGGAGTTCAAGGCATGGGCGGAAGGCAGGGGCGACGGGCGCAGGCTGCTGATGGAGGACTTCTACCGCGACGCCCGGCGCCGCCTCGACGTGCTCATGGAGGGCGACGGCCCGGCCGGGGGGCGGTGGAACCTCGACGCCGACAACCGCCGCCCGCCGCCGTCGGAGGGGATGGAGGTCCCCGGGCCGTGGCGGGCCGAGGAGGACGAGATCGACCAGGAGGTGCGCCACGACCTCGACCGCAGGGAACGCGAGGGCGAGGTCGCCTTCGTGGGACGTGACGGGCCGAGGACCTTCCCCGCCACCAGGGAGGAGGCGCTGCGGGCGCTTCAGCACTTCGTCGCCCACCGGCTGCCGGTGTTCGGGCCGTACCAGGACGCCATGCTGTCGGCCGATCCGGTCATGGCCCACAGCATGCTCTCTCCCGCCGTCAACCTCGGCCTGCTCGACCCCATGGAATGCGTGCGCGCCGCCGAGGACGCCTACCGGGCCGGACGGGCGCCACTCGGGAGCGTCGAGGGGTACGTCCGGCAGCTCATCGGCTGGCGTGACTACGTCTGGCACCTGTACTGGCACTTCGGCGAGCGGTACCGGGAGCTCAACCGCCTGTCGGCGCGGACGCCCCTGCCCGGGTGGTTCACCGAACTGGACGCCGACGCCGTGGAGGCGCGCTGCCTGTCGTGGGCGCTGCGCCAGGTCCGCGACACCGGGTTCACCCACCACATCGTGCGGCTGATGGTGCTGGGCAACTACGCGCTGCAACGCGGGTTCGACCCCGCCCGGCTCACCGACTGGTTCCACCGCTGTTTCGTCGACGGGTACGACTGGGTGATGGTGCCCAACGTGGTGGGCATGTCCCAGTACGCCGACGGGGGGATGCTCGCGACCAAGCCCTACGCCGCCGGTGGCGCGTACATCAACCGGATGAGCGACTTCTGCGGGGGCTGCCGGTACCGTCCCGACCGGCGGACCGGCGAGGTCGCCTGCCCGTTCACTTCGGGTTACTGGTGGTTCGTCTCCCGCAACGAGGAGCTCCTGGCGGGTAACCCGCGAACGGCCCGCAGCGTTTACGGCATGCGCCGGCTCGCCGACGTCGAGGAGGTGTGCGCCCAGGAGGCCGAGCGGGGGGACGCCGCACCGTAGCCTGAACCGGCTCGCCGTACGGGGGGCCCGGCCGCTTCCGGACGGCCGCTCCCGGACGGCCGGTCAGGGGAGCTTGCGGGAGGCGGGGCTCTCCAGAGGGCCGCCTGCGAGGGCGGCGGCCATGGTCGGGTAGATGTCGAAAGCGTCGCCGATGCCCGTCACATCCATGATCTTCCTGGGCGTGGGGCAGAGGCAGCACAGCGCGCAGGTGCCGCCGCACCGCGTGGCCTTCTCGCAGGCCCCCACCAGGAGCCGCAGGCCCGCCGAGTCGATGAACTCCATGCCGGACAGGTCGAACAGCAGCCTGGGGCTGGTCGCGCGCAGGGCTTCGTCGATGCTCTCCCCGAGATGGGGGGCGCCGTTCCTGTCCACCTCGCCGATGATCGTGATGACGGTGAACTCGCGGCGGGCCTCGCGGCGGACCGTCAGCGGCATGTCGACCTCCCGACCTGGGACCTGGCCCAACCCAGTCTCTTCCTGCCCGGCACGCGAGCACAAGGCCGCCACGGAGAACGGGCCGCGTTCGAAGGAAGGGGCCGGTCGGGCAAGGCCCCCGAGGGGGTCGGCCAGGCGGCAGCGGAGAGCGCTCTCCGTCGAGGGTTACGCGCGTGTTTCGTCGCCGCCATCCGGCGACCGGCCGTCTCCGGGCCGCGTCCGGAGGCCGTCAGGAGGGGGCCTCGGAGGCCCCGGCAGGCCTCTGACCCGTGGGTTCACCGCGTTCCTGACGAGCGGTAAGGCAATCGAAGATCGATCTGGTGTCCACACTGTGATCCAGGCGCGTCTCACGGCTCTGTGGAGGTCAGACAAGTGGCTCGATGAGGCCCCACGTGTTTCGAGGGGGTGAGCAGGGGGTTTCCAAATCGTCAGCAAGGATGTGTTGACAAGTCGTGATACAGCGGACAATCTCTGTCTGGAGAGCGCTCTCCCTCATCCGTCGTCACCCTTGATCGACGGGTACCCCCTTGCACCAAGGAGAGGCTGTGCAATCCTGCACGCAGTCCGGGCCTACACCACACAGGTCCGCTCACCGCCTTCCCGGCGGTGTCGATCGCGTCCGGCCTGGCGGTGACCGGCCCCGCCGTGGCCGTCGACAGCCTGCTCTCTCAGGGCGAGACCGCCTCCACCCTCTTCACCGAGAACGCGGGCACACCCGCCTCGGCGGTGGTGGCGGACTCGGGCACGACGCTGTCGCCACGATGCGTCACGTCATCGACACGACCGGGGGACCGGCGAACGCGAGTACGCGGGTCGTCCACGTCGACCGCTACCCATGACACATCATCCGGGTCCCGCCGGCGGCGGGACCCGGCGTCCTTGAAGGAGGAGGTCTCTCTTTTGGCCTTTGACGGCCTCCTTTCGACTTCCCGTCCCCTGGCGGAGAGGCCGATCCGGCGTAGGGCGGCTCCATCGGCACGAGGCCGGAGCCGCGTTCTAGTGAGGGGTTCATTGTGCGTATAGGCAAGTTCGGATATGTCGCGGTCGCGGGCGCGCTGATGGTGGCGGCCGCGGCGTGCGGTGGCGGTGGCGACGGCGGCGGCACCGCGGCCGGTGGCGGGTCGGCCGACGACGGCGCGGGCAAGACGCTCACCTACTGGGCGTCCAACCAGGGCACCAGCCTGGACAACGACAAGCAGGTGCTCCAGCCCGAGCTCGACAAGTTCGAGAAGCAGACCGGCATCAAGGTGAACGTCGAAGTGGTTCCCTGGGCCGACCTGCTCAACCGGATCCTCGCCGCCACCACGTCGGGCAAGGGCCCGGACGTGGTCAACATCGGCAACACCTGGTCGGCCTCGCTGCAGGCCACCGGCGCCTTCCTGCCCTTCGACGACACCCTGCTCGCCGGGCTGGGAGGCAAGGAGCGCTTCCTCGGCCCGAGCCTCGCCGCGACGGGCGCCCCCGGCAAGCCGCCCACGGCCGTGCCGATCTACGGCATGACGTACGGGCTGTACTACAACAAGAAGATGTTCAAGGAAGCCGGCATCGACAAACCGCCGGTCACCTGGGACGAGCTGGTCGCCGACGGCAAGAAGCTCACCAAGGGCAAGCAGTGGGGCCTCGCCGTCGAGGGCGCCAGCGTCAGCGAGAACTCCCACCACGCCTTCATCTTCGGCCAGCAGCACGGCGCGGAGCTCTTCGATTCCAGTGGCAAGCCGCAGTTCGACTCTCCCCAGAACGTCGCGGCCATCAAGCAGTACCTGGACCTGATGGCGGCCGACAAGATCGTCAACCCGAGCAACGCCGAGTACTCCAACGGCACCGAGGCCGTGAACGACTTCGTCAACGGCAAGGCCGCGATGCTGATGTGGCAGTCCATCGGCTCGCAGATCAAGGCCGCCGGGCTGACCAACGAGACCTACGGCCTCGCGCCCATTCCGCTGCCCGCGGCGGACTCCGGGGGCAAGCAGGTCAACGGCATGGTGGCCGGGATCAACCTCGCCGTCTTTAACTTCACGAAGAACCAGGACGGCGCTCTGAAGTTCGTGAAGTTCATGACGAGCCCGGAGGAGCAGCAGATCCTCAACAAGACGTACGGGTCGCTGCCCACCGTCCAGGACGCCTACAACGACCCGGCGTTCCAGAGCGAGGACATCAAGACGTTCCAGGAGATCCTCGGCAAGACCGCCGCGCCGCTGCCCCAGGTGCCGGAGGAGAGCCAGTTCGAGACCCTGGTCGGCACCGCGATGAACCAGCTCTGGGCCGACGCGGCCAGCGGCAAGCCGATCACCGAGGAGGCCGTCAAGGCCAAGCTGACCCAGGCGAACCAGCAGGTCCAGCCCGGTAGCTGACGTTCCACCCGAGTACGACGGTGCCGGGCGGGGGCCTTCCCCCATCGTCTCCCGGCCGGCACCGGCCCCCGCCGGGTCGTTCACGAGACGGCCCGGCGGGAGGTCCACGAACACCTTCAAGCCGTCCACACGAACACCCTCACGCCGTCCACGACCGGCACTGCCGAATCGAGAGGAATAGATGGTCGCCCGTACCACGCCTCAGCAAGACGAGCGGCGCGCGACCGCGCCCGCCGGAGGCGGGCCGCCCCCGCCCGGAAGGGGGCTGCCATCGCGGGTCGCGGGCCGGATCCCGGTACGGCTGCGCCGCCTGGGCGTGCCCTATCTGATGATCCTCCCGGCGATCGTGCTGGAACTGCTCATCCACGTGGTGCCGATGCTCATCGGCGTCGGGATGAGCTTCCTGCGGCTCACGCAGTTCTTCATCAGGAACTGGTCGGCCGCCCCCTTCGTGGGGCTGTCGAACTACCAGATCGCGGTCGACGTCAACTCGGCCGTCGGCAGCTCGCTGCTCCACTCGTTCCTCATCACCATCGCGTTCACCGCGCTGGCGGTCGGGTTCTCCTGGCTCTTCGGCACGGTAGGGGCGGTGCTGATGCAGGGCGCCTTCCGCGGTCGCGGGCTCCTGCGCACCTTCTTCCTGGTGCCCTACGCGCTGCCCGTCTACGCCGGAGTGATCACGTGGAGCTTCATGTTCCAGCGTGACACCGGGTTCGTCAACCACGTCCTGGTCGACCAGCTCGGCCTCGGCGGCGCCGACCGCCCGTTCTGGCTGATCGGCACGAACAGCTTCGCGGCGGTCGTGGTGGTCTGCGTGTGGCGGTCCTGGCCGTTCGCGTTCCTGATCCTCATGGCGGGCCTGCAGAACATCGACCGCGACCTGTACGAGGCCTCGGCCATCGACGGCGCCGGGTGGTGGCGGCAGCTTCGCTCCATCACACTGCCCATGCTGCGCCCGGTGAACCAGGTGCTGATCCTGGTGCTGTTCCTGTGGACCTTCAACGACTTCAACACCCCATATGTGCTGTTCGGGAAGGCGGCGCCGCAACAGGCGGACCTCATCTCGGTGCACATCTACCAGAGCTCGTTCATCACCTGGAACTTCGGCTCGGGCTCGGCGATGTCGGTCCTGCTGCTGCTGTTCCTCCTCGTGGTGACCGCGGCGTACCTGGCGATCACCTCCCGGAGGAGGACCAATGCATGAGCCGCGCTGGCTGCCGTGGGCGCGATGGATCGGCCTCGGATTCCTCGGCCTGTTCACCCTGATCCCGCTGTACGTGATGGCGAGCTCGGCGATCAAGCCGCTGCAGGACGTGCAGAACGGCTTCCGCTGGATCCCCTCGACGATCAGCTTCCGGCCCTTCGCCGACATCTGGAAGACCATCCCGCTGGCCCGGTACTTCGTGAACAGCGTCGTCGTGGCGTCCATCGCCTCCGTGCTGTCGGTGACGGTGGCGATCTTCGCCGCCTACGCGGTGAGCCGCTACCGCTTCCCCGGCAGGAAGACCTTCACGATCACGGTGCTGTCGACCCAGATGTTCCCGGGCATCCTGTTCCTGCTCCCGCTGTTCATGATCTTCGTGAACCTCGGCAACGCCACCGGCCTGGAGCTGTACGGCACCCGCACCGGGCTCATCGTCACCTACCTGACGTTCTCGCTGCCGTTCTCGATCTGGATGCTGGTCGGCTACTTCGACTCCATCCCGGTGGCGCTGGACGAGGCGGCCAAGGTGGACGGCAACGGGCCGCTCGGGGCGCTGTTCCGCGTGGTCATCCCGGCCGCGATCCCCGGCATCGTGGCGGTCGCCATCTACGCGTTCATGACGGCGTGGGGCGAGGTGCTCTTCGCCTCGGTCATGACCGACGACTCCACCCGCACCCTTGCCGTCGGCCTCCGGGGCTACGCCACCGAGAACGACGTCTACTGGAACCAGGTCATGGCGGCGTCCCTGGTGGTGAGCATCCCGGTCGTGGCCGGCTTCCTGCTCCTCCAGCGCTATCTCGTTCAGGGCCTCACCGCTGGTGCGGTGAAGTAGACCGCGAGCCGCGTACGCGCGCGCCCGCCCGAGGCGCCCGACCCGCGTACGCGGCTCCGGATCCACCCGCCCCTCATGCGCGCGCCTTCGATTCACGCCGCTTCGATTCACGCGGCCGGGATCCAGACCTCCGGGGCGGCGGGCGCGTGCCGTCAGGCGGAGTCCCTGACCACCAGGGAGGGCTCGAAGATGATCGAGGTCACCGGCTGGCCGGGATCGTCGACGTGGGCCATGAGCAGCCGTGCCATCTCGGCCGCCATGTCCTCGACGGGGTGGCGGATCGTCGTTAGCGGGGGCCTGCTCGCGGTCGCCGCGCTGCTGTCGTCGAAGCCGACCACGGCGACGTCGCCGGGCACGCGGCACCCGTGGTGGCGCAGCACGGGAAGGGCGCCCTGGGCCATCAGGTCGTTGGCGATGAAGACGCCGTCGATGCCGGGATGCTCGCTCAGCAACCGCTCCATCGCGGCCTCTCCGCTGCCGAGGGTGAAATTCCCCTCGACGCACGGGATGTACGGATAGCCGTGCGCCGCCATCGCGTCGCGGAACCCCGAAAGCCGGTCCTGGCTGGCCGCCACGTCCAAAGGCCCGGAGATGGTCGCCACACGGCGGCAGCCCCGCGCCACCAGGTGGTCGGCGGCGAGCTTCGCCCCCGCGCGGTGGGCGACGTCGACGTAGCTGATGGGGATCGGCTCCGCGGGCCTGGCGAAGAGCACGGCGGGCAGGGCCGCGTCGACCAGCAGCCGGGGGAGCGGGTCCTCCGACTGGGTGGAGACCAGGACGGCGCCGTCGGCGTTCCCTTGGCGGAGATACGCGATGACCTGGGCGCGGGCCTCGGCGGTCTCGGCGAACATCAAGATCGGGTGGATGCCCCGGGGGCGCAGGAAGCCGACCACGCCGCTGGCCACGCGGCCGAAGAACGGGTCGGCGAAGACCTGGCTGTGAAAGGGGTTCTCCCCGCTCTCCTCGCCCGCCCCGGACACGACCAGGGCGATCGCGCCGGTGCGGCGGGTGACCAGGGAGCGGGCCGCGCGGTTGGGGACGTAGCCGGTGTCGGCGATGGCCCGCCTGACCGTCTCCTGGATCGTGGGATCGACGTTGCGGATGCCGTTGATGACGCGGGAGACGGTGGCGCGGGAGACACCCGCCGCGCGCGCCACGTCCTCCAGGGTGGGGGATGCCGACACAGGCGGGCGACCTTCGCTCATGTGGCTTTTATAGCATGGCGGGAGAGCGCTCTCCAACGCGCTCGCCCGCCCTGGCCTCCTACATCACGCGTAGGCGGCCATATCGGTCGTAACAGGTCTCAGTCACCGGCTCACAGTACCGGTGCTCAATGGTAGGTCGCCCGCACTGCGGCCCGCCAGTACGGTGAACGACCCGGGCTCGTTGGTCCAGTCCCGGTCCTCAGGGGACCAGTGCTGGAGGGCGCGGGCCGGGACCTCGACCTCGGCCTCCACGGTCTGCCCCGGCCCCGCCTCGACGCGCGTGAAGCCGGCGAGCCACAGGGCCGGGCGCCGCACGCCGGACTCGGGCCGTGCCAGGTAGACCTGCACGACCTCGCCACCGGCCCGCTCGCCGGTGTTGCGCAGCCGCACCCGCACGGTGAACGGGCGGCCGGGCTCGGCGTGCGCCGGCGCGACGACGCTCTCGTACGCCCAGGTGGTGTATCCCAGCCCGTGGCCGAACCAGTACGCAGGGGCGGCCGGTTCCCGCAGCCACGCCCGGTAGCCGATGTCGGGGCCTTCGGCGTACTCCAGCACGCCGTCCACGGGCGTGGTGCCGATGAGCGAGGTGTCGGCCCACGTCGTGGGCAGGCGCCCGCCGGGTTCGGCGCCGCCGAAGAGCACCCGCGCGAGGCCGTCCCCGTACTCCTGGCCGGCGAACCAGCTCAGCAGCACGGCGGGCACCTCCTCGCGCCACGGCATGGCGACCGGACCTCCGGCGTTGACCACCACGATCGTGTCGGGGTTGGCCGCGACCACCGCGCGGACCAGGGCGTCCTGGTCGCCGGGCAGGGCCAGGTCGTCGCGGTCGTAGCCCTCGCTCTCGACCTCCTCGGTCGTGCCGACGACCACGATGGCGACGTCGGCCGCCTTCGCCAGCTCGATCGCCGCCTCCAGCTCCTCGGCGTCCCCGCGCTTCGGCGGGTCGGCGGCGAGCGCCGAGGCCAGCCCGCTGTCAGGGTCGAGGCGGCGCCGCGCGACCAGCTCGACCTCCTGGCCCGCCGCGAGGCTCAGCGTGGCGTGCCGGTACGGCGGGGTGAGGTGCACCGTCGCCGGGTCGTCGGTGTCGCGCTCGACCTCCTCGTCGATCAGCGTCGTGCCGTCCGCGGAAAGGAACACGTGGCCCCATCCGGAGACGGCCAGGTTCCACTCTCCGCCGACCTCGGGGCACAGGCGGGCGCTGATCTCGACGGTGGCCGAGGAGTCGACGAGGGCCGGTTCGAGGATGCGGCCGGTGAGCCGGTGCTCGGCGTGCAGCTCGGCCCCGTCGGCGTCCAGCAGCCGTACGAGCACGCCGGGCTCGCCGGTCAGCGGGTCGCGGGCGTTGCCGAGGTCGAGCGGGGTGGGACGGCTCGGGAGGTGTACGCCGGCCGCGTGGGTGACCTCGGCCAGGCCGGCCAGCGCGTCACGGACGCCGTCGAGCGGCGAGACGGTGGAGACCGGGTAGACGCCCGCGCTGCCCCCGCCCTGCACGCGCGGCGAGGCGGCGCTCGGGCCGATCAGCGCCACCCGGGTCAGGCGCCCGGGGTCGAGGGGGAGGACCGACCGCTCGTTGCGCAGCAGCACGGTGCCGGCCACGACCGCGTCGCGCAGCAGCGCCCGGCTGCCCGCGTCGGTCGGCGTGCCGGGGTGCGGGCCCCCGAGCGCGGAGTAACCACCCTGGGCCTCCGCGACGGGCGCGCCGCCGGGGGAGGGAGCCGCCAGGCCGGAGTGGGGATCGTCGGGGGACAGGGCCGCCACGCCGGAAGGGGGATCGTCAGGGGACAGCGCGCCCACGCGGGAGGCCAGGCGCAGCAGGCGGCGGACCTTCTCGTCGACCGCCTCCTCGGGCACCTCTCCGGCCCGTACGGCCGCGACCAGCGCCTCGCCCCACGGCCCGTCCGGTCCCGGCATGGCGAGGTCCTGCGCGGCGCGTCCCGACGCGACCGTGGAGCGCACCGCCCCCCAGTCGGAGATGACCAGGCCGTCGAACCCCCACTCGCCCTTCAGCGGCTCGGCGAGCAGCGGGTTCTCGCTCATGGTGGCGCCGTTCACGCCGTTGTAGGCGGCCATGACCACCCACACCCCGGCCTCGACCGCGGCCTCGAACGGCGCCAGGTACACCTCGCGCAGCGTCCGCTCGTCCACGCGCGCGTCCAGCGTGAGCCGTTCGGTCTCTGAGTCGTTGGCCACGTAGTGCTTGGCCGTCGCGGCGACCCCACGCGACTGCACTCCCCGGATGTAGGCGACGCCGATGCGCGCGGTGAGCAGCGGGTCCTCGGAGTAGCACTCGAAGTGACGGCCGCCGAGGGGCGAGCGGTGCAGGTTGATCGTGGGAGCCAGCAGCACGTCGACCCGCTTGCGGCGGGCCTCGTCGCCCAGCAGCTCGCCGAGCCGCTCCACCAGGTCCTCGTCCCAGCTCGCGGCGAGCCCGGTGGGAGAGGGGAGGGTCAGGGAGGTGCTCCGCTCGTCCCATCCCTGGCCGCGGACGCCGATCGGCCCGTCGGAGGTGACGATGGAACGCAGGCCGATGTCCGTCAGCGCGTGGGTCCGCCACGCGGTCGCTCCGGTGAGCAGTCTGACCTTCTGCTCCAGATCCAACTTGCGCACCACGTCATCGAACTGCTCGTCGGTCACTCTGGTTCCTCTCGGGGGATTGGAGAGCGCTCTCCGTCCTGGCCATAGATTCACCGCCGGAGGCGAGGATGTCAATGGGGCACCCGCCACCCCCCCCCTCCGGGCGAGAGGGTTTCGGCCACATGAGCAGCACGTTTCGTTCCGGTTGCGAATCGGTCTTGACAGCGCTTGACCGATCGGTGCACTCTCCATTCGGAGAGCGCTCTCCCTCTGATTACCCTTCGCCGACCTGGCAGGCACCCCCCGTATCGAGGAGAGATCGTGCACCCATCCCGCAGCCCAGGCAGATACCGGTTGGGCCTGTTGATCGCCACGCTGGTCGCGCTGGTCGCCTCCGGCCTGGCTCTGTCAGGCACCGCCATGGCCGTCGACACCCTGCTGTCGCAGGGAAAGCCGGCGACGGCCTCCTCATCCGAGGGCGCCGCATGGAGCCCTGCCATGGCCGTCGACGGCAACCTCACCGGCACGCGCTGGGCCAGCGCCTTCAGCGACCCCCAGTGGCTCCAGGTCGACCTGGGCGCCTCCGCGTCGATCACCCAGGTCGTGCTGACCTGGGAGGCGGCGTACGGCAAGGCGTTCAAGATCCAGACCTCGCCTGACGGCGCCGCGTGGACCGACGTGTACTCGACCACGACCGGCACCGGGGGCACGCAGACGCTCGCCGTCTCGGGCACCGGCCGGTACGTGCGGATGTACGGCACGGTCCGTGGCACCGGCTACGGCTACTCGCTGTGGGAGTTCCAGGTCTACGGCACCATCGGCGGCACCAGCCCGTCGCCGACGCCCACCATCACCCCGTCCGTTCCCCCCGGCAACTGGACAGAGATCTGGAAGGACGACTTCAACGGAGCCGCGGGCACCTCGCCCTCGGCGGCGAACTGGCTCCTGCGCACCGGCACCCAGTACCCCGGCGGCGCCGCGAACTGGGGCACCGGCGAGGTCGAGACCATGAGCGCCTCCACCGCCAACGTCTCCCTCGACGGCGCCGGCAAGCTCTCCATCAAGGCGATCAAGGACGGCGCGGGCAACTGGACCTCGGGACGCGTCGAGACGCAGCGCACCGACTTCACCCCGCAGCCGGGCGAGCAGCTCAGGTTCACCGCGACGCTCAAGCAGCCCGACGTGGCGAACGCCATGGGCTACTGGCCGGGCTTCCGCGCGACCGGCGCCGCCTACCGCGGCAACTACAACAACTGGCCGGGCGTCGGCGAGACCGACATCATGACCGATGTCAACGGCCGCAACCAGCTCTCCAATACCCTGCACTGCGGCACGGCCCCCGACGGCGTGTGCGCCGAGTACAACGGCCGCACCAGCGGCCTCGCCTCCTGCACCGGCTGCCAGACCGGGTACCACGAGTACACCCAGATCATCGACCGCACCAAGACCGACGAGGAGATCCGCTTCTACCTCGACGGCAAGCAGACCTGGATCGTCCGCGAGAGCCAGGTCGGGGTCGCCGCCTGGCAGGCCGCCGTCCAGCACGGCTTCTACCTGCGGTTCGACCTGGCCATCGGCGGATCGCTGCCGAACGCGATCGCCGGATTCACCACCCCGACCCCGGCCACGACCTCCGGCGGCGTCCTCAGCGTCGACTCCGTCTCGGTTTCCAGGAGCGTCGGCACCGTGCCGGCCGCGATGACCGACCCGGCCACCCCCGCCGGCCCGAGCGTGGTCAGGGTGACGGGCACCCAGGGCAACTGGCAGCTCAACGTCAACGGCTCGCCGTACGAGCTCAGGGGCCTGACGTACGGCCCGCCGCAGGGCGCCGCCGACGGCTATATGCGTGACCTGAAGGGCATGGGCGTCAACACGATCCGCACCTGGGGCGTCGACGACGCCAACACGCCGACCCTGCTCAACAGGGCCGCGCAGCAGGGCATCAAGGTCGTCGTCGGGCACTGGCTGAACCAGGGCGCCGACTACGTGAACGACACCGCCTACAAGACCAGCGTGAAGAACGAGATCGTCGCCCGGGTGAACGCGCTCAAGGGGTACCAGGGCGTGCTGATGTGGGACGTCGGCAACGAGGTCATCCTCACCATGCAGGACCACGGCCTGTCGGCGGCCGAGGTCGAGGCGCGCCGTGTCGGCTACGCCAAGTTCGTGAACGAGGTCGCCGTGGCCATCCACGCCGCCGACCCCAACCACCCGGTCACCTCGACCGACGCGTGGACCGGCGCCTGGCCGTACTACAAGACGTACTCCCCGGCGCTCGACCTGCTCGCGGTCAACTCCTACGGCGCGATCGGCGGGGTCAAGCAGGCGTGGATCGACGGCGGCCACACCAAGCCGTACATCATCACCGAGGGCGGCCCGGCGGGTGAGTGGGAGGTGCCGAACGACGTGAACGGCGTCCCCACCGAGCCCACCGACCTGCAGAAGCGCGCGGGGTACACCGCGAGCTGGAACGCCATCAAGGGCCACCCGGGCGTCGCGCTCGGAGCCACCGAGTTCCACTACGGGCTGGAGAACGACTTCGGCGGCGTGTGGCTCAACACCTTCACCGGCGGATGGCGCCGGCTCGGCTACCACGCGCTCAAGCAGGCCTACACCGGCCAGGCGTTCGCCAACACGCCGCCGGAGATCACGGCCATGACGGTCGGCTCACAGACCAGCGTCCCCGCGGGCGGTCAGTTCACCGTCGGCGTCACCGCGAACGACCCGAACGGCGATCCCATCCGCTACAACCTGATGGCGAGCAACAAGCACATCACCGGCAACACCGGCTTCTCGCACCTGCGGTTCACCGAGACGGCTCCCGGCCAGTTCTCGGTCACCGCGCCGGAGCAGATGGGCGTGTGGAAGGTCTACGTCTACGCCTTCGACGGCCAGGGCAACGTGGGCATCGAGCAGAAGTCGTTCCGCGTCGTGCCTCCGACGATCCCCGGCACCAACGTGGCGCTCGGCAAGACGACCACCGCCTCGTCCTACCAGCCGACCGGGGACGGCGGGCCGTTCCTGCCCTCCAAGGCGACGGACGGCAGCTTCACCACCCGGTGGGCGAGCGACTGGAGCGACCCGCAGTGGCTGCAGGTCGATCTGGGGAGCGCCACCGCGATCAAGCACGTGGAGCTCGGATGGGAGGCCGCCTACGGCAAGGCCTACCAGATCCAGACCTCCAACGACGGCACCACCTGGACCAACGCCTACTCCACCACGGCCGGTGACGGCGGCTTCGACGAGATCGACGTGAACGTGTCCGCCAGATACGTCCGCCTCAACCTCGCCCAGCGCGGCACCGCCTACGGCTACTCCCTCTGGGAGTTCGGCGTGTACCGGTAACCGCTCCGTCCAACCGCCACAGACCACCCATCCCGGCCCCCGGCCTCACCGCCCGGGGGCCGGCCCTCGTCCTCGCCATCCGTTACGCCGCCCTGACGTACCGGCACGCGATGCCGCGACGCGCCCGCGGCGAGAGGCGGGGTGTGCTCAGACGCTGCGAAGGACCGAGACCACGATGCCCAGCACCACGGAGCCGTCACCGTCGATGACGTCGTAGGCGGGGTTGCGCGGTTCGAGATGGACGTGCCCGTCGCGCCGGCGAAACACCTTCACGGTGGCCTCGCCGTCGATCATCGCGGCGACGATCTGGCCCGAGTGCGCCTCGGGCTGCTGCCGTACCACGACGATGTCGCCGTCGCAGATCGCGGCGTCGATCATCGAATCGCCCCGCACACGCAGACCGAACAGGTTGCCACGCCCGGTGATGTCGCGGGGCAGGGTCAGCATGTCGTCCAGGTGCTGGTCGGCCACGATGGGACTGCCCGCGGCGATGTCTCCGACCACCGGCACGGTCACCAGGTCCGCGGCCGGTTCCGGCGCCGAGGCTCGCAGGAACAGACGCACGTCGATCGGCCGGGTCATGGCCGTGCTCCGGCGGAGGAACCCCTTCTCCTCCAGGCTCTTCAGGAGTTTCGACACCGATGAGGACGACCGCAGCCCGACCGCGTCGCCGATCTCGCGGGTGCTCGGCGGATACCCGTACCTGCCCACCCAGTCCCGGATCGTGGCCAGGATCCGCTGCTGGCGCTGCGGCAGGGCCGAGAAGTCCAGGTACTCGAACGCGTCAGGATCGTCGTAGGTGGTCACCTGCGAAATGCTAAGGCCGGAACCCCTTCGGCCGCTTGTACGAGGGCGGCGGGGTCGAACGCCGCCTGCTCGATCTCGGCGAAGTAGTTCTCCGGGTCGCGGAGGAGACGGTGAAACCCCCGTGAAACCGGCGTTTTCTAGAGTGCTCTCGTGATGACCGCCGGGCGGGTGGAACCGGCGATGACCACGGGCGCGTCATCGCCGGACCGGCTGGGACGCGATACGCGCTTCGCGGGCATCACGGGCCGCCGTCGCCACGGGGAAGTTGGGGCGGCGGCGGCCACGGGGACGCCCAGGCGTGCATAATGTCGCGCCTGGCCGGATGATCGGCCGTTCGCCACCGCGATCGCAGGAGGAACCGCGTGAAGAAGCTGAAGGGGGCGCTGCTCGCCCTGGTGGTGGCCGGGCTGCTGGGGGCCGGTGCCGCGCCGGCCGCCGCCGTCGAGGTGGACCCCTGCCACAGCCGGCAGTACGGCTGCGACAGTCACTGGATGGACCCCGGCGCGGGCTGAGGGTGAGTTCAGCCGGAGGCGGGCGGCGAGCAGAGCGTGTCGAGGGCGCTGCGGGCCTCGCGGGCGCGCTCGTGCCACAGCGGGAGCCCGATCGCGTCGAACTCCGCCGCCGCCCGCTCCAGCATCGACCTGGCGAGCCGAAGCTCGCCGCGCTCGGCCGCGAGGTTCCCCCCTGCCAGCCGGGCGCGGGCGGCGACGAACGGCTCGCCGATCGTGACGGCCTTGGCCAGCGCGGCGTCCAGGTAGTCCGCGGCGCGGTCGAGCTCCCCGCCCAGCAGAGCGGCCTCGCCCATGCCGAGCAGGCCGTACGTCTCGCCGATACGGTCCCCGGTGTTCCGGGAGGCGTCGAGGACCTGCCAGTACGCGGCCTCCGCCTCGGTCGCCCTGTTCTGGCGCAGGTACAGCAGCCCGAGCCGGTTGAGTATCTGCGCGCTGCCCCGCGCGTCGCCCAGCTCCAGGTAGACGCCGAGCGCCTGCTCCAGCAGCGGGGCCGCCTTCTCCGCGTGGTCGTTCTCGATGTGGATCTGCGCGATGCTCCCGAGCACGTGCGCCTCGGCGTGCCGGTCGCCGACGTCGCGGAGCATCCGCAGCGCCCGCCCGTACTGGGCCAGGGCCGTCTCCGCGTTCCCCTCCACCCGGTCGAGCAGGGCCGCGTTGCGGAGGGCGAGCGCCTGCCCGTGCGGGTCGCCCACCGTCTCGAAGATGGGCAGCGCCGCCTCGAAATACGGACGGGCGGCGGCGTAGCGCTGCCGGAAGATCTCCAGCGTGCCGAGCGAGTACCGCATGGCCGCCTCCCCCCGCAGGTCTCCCGTACGCCTGGCGGCGGCGAGCGCGGTACCGCACGTGTGCGACCAGTCGTCGAAGTGGCCCTGCGACTCGAACAGCGTGACCGTGGACATCGCGAGGTCCCAGCAGATCTCGCTGAGACCGAGCCCGGCCGCCTGCTCGACCGCCGCGACCAGGCCGAGCCGCTCACTGCGCAGCCACCCCGCCGGGTCGGCCAGCAGGCGGCCCACGGCGGGCTCCTCCAGGTCCCACCGGGCACCGCCACCGTGCAGCACGGTGTAGTCGCCGCCGTACTGGAGCCGGTGCGCGCGCTCGGCCAGGGCCAGGTACGCGCCCGTCAGCCTGGTCAGCGCGGCCTCGGCCTCGCCCGGCGCCTCGTCCTCGGCTGCCCGCTCCCTGGCGTGCAGCCGTACCAGGTCGTGGATCCTGTAGCGGGGCTCGCCGATGCCGTCCGTGCCCGCGTACTCCACCAGTTGCGCCTCGACCAGGCTTTCGAGCACGTCCTCGGCCTCGCGCGAGGCGGCGGGAAGGAGCGCGGCGGCGACCCAGACCGCGAAGTCGGGGGTCTCCACCAGCCCCAGCCTGCGGTACAGCGACCGGGCCGGCTCGGTCAGCCCGGAGTAGCCCAGCGCGAGGCCGGCCCTGACCGACAGCGTGCCGTGGGTCAGCTCGTCGAGCCGGTCGTGCTCGGCCTCCAGCCGGGAGATGAGCCGCGACACCGTCCAGTGCGGCCGGGCCGCCAGCCGTGCCCCGGCGATGCGCAGGGCCAGCGGCAGCCGGTCGCACAGCTCGGCCAGCTCCCGCGCGGCCGGTCCGCCCTCGCGGAGCTCGGCACGTCCAGTGATCTTGCTCAGCAGCTCGACGGCGTCGCCGGTGCCGAGCATCCCGAGAGCGACCAGGTTCGCGGCGGGGAGCGCGGTGAGCCTGCCACGGCTGGTGACCAGGACCGCGCAGCCGGCGCCGGCGGGGATGAGCGGCTCCACCTGGGCCTCGTCGGCGGCGTCGTCGAGGACGACCAGCACGCGCCGGTCCGACAGCAGGTCACGGTAGACCTCGGCACGCTCGTCCAGGCTGTCGGGTACGAGCGCTCCGGCGACGCCGAGCGCGCGAAGGAAGCGTCCGAGCGCCTCGCGCGGTTCGACCCGGCCGGTTCCGGCGCCGCGCAGGTTGACGAAGAGCTGGCCGTCGGGGAACCGTTCCCGCGTGAGCTGGGCGGCCTGCACGGCGAGCGCCGTCTTCCCGACGCCCGCCATGCCGGAGACGACGCAGACCACGGGCGGGCCGAGCAGCAGGCCGGTGATCCGGCGCAGCTCGGCGTCCCGGCCGGTGAGGTCCCCTGTGGGCGCGGGAAGCAGGGCGGGGACCGGGCCCTGGCCGACCGGCTGGAGAGGCACGGGCATGATGTCCTCGTCCCCGCGCAGGATGGCGCCTTCCAGCTCCCGCAGCAGGGGACCGGGCTCGACCCCCAGCTCCTCGGCCAGGACCGTACGGGTGCTCCGGTACACGTTCAACGCGTCGGCGCGCCGGCCCGCCCGGTGCAGCGCCACCATCAGGCGCGCGGCGGACGACTCGGCGAGCGGGTCCTCGGCGAGGAGTGCGGTCAGCTCGGGGATCACCTGGTCGTGCCGTCCCAGCGCCATCTCGGCGTCGACGCGGTCGGTCAGCGCGCGCCTGCGTTCCTGCTCCAGCTCGGCGGCGGCCTCGGCGAGTTGCGGGACGTCGTGCAGGCCTGGGTAGGCGGTGCCGCCTCCCCACAGGGCCAGCGCCTCGGTGAGGAGTGCCGCCGCCATCTCGGGGTCGCCCTGGGCGAGGGCGCGGCGGCCTCGTTCGGCCAGGTCGGTGAAGTGCCAGGCGTCCACCTCGGCCCTGTGCGCGAGCAACGCGTACCCGGAGCGGTCGTGCCGGATCCGGTCGGCGCTGCCCAGCGACCGGCGCAGCCGGTGGACGAGGACCTGGAGGTTCTTCCCGGGGCGCGAGGCCGGCCGTTCGCCCCAGAGCGCGTCGGTCAGCGTCTCCGCGGGCACCGTACGGCCGCGCCAGCAGATGAGCAGCCCCAGCAGCTGTTCCTGGCGCCGTGACGCCAGCCGCACCGGGGCCGTGTCGCCGGCGACGGCCACGTCACCGATGACCCGGAACCTCACGGAGGCTTCCGGCCGGTTCGCGGGCTCAACCTGGCGCACCTCTTGCGGACGTCGGTCTCCGCCTGGGGGTGGCGTCGGCGGACAGGAGTATCGATGTGAGGATGATAACGATCATTAGTGGCCGGCACCTCCCAAAAGGGTGGTACCGGCCACTGTCCTGCGAAAGCCGTCCCAGGAACCAGCCCTGGGAACCGGTTCCGGGAACCCGACCCTAGGAGTCGGCCCCTAGGAATCGGTCCTGGAGGCGTCCTAGAAGACGGGCACGCCGGCGCGGACGAGCTTCCAGTTGGGGTCGGCGAAGGTGGCGGGGTCGATGGTGCCGGAGGCGCTCGCGGCGTCGATCAGCGCCTGGCGGATCTCCACCTGGGCGTTGTAGACCACCGGGGCGGTCTTGACGTGCGGGAAGCCGCCGCCGCCGGACTGCCGGTAGTTGTTGATCGCCACCACGAACTGCTGGCCGGCAGCCAGCGGCGCACCCTTGTACGACAGGTTGACGATACGGTCCCCGACCGGCTTGGAGATGTCGATGTCATAGGTGACACCCGAAAGCTGGTCGTAGTTGTAGTCCGGGGTGCCGGCGGCGTTGGTCAGGGTGCCGAGGTCGATCGGCGCGCCGGGGGCCACCTGGTTGAAGTACTTGGCGGAGTACTCCAGGTAGTCCTTGATCTGCGTGCCGGTCAGCTTGACGCCGAGCAGCGTGTTGTCGTAGACGTACAGGCCCGCCATGTCACGGACGCTCACCGGCCCGGCCGGGAAGATCGCCGTGCGGCTGAAGGGAGCGGCGATCGACAGCACCGGCAGCGACGCGTCGGCCGTGCCCGCGACGGCCTTGGTGACCAGGTCGGTCTGCACCTTCTGGATGTAGTCGAGGATCGCGGTGTCCTTGTACGGCGACTCCGCCGCGGACAGCTGCTCCTTCGACTGGGCGATCACCTGGTTGACGTACTTGACGGTCTTGTCGTGCTGGCCCTTCATCAGGGCGACGATCTTCGGGTCCTCGGCGACCGTGTTGGTGTTGATCGTGGCCGACGACTTGGTGGTGACGGCCCACTTGCCGCGCTCCTTGGCGAGGGTGAAGTCCACCACGGAGAGACGCTGGCCGTACTTGCTCGGTTCGGTCAGCAGAACCTGCTTGCCGGTCGCCTTGTTGGTGACGAACTTCTGCGGCACGTCGTTGTGGGCGTGGCCGAACAGCACGGCGTCGATCCCGGGGACCTCCTCGGCGACCAGGCCGGCGGCGTTCTCGATCGGGAGGTCGGAGCCGTAGGACGACATGCCGTTGTCGCCGGCGTGCGCGGTGACCAGGACGACGTCGGCGCCGAGGGCGCGGATGACCGGCACCCACTTCTTCGCGGTGGCGACCAGGTCGAGGAACTTCAGCTTGCCGTCGACGTTGGCCTTGTCCCAGATCGCGATACCGGGGTTCGTCAGGCCGAGCACGCCGACCTTGACCGGCTTGTCGCCCTTGACGTTCATCGTCTTGATGATGAACGGCAGGTACGCGGGGAGGCCGGTCTTGGCGGACACGGCGTTGGCGCCGAGCACCGGGGCCTTCATCTGCTTGACCCACTTGGCCAGCATGGGCAGGCCATAGTTGAACTCGTGGTTGCCCAGGGTCACGGCGTCGTACCCGATGGCGTTCATCGCCTTGGCCATCGGGTGGGTCTGGCCGGTCTCGGTGATCGGCTCGACCTTGGCGTAGTAGTAGTCGAGGGGGGTGCCCTGGATGGTGTCGCCGGAGTCGAACAGCAGCGTGTGGTCGGCTCCGCGGTCCTTGCGGATCTGGTTGACCAGCGTGGACACCTTGGCGAGGCCCACGTCGTTGTGCGCGCTGTCGTCGAACTCGGCGTTCTTGAAGTAGTCCCAGTTCAGGGCGTTGCCGTGAATGTCGGAACTGGCCATCACGGTGATCTTCACCGAGTGGTCGGGCGTGGCGGAGGCGGGCGCTGCGGGCGCGGTGAGGCCGAGGGCCACGACGACCGTGGCACCGGCGGCGAGGGCCCGCCCAATTCTGGAACTCATGCCGGGGACCTTAGTAAGGGAAAGTTACTTAACGGTCACGAGTTCCTTATGGGACAAATCACCGCAGTGAACAACAGGAGGGAAGCTCGCCCACGATCACCATGATCGCATCCAGGGCCTCCTCGCGGTTAATAGCCACGACGACGCCGGCGGCGGGACCGCTCGGTGCCCACTACAGGGGCCGGTAGCCCAGAAGCGTCGTGTTCCTCAGGCGAGTGTGCCGCCCTTAACGCCGCTCAGGAACGCGGACCACTCACCCGGCGCGCAGACCAGCGCCGGACCGGCCGGGTTCTTACTGTCCCTGACCGCGAACACGCCAGGAACATTCGACGCCACCTCGACACAGTTGCCGCCGTCGCTACCGCTGTGAGTGCTCTTGCGCCACCGCGCACCCCGAAGATCATGATCCACTTTGGTTCACCGCTTCCTCGACGAGCCGGAGGGGACTGTCTTGACGGTACGGCCTGACCTGCGATCCGTCATGTCTTGCGAAGGCATTCATGAGAGGGAAAACGCAGCCCGACCACTTGTGCGGTCGGGCTGCGTACTCGCTCCTTGAAGTCGACGGGTTCCAGTTCATCGCCTGGTCGGGCTCCGTCGCCGAGAGCGGTACTCCTCAGGCGAGCGTGCCACCCTTGACGCCGTTCAGGAACGCAAACCATTCACGCGGCGCGCAGACCAGCGCCGGACCGGCCGGGTTCTTGCTGTCCCTGACCGCGAACAGCCCAGGAACGTTCGACGCCACCTCGACACAGTTGCCGCCGTCGTGGCCGCTGTAGGTGCTCTTTCGCCACTGAGCGCCGCGAAGGTCAAGAGCCACTTTGGTTCACCACTTCCTGTTGTATGAGCTTCAGAGACTGTCTGCACGAGAGGGCTTCAGCCCTGATCACGTCGTATAGACGTAGGAGCTTGCCCAGCGCATCACGGTCGTCAATTGTGTGCCCGTGGGGTTGTGCTTCCACGTAGGCCGCGTAGGGGACCCCGTTGCGCTCAGCGATGATGAAGCCTCCTAAAAGGCCGCAGATGGCCCATGCGGAGTAGGGCACAACCTGGAGGATCACCCCTGGGTACTGAGCGACCTCAAGCAGGTAGTTTAGTTGTCCCCGCATGACTTCGGCATCTGCTATTCGGCGACGTATTACGGCCTCGTCAACCAGGGCCGCGACCAGTGGGGGGGTATCGCGGTGCAGGATCGCCCGTCGTTGCATGCGCCCCGCCACACGTTCGTCGACCTCCTCTGGCCGGGTGCCCGGCGCTGCGGCGAAGATCTCTCGTGCGTACGCCTCGGTCTGGAACAGGCCCGGGACGAGCATCGGCTCCCAGCCTCTCAGGGCTGTCGCCTCCTCTTCCTCCTCCAGCCAGGGCCTGAAATGCTCGGGTGCCTTGTTCCAGGTGGTCGCGATGTACAGCCGCTTCATGGTGCCGTCGAGGCCGAAGACCTCGTCGCACAGCTCGGCGAAGCGTTCGGACGGGGGGCGTTTGGCGGTCTCGACCATGGCGACCATGGCGTCCGAATACCCCATGCGCTGGGCGAGCTGCCTTTGCGTGAGCTGGGCCGTGGCCCGGTGCTGACGCAGCTCGAAGGCGAAAAGGGCACGCGGGGACTCGTGAGGGTCGACATCGCTGCCGGGGGGCATGTCTCACCTACCATCAGAATAGGGACATTTAAGCTGACTAACCATTCCGCTAACCCAAGTGTGCCCGGGGTGTGAGCGGAAATCGCTACCGATCGTAGCCCTCTCTTGACACTCTGGTAAAGCGAAGTCTCCAACGACGCACGAACCTTTCCGGCGAGGCGAAAAGGCAAGCGCATGAGAACAGGAAGCCTGCTAGGCGTTACCGACCTGCTCGGTTTTCCCGAGTCGGTCTCACGAGCACGAGAGTACGTGAGGCATAAACTCGGGGAGGGTCATCCGGCGTTGGACGACGTGACGCTACTGGTTTCCGAGGTTGTCACGAATTCTGTGGTTCATTCCAACTCGCGAAACGGCGGGAGGGTGACGCTCGCCATCGCCGACTGTCACGACCTCATACACGTCGACGTGGTGGACGCCGGTGGTGACACCGCTCCGCATGTCGGCGGAGACCTTCTCGCCGAAGGCGGACGAGGGCTCATTCTGGTCGAGACGCTCTCGCATCGCTGGGACGTCTACGACCATCCGGCGGGGCGAACCGTCTGGTTCCAGGTGAAATACAAGCGTGGGGATGGTCATGACGGTCTTCCCACGACCGCGTAAGGGTCGAACCAGAGAAAGAAGCCCGGATTTCTGGCGATCACGAGGGAAGCAGAAAGGGGATGCGCGCAGGAGCCCCGGAAGCGTTCCGAGGGCTCCTCACAACACGTCTGGAAACAAAGGCACCCATGGGCGCATTGGTTGAGCGAGCGCTTTTCCCTGCCACGTACAGAAGGCCCGCAAGGCAGCCGTCAGGCATTCGAGCCTGGTCAGTAAGAATTCCCCGCATATGGGTGGGAAACGTCGATCATCCACCTGCGCCACGCGGCGTGTGATCACTCTGGATTCCCGGGCCAGTGTTCCAGTACCAGGTGGAGGGCGTCGAGGGATCGCTCCCAGGACGTCCGCACGTCGCGGGAGTGGCTGAATCCGCCATTGGCCTCAAGGGTGATGTAGCCGTGGAAGGCGCTGCGCAGCAGGCGGCCCGCGTCGGTGAGGTGGGGCTCGACCAGCCTGTACGCGCGGAGCATCGCGTGGGTGAGTTCGATGGTGCGGATGTAGGCGGTGCACTCGGCGAGGACGGCGGGGTCGATCTGGACCGCCTGGGTCGCCGCGTAACGGCCGGGGTGGGCCAGCGCGTAGTCCCGGTAAGCGTTGGCGAACGCGACCATGGCGTCCTTCCCGGCCCGGCCCGCGACCGCCGCGGCGATGCGGTCGGCGAGCTCGCCCGCGGCCAGCAGCGCGACGCGTTCCCGCAGATCCTTGAGGCCGCGGACGTGGGAGTACAGGCTCGCGTCCTTGACCCCGAAGCTCCGCGCCAGCGCGGACACGGTGATGTTCTCGAACCCGATGGCGTCCGCGAGGTCCGCGGCCGCCTCCGTCACGCGCTCGGTCGTCAGTCCCGCACGAGCCATCCGGCACCTCCATTTCCTAGAGACCCTAGGTAGTTGATTAATATATTGCATGCCGTCCCTAGGCGTTGTAGCGTTCCGCGGCATGAAAGCAGTAAGTGAGCACGAGATCCGTGCGTCGTTCGTCAACTGCTCCAAGGGGGAGGCCAAGCGGCTGACCCTCCTGCGGGGCCTGGCCGAGCAGCCCTGGGACGACCTCGACTTCCTCGGATGGCGCGACCCCGGCGCGCCGGATCGCGGCTATCTCGTCACCGAACGCGGCGGCGGGCTCGTCGGCGTGGCGCTCCGCCTGTCCGCCCAGCAGCGCGGGGGGCTCCGCCGTGGCATGTGCTCCCTGTGCCTGACCACGCATCCCGGCACCGGCGTCTCGCTGATGACCGCCCTGCGGGCGGGGCAGGCCGGGCGGGACGGCAACTCGGTCGGCGTGTACGTGTGTACCGACCTCGACTGTTCCCTGTACGTGCGCGGCAAGAAGATCCCCGACCTCGGAGGGCGGCTCGAAGAGTCCCTCACGGTGGAGGAGCAGATCGATCGCACCAGGATCAAGCTGTCCGCCTTCCTGGACAAGGTCATGGCGTGAGCCGGGACGCCCCGATCGGCCGCCCGCGAGCGCGGAGCAGGCCGGAACCGCCGAACAACCTGTTGTGAGAAGGAAGAGACACCATGCGCCACAGCGGATGGGCCGACGAGCGCTTCGGAGCGGTCGCGGACGCGTTCTCCCGTAACTTCGCCGAGTTCGCTGAGCTCGGCGCGGCCGTCACCGTCTTCGCGGGCGGGCGCAAGGTCGTGGACCTGTGGGGCGGCGTCGCGGACGAGCGCGGCGGCCGGCCGTGGGAGCGGGACACGATCGTCCCGGTCTTCTCCTGTGCCAAGGGCGTCGTCGGCATCTGCGCCCACCTGCTCGCACAGCAGGGACGGCTCGACCTCGACGCCCCGGTGAGCCGGTACTGGCCGGGATTCGCGCGGGCCGGCAAGGAGGCGATCACCACGCGCATGGTGCTCGGACACCGCGCCGGGCTCCCCGTCCTCGACCGCACGCTGAGCTTCGAGGAGATCACCGAGTGGACACCGGTGATCGACGCGATCGAGGAGCAGGAGCCCCTGTGGGAGCCTGGCGCCGCCTACGAGTACCACGCGCACGTCTTCGGCTTCCTCGTCGGCGAGGTGATCCGCCGGATCACCGGGCTCACCCCCGGCGCGTACTTCCGCGAGGCGATCGGGGACGAACGGGGACTCAGCACCTGGATCGGCCTGCCCCGGAGCGAGTTCGGACGGCTCGCCCGGCTCGCCGAAGCCGAGGGACGGCCCCCGATGCCCGGCCCCGAGACACTGCCTATGCGCATGGTCACGATGAACGGCGCGTTCGTCTTCCCCGGCCTGGACGAGCCTCACGGGTGGAACGACCCCGCGTTGCTCGGCGCCGAGGTCCCCGGCGCCGGCGCGGTCTCCTCGGCGAGCGGCCTCGCCGCGCTGTACGCCTCGGCCGTGACCGGAGTCGGCGGCTCGCCGAGGCTGCTGACACCGGAAACCGTCACCGGCGCCGTCCGGGAACTGTCATCCGGGGCCACGTGGTCGGGGTTCCCCGACGTGGGCGCCCGGTGGGGATCGGGTTTCCTGCTCGACTCCGGCTTCCGCCCCATGCTCGGCCCGCGCAGCTTCGGCAACGACGGCGCGGGCGGCCAGTTCGCCTTCGGAGACGACGAGTTCGGGATCGGCTTCGCCTACGTCGCCAACCGGATGATCGGCTACGGCGACGCGCGTGCCAGGCGGCTTGTTACGGCGGTACGGGAGTGCCTGACCGCCGCCTGAGCCGCGGTCCGGTGCATCCGCGAGGGCGCCGGCTCCGAAAGAAAGGGGAAGAGGAGGACTCCATGCCGGACTTCGGGGCGGACACGGTGGTGGTCGTCGGGGCCGGGCTCGCGGGCCTGGCGTGTGCCGTGCGGCTGTGTGCGGCGGGGGTGCCGGTGCGGGTGCTGGAGGCGTCCGCCAAAGTGGGCGGCCGGGTGCGCACGGACCGGGTGGAAGGCTTCCTGCTCGACCGGGGGTTCCAGGTGTTCAACACCGCCTACCCCGAGGCCGCGCGGGTCCTCGACATCGGCGCCCTGGATCTGCGGCCGTTCAGCTCCGGGCTCCTCGTCGCCCGCGACGGCGGGCATGAGCGCGTGATGCTCCCGTGGAAGCACCTGGAGCACGCCCTCAGCGGCGTCCTCGCGCAGGTCGGGTCGATCGCCGACAAGGCCGCGCTCGTGGCGATGACCGGCCGCGACCTGTCCTTTCCCGCCTCGCTCATCCGAGGGGGCAAGGAACGCACGACCGCCGCCGAGCTACGGCACTGGGGCATCTCCGACGAGATGGTGGACACGCTGCTGCGCCCCTTCCTGTCCGGCGTGCTGCTGGAACGGGAGCTGGAGACCTCCAGCCGCGTCTTCCATCTGTTCTGGCGCTCGTTCGCCCGGGGCACGATCGGCCTGCCGGCCCGGGGCATGGGGGAGATCCCGGCGCAGCTCGCCGCCCGGCTCCCCGAGGGGACGATCTCGCTGGAGACCCCCGTCGCGGCCGTCACCGCCGATGGCGTCGCGCTCGCGGACGGTACGGAGATCCGCGCCTCCGCCGTGGTCGTCGCCACCGACCCCGGCACCGCCGCCGCGCTGGTGCCCGGCCTGGACGTGCCCGCGATGCGCGCCGTCACGACCTTCTACCACGCCGCCCCGCGATCTCCCCTCGGCGAGCCCACGCAGGTCGTCGACCCCGAGGGGATCCTTGCCGACACGGTCGTGCTGACCGACGCGGCCCCGGAGTACTCCGCGTACGGCCGGGCGCTGATCTCGACGTCGGTTCTCGGCGTCGCGGGGGACCAGGACGAACCCCGGATACGCGCACGCCTCACCGAAATCTACGGCGACACCTCCTCCTGGGAGCACATCGCCACCTACCCGATCGAGGCGGCACTGCCCGCGATGCCGCCGCCCATGCCGCTGCGGCGCGCCGTCAGGCTGGGCCGGGGGCGCTACGTCTGCGGCGACCACCGCGACACCGGCTCCATCCAGGGAGCCCTGGTGTCCGGCCGTCGAACCGCCGACGCCCTGCTCGCCGGTTCGTGACGGCGAGCAGGGTGCGGCGCGTGGCCCCGGCCGGGGATCAACGGGGCCGCTGGCGTGTCAGGTGCCGTAGACCTCCATCTCCCAGAGGGAGTAGCCGTAGCCGGTGGCGCGCTGGGTGCCGTACAGGCGTACGTAGCGGGCGGTGGTGGCGGTGAAGGTGAGATCGTCTGTTCCGCCGTCGGATGTGGTGGTGGTGTAGGCGGGGGTCCAGGTGGTGCCGTTGGTGGAGGTCTCGATGCGGTAGGCCTTGCCGTAGGCGGCTTCCCAGGTGAGTTTGACGCGGTTGACCGAGCGGTTGGCGCCGAGGTCGATGGAGATCCACTGGGGGTCGGAGAAGGCGGAGGACCAGCGGGTTCCGGCGTTGCCGTCGTTGACGTTGGCGGCGGCGGTGCCGGCGTTCTCCACCGAGGAGGCGGTGACAGGACGTCCCTGCGACAGCAGCCCCGAGGTCGGCGGCGGCGTGACGGTCGGGGTGGGCGTGGGAGTCGTCACGGGACCGGTGGTCAGGGTGACCTCGTCGAGGTCGAACAGCGAGCCCGCGCCACCGGTGAACACCAGGAACAGCGGGCCGGTGGCGGTGCCGGTCAGCGTGGCGCTCACGGTCTGCCAGTTCTCCCAGCCGCCGGTCACCGGGACGGTCACCGATCCGAGCAGCGTCCCGGTGGCCGAACCCGACCGCACCTGGATGGTGCCGCCCGTGCCCGCCGACGCGACCCGCGCCGAGATGCCCGTGGCTCCGGCCGTGGAGACGCCGGAGAAGCCGAGCCAGTCACCGTTGTCGATGTAGCCGACCGCCTTGCCGCCGCGCGCGGAGGCCTTGTCGACCACCTGGGTGCCGAGCTGGGAGGTGAAGCTCTCGGCCTGCGTGGCGGCGGAGGGAGGCGGCGCCGTGCAGTCGCCCGTGGCGACGCCCGCCGCCCACCGGATCCCGCCGAGCAGGTGGGTGCGGAACAGCGGTTCCGCGTACGACTGCTGGGTGTGGCCGAGGCCGGTGTACCAGGCGCGACCGCCACGGAAGGGGCGGCACCACGAGATGGGGTGGTCGGCGCCCATCGACCCGCCGGTGTAGGTCGACTCGTCGAGCGTCGCCAGCACGTGCGCGACGTCACGCGGGTTGGTGCGGTAGTTGTACAGCTCGTCGGTGCGCACCCAGGCGGCGGGAAGACCGGCCGTCGAGGGGTGCGCGCGGTCCTCCACCCGCACGGTGACCTGCTGGATGGCGGGGTGCGACTGGAACCAGGCGCCGACGAGCTGGCCGTAGTACGGCCAGTCGTACTCGGTGTCGGCCGCCGCGTGGACGCCGACGTAGCCGCCGCCCGCGGCGATGTAGGACTCGAACGCCGTCTGCTGGGTGGCGTCGAGCACGTCCCCGGTGGTGCTGAGGAAGATGACGGCCTTGTACTGGGCCAGGTTGGCGGTGGTGAACGCGGTGGCGTCCTCGGTGGCGTCGACGGTGAAGTTGTTCGCCGCGCCGAGGTCGCGGATGGTCTGGATGCCGACGGGGATCGAGTCGTGCCGGAACCCGGCGGTCTTGGAGAACACGAGCACCTTGTAGGCGGGATCGGCCGCGAGGGCGCTCTGCGCGCCGATCCCGAAGACGGCCAGGATCAGGGCGCTCATCAGAGCGACAAGGAGTTTAGACACCGTAGACCTCCATTTCCCAGAGGGAGTAGCCGTAGCCGGTGGCGCGCTGGGTGCCGTACAGGCGTACGTAGCGGGCGGTGGTGGCGGTGAAGGTGAGATCGTCTGTTCCGCCGTCGGATGTGGTGGTGGTGTAGGCGGGGGTCCAGGTGGTGCCGTTGGTGGAGGTCTCGATGCGGTAGGCCTTGCCGTAGGCGGCTTCCCAGGTGAGTTTGACGCGGTTGACCGAGCGGTTGGCGCCGAGGTCGATGGAGATCCACTGGGGGTCGGAGAAGGCGGAGGACCAGCGGGTTCCGGCGTTGCCGTCGTTGACGTTGGCGGCGGCGGTGCCGGCGTTCTCCACCGAGGAGGCGGTGACAGGACGTCCCTGCGACAGCAGCCCCGAGGTCGGCGGCGGGCCCGATCCGGTGCCCAGGGTGAAGTCGTCCAGGTCGAACAGCGAGCCCGCGCCGCCGGTGAACACCAGGTAGAGCTTGGTCGTGCCCGCCGGGGCCCCCGACAGGGGAGCGGTGACGTCGGTGAAGGTCTCCCAGCCTCCGGTCACGGGCACGGTCGCGGTGCCGAGCAGCGTGCCGGTGGGGGATCCCGCCCTGACCTGGATGGATCCGCCGACGCCGCCCGAGCTGACCCGCGCGCTGAACGACGGGATGCCGGACAGGACGTACGGGTCGAACTCGATCCAGTCGCCGTTCTCGATGTTGCCGACGGTCTTGGCGCCGTGGGCGGCGGTCTTGTCGAACAGCGCGATGCCCTGCGAGGTGGTGTAGTGCTCGGCCTGGCGGGTCTTCGGCTGGGTGACGACCTGCGCGTGCGTGGTCAGGCCGCCCGCGTCGGTGTACTCGGCGTCCCAGACTCCGAACAGGTTGGCCGCGCCATCGTGCTCACCGTTGAGCGGGGTCTGGATCGTGCCGGTGCAGCCGGTCGCCGTGGCCATCGGGTGGCCGTGCGTGTCGTGCCCCAGGATGTAGTTCATCTTGACCCGGGAGCAGTCGATCGTGCCGTCCTCGGCGTCGGTCGCGGTGATCCGGTACGGCACCGCGTCGCCGAAGGAGAACACCTGGCCGTTCTGCGGGAGCTGGATGCTCACCACCGGCGCGGTGTTGCCGACGGTCACCGTGACGTTGGCGGTGGCGGTCTTGCCCGTGCTGTCGCGTACCGTCAGCGTGACGACGTAGGTGCCGTTGGTGGTGTAGGTGTGGGTCGGGTTGGCCGCCGTCGAGGTGCCGCCGTCGCCGAAGGCCCACGCGTAGGTGATCGCGTCGCCGTCGGGGTCGGAGGTGCCGGCCGAGGAGAACGCCACGTTGAGCGGCGCCTTGCCGCTCACCGGGTTGCCCGAGGCGACCGCGATGGGCGCCCGCCCGCCGGTGCCGCCGCCGATGTACTCGATGCGGTAGAGGGCGGAGTCGGCGTTGCCGTTGAACCACCCCGTGCCGTAGTCGAGCACATAAAGCGCCCCGTCGGGGCCGAAGGCCATGTCCATCACGGTCTTGCCCGACCAGGGGAAGGGCTGGATCGCGCCGCGGCTTCCGTCGCCGTTGACGACGATGTCCTTGATCCACCCGCGCTGGAGCTCACCCGCGAAGAAGTGGCCGTCCAGTGACTGCGGGAACTTGACCGGCGAGCTGACGCCGGTGTTGTAGCGGTAGACCACGCCGCCCATCGGCGACTCGGCGCCGCAGCCGAACTCCGGCAGCGAGCAGCCGTCGTAGGTGATCCACGCGGCCTTGGCCGGCGGCAGCTTGGCCTGCCCGGTGTTGTTGCGCGAGCTGTTGGTGGGCCCGCCCGCGCAGTCGTACTTGGCGCCGACCGTGCCGGTCGCGTAGTTGTACTGGGCGTAGGTCTCGGCCGGGGTGTTGTTGCCGGTGCAGTACGGCCAGCCGTAGAAGCCGGGCGAGGTGATCCGGTCGAACTCCACCTGGCCGCCGGGGCCGCGCGGGCCCGCCGCGCCGGCGTCCGGGCCGTAGTCGCCGAGGTAGACCACGCCGGTGGCCTTGTCCACGCTCATCCGGAACGGGTTGCGGAACCCCATGGCGTAGATCTCGGGCCTGGTGTTCGCCGTCCCCGGCGCGAACATGTTGCCGGCCGGGATCGAGTACGAGCCGTCGGCGTTGACCTTGATGCGCAGCACCTTGCCGCGCAGGTCGTTGGTGTTGGCCGCGCCGCGTTGCGCGTCCAGGAAGGGCGCACGGCCCGCACGGTCGTCCAGCGGGGCGTAGCCGTCGTTGAAGCCGGGCTCGGTGTCGTCGCCGGTGGTCAGATACAGGTTGCCCGCGGCGTCGAAGTCGATGTCGCCGCCGACGTGGCAGCAGGCGCCCCGGTTGGTCTTGACCTCAAGGACGGTCTTCTCGCTGGCGGTGTTGAGGGTGTTGTCGGCGTTCAGCGTGAAGCGCGACAGCCGGTTGACGCCCTCGAACTTGGCGAAGTCGGCCGGGGTGCCGTCCAGCGGGGAGCCGTTCGGCGGGGTGTTGAGCGGCGGGGCGTAGTACAGGTAGATGAACCGGTTGGAGGCGAACCCGGGGTCGACGCCGACGCCCTGCAGGCCCTCCTCGTCGTTGAAGTACACGGCCAGTTTGCCGGAGACCTTCGTGTTCCCGGCGGCGTCGGTGACGCGCACTGTGCCGTCACGGGCCGTGTGCACGACCGAGCGGTCGGGCATCACGGCCATGGACATGGGTTCGCCCACCTCGGCCACGCCCTTGGCGAGGGTGACCTGCTGGAACTGGGCGGGGTCGACCGGCGCGGCGTGCGCCGGGAGCGGTTGCGCGATGAGAGCCAGCGCCAGCAGCGTGGCACCAGCCCATCGGCGGATCGAGGGTTTCGCGGGCATGGCGGCATCCAGGGGGTGGGGGGTGACCGGGGCCCCACTGGCGCGGGCCCCCGGTGGCGCTCACTGGTAGACGCGGACGTAGTCGACGAGCAGCTTCTCCGGGAGAACGGTGGTCGCGTCGCCGTACGACAGGAGCTCGCCGCCGCCCGGGTCGACCGTGGGGGCGATGGTCGGCGTGCAAGGACCGCGGCCGGTGCGGACGATCACGGCGTCTCCTCGGCAGGCATGGGGTTCGGGGAGCGCTCCCGGAGATCGAGAGTGCGCTCTCTCGCCAGGAGCTGTCAAGGGCCCAATTAACTCGGAGGAAACCTTGCGCACATCCGCGCGCAATCGGTGACGCAGATCTGAGAGCGCTCTCAATCTGCTCAGGAAACACTCCTTCTTGCCCTCTGACCTGCATGAACGGTGAGGGAACAGAGAGAGCGCTCCCTAGGGGAGGGGGCGGAACCGGTGTCCAGGTCACGACGATCGTTATCGGCGAACCCGTTGACACGGGGGGCGCAACGGAATGAACCTTCTCAGGGAGCGCTCCCTCCATGATCATTAATAGCCCCCCAGGGAGGGTCTATGGGCAAGCTTCGCCCCGGGATGCTCGTCACCCCGCTACTCGCCGCCGTACTGGCCGTCAGCGTGACCGCATGTGGCGGTGACAGCGGTGGCGGCGCGGGTGCCTCTTCGGGCGCCACACAGCCGGCCGAGAAGATCAAGCTGACGGTCGCGCTGTTCAGCGACTTCCACTTCGCTCCTCTGTACGAGGAGTTCAAGAAGACGCACCCGAACGTCGAGATCGTCGAGCGCCGGGCACAGTTCAACGACCACCACAAGAACCTCACCACGCAGCTGGCCACGGGGGCGGGCGCTGCCGACGTCGAGGCGGTCGAGGCGGGCTACATCGCCACGTTCACCCCGCTGGCCGGCAAGTTCTACAACCTCAACGACTACGGCCTCGGCAAGCGGCAGAGCGACTACCTCGACTGGAAGTGGAAGCAGGGTCTGTCCACCGACGGCACCCAGCTGCTGGGTCTCGGCACCGACGTCGGCGGCCTCGCCATGTGCTACCGCACCGACCTGTTCAAGAAGGCCGGCCTGCCCACCAACCGGGACGAGGTGTCGCAGCTCTGGCCCACCTGGGAGGCGTACCTGGAGGCGGGCAAGAAGTTCGTCGGCGCGAAGGTGTCGGGCGCCAAGTGGTTCGACGGCCCCGGTGAGAACTTCCGCGCCATGGTCGACCAGGCCCCCGTCGGGTTCTACGACGAGCAGAACAACCTGGTCGCCGGCACCAACCCGGACGTGAAGAAGGCGTTCGACCTGTCGGCCCAGATGATCCAGGCCGACGAGTCGGCCAAGCTCAACGCCTTCAGCCCGCCGTGGAACACCGGTCTCACCAAGGGCTCGTTCGCGACCATCATCTGCCCGTCCTGGAAGACCGGCAGCATCAAGGACGCGGCCCCGACCACGGCCGGCAAGTGGGACGTGGCGGCGGTGCCCGGCGGTGGCGGCGGCAACCAGGGCGGCACGCACCTGATGGCCCCCAAGCAGGGCAAGCACCCCAAGGAGGCGGCCGAGCTCATCGACCTGCTGACCAACAAGGACACCCAGCTCAAGCTGTTCACCGACGCCGGGGCCCTTCCCTCCATCCCCGCCCTCTACGACGACCCGACCATCACCGGGTTCAAGAACCCGTTCTTCAGCGACGCGCCGACCGGAAAGATCTTCACCGACGCCGCCAAGGCCCTCAAGCCGCAGCACGTGGGTCCGAAGGCCGGCGACGTCCTGACGACTTTCGGCAACGCCCTCCAGCGCATCGAGCAGGGCAAGCAGACGCCGGAGGAGTCCTGGGCGCAGTCGCTCAAGGACCTCGAAAGGATCAAGTAACCCGCCGGGGGTGGCCGGCCCGGTGACACCGGGCCGGCCACACACCTGCCGGACGCGCCGCCGGGCGTGCCTGACCAGGTGATCCCTCCGCATCCGATGACGGGGCGCGCCGCACCGACGGCCCGCCCTGCCCGATCCGATGGCTTGCCGAAAGGAGCTGCCATGGCCACCCGTGCCCCCGACAACCTGGCGGCGATCCCGCCTCATCCGCCGGTGCGGCCCGGACCCGGGACGCACCGGCGCCACCTGGCGCACCGGATGGACGTCAAGGCCTCGCCGTACGCCTACGTCGCCCCGTTCTTCCTGCTCTTCTGCGCGTTCGGGCTGTTCCCCCTCGCGTACACCGCCTGGGTGAGCCTGCACGACTGGACGTTGCTGTCCGACGTGCACAAGTTCGTCGGGCTCGACAACTTCGCCACCCTGCTCGGCGACGACTACTTCTGGAACGCCACGTTCAACACGCTGTCCATCGGCGTGCTGTCGACGGTGCCCCAACTGCTGCTGGCCATCTGGCTGGCGCACCTGCTGAACCGCCCGCTACGGGCCCAGACCCTGTTCAGGGTCACGCTGCTGCTGCCGAACGTGACCAGCGTGGTCGCGGTCGTCGTCATCTTCAGTCAGCTCTTCGGCCGGGACTACGGCCTGATCAACTGGGTTCTGTCCTGGTTCGGCGGCGGCGCCATCGACTGGAACGCCGGGACCGCCACCTCCCACACCGCGATCTCGATCATGATCATGTGGCGGTGGACGGGCTACAACACGCTGATCTTCCTGGCGGCCATGCAGGCCGTGCCGCGCGAGCTGTACGAGGCCGCCACCATCGACGGGGCGAGCGGCTTCACCCAGCTCCGCAAGATCACGGTCCCGATGATCCGGCCCACGATCGTGTTCGTGGTCATCACCTCCACGATCGGCGCCATGCAGGTGCTCGCCGAGCCGCTGCTGTTCGGCACCTACAGCATCACCGGCGGTCCCGACCGCCAGTACCAGACGCTGTCGCTGTTCATCTACGAGAACTTCACCAAGCTGGACTTCGGCTACGCCTCTGCCGTCTCCTGGATGATGTTCCTCTTCATCGTCGTCATCGCGGGTGTGAACTACCTGCTCACCCGCCGGACGAGAGGAAGCCTGACGTGAACCGGCGCCTCGGTGCGAGCTCGGCCCGCACGCTCACCTACCTCACCCTGCTGGCGGTGGCGTTCTTCTCGGCCCTCCCGCTGTACTACAGCGTGGTCGTCGCCTCGCGCGACAACTCGGCGCTGGCCGACGTGCCGCCCCCGCTGTTCCCGGGCGGCAACCTCCTCGCCAACGTGGAACGGGTCTTCGACACCGTGCCCTTCGCGCTCGCGCTGCTGAACTCCGTCCTGGTCTCGGGCGCCATCGCGATCTCGGTGATGTTCTTCTCCACCCTGGCCGGGTTCGCCTTCGCCAAGCTGCGCTTCCGCGGCGGCAAGATCCTGCTGGTGGTCACCGTGGCGACCATGATGGTGCCGACCCAGCTCGGCATCATCCCGCTGTACCTGCTCATGGTGAAGCTGGAGTGGACCGGCTCCATGTACGCGCTGATCGTCCCCGCGCTCACCAACGCCTTCGGCGTGTTCTTCATGACGCAGTACCTGTCGCGGGCGCTGCCGACCGAGCTGCTGGAGGCCGGCCGGGTCGACGGCTGCACCACCTGGGGCCTGTTCTGGCACGTGGTGCTCCCCGCCGCGCGCCCCGCGGCGGCCGTGCTCGGCATGCTGACCTTCATGTCCGCGTGGAACGACTACTTCTGGCCGCTGGTCGTGCTGACCCCGGAGAACCCCACCGTGCAGGTCGCGCTGTCGACGCTCGCCGCCGGGTACGTCAGCGACTACGCGCTCAGCCTGACCGGAACGGCACTCGGCACGCTGCCGCTGGTCATCGTGTTCGCCCTGCTCGGAAAGCAGGTCATCGGAGGAATCATGCAAGGAGCTGTGAAGGGATGACCATGACCGTCACCACTCGGGGGACCCTGCCTTCATATCTGACGGAGGGACGGGCGGTCTTCCCCGAAGGCTTCATCTGGGGCGCCGCCACGGCGTCCTACCAGATCGAGGGGGCGGCCAGGGAGGATGGCCGCGGCCCCTCGGTCTGGGACACCTTCTCCCGCACGCCAGGCAAGGTCGCCTTCGGGCACACCGGCGACGTGGCCTGCGACCACTACTACCGCTACGCCGACGACGTACGGCTGATGAGCGACCTCGGCCTCGGCGCCTACCGGTTCTCCGTCGCCTGGCCGCGCGTCCAGCCGGACGGGACGGGGCCGATCAACCCCCGGGGCCTCGACTTCTACGACCGGCTCGTCGACGAGCTGGCCGGCGCCGGCATCACGCCGTACGTCACCCTCTACCACTGGGACCTGCCCCAGACGCTGGAGGACCGCGGCGGCTGGACCAACAGGGACACCGCGTACCGGCTCGCCGACTACGCCGCCGCCGTCCACGCCCGCCTGGGAGACCGGGTGCGCAACTGGGCCACGCTGAACGAACCCTGGGTGCAGGCCTTCCTCGGGTACGGCTCCGGCGTGCACGCGCCGGGACGCAAGGACCCCGCCTCCGCGCTGATCGCCTCGCACCACTTCCTGCTCGGGCACGGCCTCGCCACCCAGGCGCTCCGCACGGCGGGGGCGGAGGAGATCATGCTGGTCATCAACTCCTCGCCCGTGCTGACCCCGGCCCAGGGCAACGACCCTGCCGCCGAGCTGTCGGAGGCCGACGCCGAGGCCGTGAACCGCGTCGACTGCCTGCTCAACCGGCAGATCCTCGACCCCGTGCTGCGCGGGAGCTACCCGGCCGAGGTGCTGGAGATCGTCGAGCGGATCGCCGGTCTCGACCACATCCACGACGACGACCTCGGCGACATCAACCAGCGGACCGACGTCATCGGCATCAACTACTACAACCCCTGCATCGTGCAGGCGAGCCCGGGAGAGCCCTCCAACCCCGCGTGGCCCGGTACCGAGGACATCCTGTTCCCCGCCCTCGACGTCCCGAAGACCGCCATGGAGTGGCCGATCGTCCCCACGGGACTGTCGCGCCTGCTGCTGCGCCTGTCGCACGACTATCCCGAGGTCGGCCTGATGGTCACCGAGAACGGCGCCGCCTTCGACGACGTGGTGACCAGGACGGACGCGGGGGAGCGGGTCCACGACGCCGACCGCACCGCCTACATCGACGCGCACCTGCGGGCCGTGCACGCCGCCATCGAGGGCGGGGCCGACCTGCGCGGCTACCTCGTGTGGTCGCTGCTGGACAACTTCGAGTGGGCCGAGGGCTACCACCGCAGGTTCGGCATCGTCCACATCGACTTCGCCACCCAGCGGCGGCTCCTCAAGGACAGCGCGGAGTGGTACCGCGGGGTCATCAGGGAGAATGGGCTGGTATGAGACGACCCACCTTGGAGGCGGTCGCCGCCCGGGCGGGGGTGTCGAAGTCGAGCGTCTCCCGGGTGGTGAACGGCGAGGCCACGGTGACTCCGGAGATCCGTGACCTGGTCATACGGGCCGTACGGGAGCTTGGGTACGTGCCGAACGGCGCGGCCAGGAGCCTCGCGACCCAGCGCACCAGCGCGGTCGCGGTGATCGTCTCCGACCCTCCCAAGGGGCTCGTGTCCGACGACCCGATGTTCTCCGCGGTCGTCCGCACGGTGAGCCGCGAGCTGGAGGCGGCGGGCAAGCAGGTCACGCTCATGCTCGCCGGGTCGCCCGAGAGCCAGCTCCGGGTGGAGCAGTTCGTGGCCGCCGGGCACGTGGCGGGGGTCATGCTCGTGTCGATGCACGGCGCCGACCCCCTCCCGGGTTCCCTGGCGCGGATGGGCGTCCCCATGGTGTCGCACGGCAAGTCCGCCGCCGGGGTGCCCTACGTCGACAACGACAACCTGGGCGGCGCGACCGTCGCCGTCAAGCACCTGCTCGACCTGGGGCGGCGGCGCATCGCCACGATCACCGGCCCGCTCGACATGGTGGCCTCGCAGGACCGTCTCACGGGTTACCGTGAGACCCTTCGGGACACCGGTCGCCGGTCGATCGTCGCCATCGGCGACTTCACCCGGATCTCCGGCGCCGAGGGCATGCGGCAGTTGCTCGACGACGATCCGGCACTGGACGCCGTGTTCGCGGCCAACGACCTGATGGCCATCGGCGCCCTGCGCGCCCTGCGCGAGGCGGGGCGGCGGGTGCCCGACGACGTGGCGGTCGTGGGCTTCGACGACATCGAGGCCGCGTCGTACACCGTGCCGCCGCTGACCACCGTGCGCAGCCCCATGGGGGACCAGGCGCTGGCCACGGCGAGGTTGCTGCTCGGCCTGTTCGAAGGCGGGTCCGGCGACCCGGTCATCATGCCCAACGAACTGGTGATCAGGGAGTCGGCGTGATCACTTCATCGTGGAGGTCACTGGTATGAGACGACCGACTCTCGAGGCCGTGGCGGCACGGGCGGGAGTGTCCCGTGCCACGGTCTCCCGGGTGGTCAACGGAGGGCAGACCGTCACCGCGGAGCTCCGTGACGCGGTGATGCGGGCGGTGGACGAGATGGGCTACGTGCCGAACCTCGCGGCGCGGAGCCTGGTCACCCAGCGGACCGACTCGATCGCCCTGGTGGTCTCCGAACCGCCGACGAGGGTCTTCTCCGACGACCCGATGTTCTCCACGGTCATCCGCTCCGCGAGCGCGGAGCTGGAGGCCGCCGACAAGCAGGTCATCCTGATGCTCGCCGGCACCCCGACCAGCCACGCGCGCGTGGAGCGCTATCTCACGGGCGGGCACGTCGACGGCGTCATGCTGATCTCGATGCACGGCGCCGACCCGCTCCCCGCCGCGATCATGCGCATGCGGGTCCCGGTGGTCTCGTACGGCAGGCCGGCCGTCAACGTCAACCTGCCCTACGTCGACAACGACAACGTGGGCGGAGCCGAGGCGGCCGTACGCCACCTGCTCGACCGGGGACGGCGGCGGATCGCCACGATCGCGGGGCCACCCGACATGATCGGAGGCCAGGACCGGCTCGCCGGGTACCGATCGGTCCTTCAGGGCTCCGACCGGCGCTCCATCGTCGCGATAGGCGACTTCACCCGCGAGTCGGGGGCGATCGCCATGAGGCAGCTCCTGGAGGACGACCCCGGGCTCGACGCCGTCTTCGTCGCCAACGACCTGATGGCGATCGGGGCGCTCCAGGCTCTGCGCCACGCGGGCCGCCGGGTGCCCGAGGACGTGGCCGTGGTCGGGTTCGACGACATCGAGGCCGCGTCGTACACCGAGCCCCCGCTGACGACGGTCCGCCAGCCGTTCCGCGAGCAGGCGGCGGCCATGGTGCTGCTGCTGCTCCGCCTCCTCGAAGGCGGTCCCGCCGACCCCGTGGTCCTCCCCACCGAGCTGATCGTCCGCGAGTCCGCGTAGATCCGCGAGTCCGCGTAGAAGCGGCACGACGCCGCCTGCCATAAGGCCCGCGTAAACGGGGCAGGGCAGGCGGCGTTCGCGCGTTCACGGGGCTCTCAGGGCCGTACGCGCGCCCCCACCTCCCTCCCGCGACCGGCGCCGATGGCGGTCGCCCTCCGTCCCGACAACTCCAATAGTCTTGACAAAAAAATTGTTCGGTGAGACCGTTGGGTCATGGCCGAAGCGACGGTGAACGAGACCGGCGGCGGCACACCGGAGTTTCAGATCGAAGGACGCGAGCGGGGCGGCACGAGGCCGCTCCTGGCGCAGGCCGGCGTCCTCGGCGACGGCTGGGAGGCTGAGATGGACGCGTTGCACCGAGGCTGGGACATGTACCTCCACACGCTGGACCAGTACCTCACCCACTTCCCCGACAACTTCGCGCTCGTGGTCTTCAGCCGTCCGGAGGGGGGCGGCGAGCCGGTCTGGCGGATCCTGCGGCGCGGGCTCGGCATCCACCGTGAGATCGTGCAGGGCGACCGGATCATGCTCACCCCCGAGGGCATGGAGCCGATCGAGGGCGTCGCCGACTTCGTGGCCCCCGGCTTCCTCGGGGTGCGCACCGGTGACGGGCTGTACAGGTTCATCTCCGGGACGCGCGACTCGGTGGTGATCGGCCACCACAGCTTCACCGACGACGCCGACCCCGAGGAGTCCGAGCGGGCCTGGCAGGGCTGGCTCGGCAGGCTGTTCGCCTAGCCCGCTTTCGGCCGCGCGACTCGCCGCCGGTTTACCTGGTTGGCGGGCCGTGAAATCCCGCCGAGTTGTTTGTCCGAGAACAAATGCACAGCCTCGGGAAAGAGAAAGTGAAATGACGAACTCGACCGTCCACGCCGATCTGTCCTTCGCGATCGTCCCGGCCCCCGTCTCCGGTACCATCGGCTTAGGTGGCCAGGGAAAGCGGACCCCGGGCACCACCTGGGACTGAATGGGACGGGTGACGATGCTGGTCGAGTTGACGATGCACCGCACCACCGCATCGCGGTCATCGGCCAATTCCCCGATCGACGGAATACGCATATTGGCACTCCTGCCCGAAAAATGGCATAAAGACCTCAGACAGGGCAATGGCGACATCGTCATCCGGGTCGACACCGCCGACGACACCAGCAGCGCCGAGATCCAGGCCACGGTCATCGCGGCTCTCACCGATCCGGCGATCAGTCACTGGGAACTCCGCGCCTGCGAAACCCTGACCGCCGAAGACGGCGCGTGACCACCCCCTGAATTTTCTTCCCGTCGGATGTAGAGGACGCGTCCCCGGCTCCGACCCAGGTGTGTGAGGCGCCCGCAGCGGGCGTCCCGACCTGAGGAGCACGAGCCGTGAAGTACATGCTGATGATCTACATGAACACGGAGACCTGGGACTCACTGTCCGAGACGCAGCGTGACGAGGTGTTCGCCGGACACGACGCGCTCATCAAGGCGATCACCGAGTCCGGCGAGATGGTCGGCACCGAGGCGCTGGCCGACCCCGCGACCAGCGCCACCGTGCGGGTGCGCGGCGGGGTCACCCAGGCGACCGACGGGCCCTACGCCGAGGCCAAGGAGTTCTTCTGCGGTTACTACCTGGTCGACTGCGAGAGCAGGGAACGCGCCGTCGAGCTCGCCGCACTGATCCCGGACGCCCGGTACACCGGCATCGAGGTACGGCCGCTCATGGGCGGCGGCGGCGCGGACGCCTAACTCGCCTCGATCGTCTCCAGCGTCACCAGGGCCCTCGCCGGGAGCCGGCGGGCCGGGCGCCGAGGGCCGGGACCCGTGTCCCGGCCCTCGCCACGCGCGGGCGCGCCATCACGGCCTCGCTTACAGGACAGGCTCCCTCCGCGCACACAGGAAGATCATGAAGAACGCGCTCCCTCATCCGGGACCGCTGCGGGACGTCTTCCGTGTTGCCGTAATCAAGATCTTTTACAGGATCGCGCGCGGAACGATCAAGCGAAGGCGAGAAACCGCTCCCTGGAGGCGCCGCGCGTTCCCGCAGTTCAAGGGGCATTGTTTCGTTTCAAGCCGATCTTCAGGGAGCGCTCCCTGAGACGCACTCCGGATTGCTGGACCATGTGCATCACGTTTCCGGGCGGTTAATTAGGCCCTTGACAGGCATTGTCGGAGGAGAGCACTCTCTCGTTGAGAGAGCGCTCCCCGAGCCCCTGTGGTACTACCCCCCCATCTTCAGGAGACGCGATGCCGCCGTCCCCAAGAACTGCTCGCAACCGCCTGGGCCTGCTCGTCGCCCTGGCGGTCGCCCTGATCACGTCCTGTCTGACGATCGTGCCCGCCATGGCCGCCGACACCTTGCTTTCCCAGGGAAAGCCGGTGACGGCCTCGTCCGCGGAGAACATCGCCTTCCCGGCCACCGCGGCCGTCGACGGCAACGCCGGGACCCGCTGGTCCAGCGGGTTCGCAGACCCGCAGTGGATCCAGGTCGATCTCGGCGCCACCGCCACCGTCAGCCAGGTGGTGCTGAACTGGGAGACCGCCTACGGCAAGGCGTTCCAGATCCAGACCTCGGCCGACGCCGCCACCTGGACCACCATCTACTCCACCACGACCGGCACCGGCGGCAACCAGACCCTCGCGGTCACCGGTTCCGGCCGGTACGTACGCCTGTACGGCACCCAGCGCTCCACCCAGTACGGCTACTCGCTGTGGGAGTTCCAGGTCTACGGCACCGTTGGCGGCACCTCGCCGTCCCCGACGCCGACCATCACCCCCACCGGCGACCCGGGTGGCGACAAGCTGCTCTCGTACAACAAGCCCGGCTTCGCCTCCAGCTCGCAGAGCGACGGCAACTGCTACGAGTGCACTCCCGCGAGGGCGTTCGACCGTGACCCGGCCAGCCGCTGGGCCACCAGTTCCACCACTGGCTGGGTGGACCCGGGCTGGATCTACGTCGACCTCGGCGCGACGGCCCAGATCCACAAGGTCATCCTCCAGTGGGACCCGGCCTACGCCAAGGCCTTCCAGATCCAGGTCTCACCGGACGCCACCAACTGGACCTCGATCTACTCCACGACCACCGGAACGGGCTTCAAGCAGACCCTGACCGTGAACGGCACCGGCCGCTACGTGCGGATGTACGGCACCCAGCGCTCCTCGGCCTACGGGTACTCGCTGTGGGAGTTCCAGGTCTGGGGCACCGGCGGCGCCCCCATCACCCCGCCGCCGCTCCCGCCCGACCCCCGCAACCCCCCGCAACTGGTGTGGAGCGACGAGTTCAACAGCGCCGCCGGCACCAAGCCCGACCCGGCCAAGTGGGTCGCCGACTACGGCACCGGCCAGAACGGCGAGCTGCAGTACTACACCAACAACAACAACGCCTCCACCGACGGAGCCGGCAACCTCGTGATCGAGGCCCGCAAGGAGACCACGGCGGGAACCGCCTGCCCCGGCGGCCCCTGCCAGTACACCTCCGGGCGCATCAACACCGGCAACAAGTTCAACTTCACCTACGGCCGCGTCGAGGCCCGGATCAAGGTGCCCAAGGGCAACGGCCTGTGGCCGGCGTTCTGGATGATGGGCGCCGACTTCCTCACCGGGCGGCCCTGGCCGTACAACGGCGAGGTCGACATCATGGAGATCCTCGGCAAGGACACGAAGACCGCCTACTCGACGATCCACGCCCCCGCCTACAACGGCGGCGGTGGCATCGGCTCGCCGTACACCCTGCCCGGCGGGGCGGACTACTCCGACGACTTCCACGTCTGGGCCGCCAACTGGGACAGCAAGGGCATCGTCTACACCCTGGACGGCCGCACGGTCTTCACCCTGGACAAGGCCCAGGTCGAGGCCACGCGTGGCCCGTGGGTCTACGACCACGCGTTCTACCTGATCCTCAACCTCGCGGTGGGCGGTGACTGGCCCGGTCCGCCGGACGCCACCACCGGGTTCCCGAAGCGGATGCTCGTCGACTACGTCCGCGTCTACCAGTAGGCGCACCGGTTCCGGTACGGCCCCCCACGGGCCGTACCGGAATCCTTCTAACAAAGGAGACTCCACCATGGAACGGGACATCCCCCCACCCCGTATCCGCCGGGGGCGCTCACGTACGGCCGTGCTGATCGGCGCCCTCGTGGCGCTGCTCGGCGGGTCCATCGTGACCGCCGCCTCACCCGCCAGCGCGGCGGACGCCCTGATCTCACAGGGCAGGACGGCCACCGCCTCCTCCACCGAGAACGCCGGCACCCCCGCCTCGGCCGCCGTCGACGGCAACGGCGGCACCCGCTGGTCGAGCGCCGCCAGCGACCCCCAGTGGCTCCAGGTCGACCTGGGCGCGTCCGCCACGGTCAGCCAGGTCGTGCTGAACTGGGAGAACGCGTACGCCACCGACTACACGATCCAGACGTCCGCCAACGGCAGCGCATGGACGACGATCAAGACCGTGACCGGCTCCACTGGCGGCAACCAGACGCTCGCCGTCGCGGGCACCGGCCGCTATGTCAGGGTGCAGACCACCAAGCGCGCCACCCAGTGGGGCGTCTCGCTGTGGGAGTTCCAGGTGTTCGGCACCGGCGGAGCCCCGCCGCCCTCGCCGCCCCCCGGCAACGTCGTGCGCGTCGCGGAGTTCCTGGCGGACTGCCCGTTCAGCCACCGGCTCCCCGACGACCCGATCATCTTCCCGGGCCTGCCCGGCGCCTCCCACATGCACAGCTTCTTCGGCAGCACGACGACCAACGCGAGCAGCACGCTCGGCAGCCTGCAGAACGCCAACAGCAACTGCAACCCGGCCGTCGACAAGTCGGCGTACTGGGTGCCGACCCTCTACAAGGACAACGTCCCCGTGGAGCCGGTCATCACCACGTTCTACTACCTGGGCGAGGGCGTGAACAACGACGTCATCGCGCGGACGCAGCCCCTGCCCCTGGGCCTGCGGATCGTGGCGGGCAACGCCAAGGCGACCGCCCCGGACGCCACCACCATCTCCCGCTGGTCGTGCCTGCACGCGGGAGAGGTTCCTCCCGGCAAGGACTTCGTCAACTGCCCGGCCGGCACCATGCTGGAGTCGTACCTCGACTTCCCGCAGTGCTGGAACGGCAGGGACCTGGACTCGGCGGACCACAAGAGCCACATGGCCTACCCGGTCAACGGCACCTGCCCCGCCACCCACCCGGTTCCGGTGCCGAAGCTGCGCCAGGTGCTGCGGTACCCGGTCACCGGTGACCCCTCGCACTTCCGGCTCGCGTCGGGGGCGGGGTTCACCATGCACGGCGACTTCTTCAACGCCTGGCCCGAGGCCGAGATGGCGCGCCGCGTGAACGACTGCATCCGTCCGATCATCAAGTGCGGAGCCGACGGGCACCCGTAACCCGCAGGTTCCCGCAGAGTCTCCCAGGGGCGGGGAGTGCGGCCACGCCGAATCCGCCGCCTCGCCCCTGGGGCACCACCAGAGAGGACCCGGCATGAGAGCATCCGCCTTCTTCGCGGGGCCGGTCACGGCCGTCGTGGTGCTCGCCGCGTCGCTCACCACGGGGTGCGCCGCCACCGCACCGGCGCCGCGCCCCTCGGCGGCGCCGAGCGCCCAGGTGCCCGCCCCTTCCCCCGCGGCCTTCACGGCCGCGGGGGACTTCGGTCCCACCGACGTCGCCTGGGTGGAGCTGATGATCCCGATGGACGAGCTGGCCCTGCGCATGCTGGCCCTGGTCCAGGACAGGTCCTCCGACCCGGGCATGAGGAAGCTGGCCGCGCGGATCAGCACGGTCCACCGCTCCGAGCTGGTGAAGCTCCGCCAGCTCCTGCTGCGGTCGGGCGTCCCGGAGACCAACCCCCACCAGGGGCACAACATGCCCGGCATGGTGACCCCCGAGGAGCTCGCGACCATCGGCCGCGCCTCGGGCGCCGCGTTCGACCGCCTGGTCACCGAGCACCTTCGCGAGCACCTGAAGCAGTCGGTCGTGGTGGCCCAGGGCGAGCAGCGCTCGGGCGCCAACCAGGACACCAAGGCCCTCGCCGCCACCATGGAGAAGACCAGGTCGTCCCAGCTCGGCGACCTCGAAAGGCTCGGTGGCTGAGACCTCCCGGCGGCCTCGACGGCCCTACCCGCGTGAGGTGGCGAAGACGGAGGCCAGCCGTGGCCAGTGGTCCGCCGCGCACAGCACCGGCGGGCGGTCGATCGGCGCCGGGAGCGTGACCTCCCGCGCTCCGCTCACGGGCGCGCCCGTCCAGACGTCGACCCACTCCCCGGCGGGCACGTACGCCCGCACCTGCGAGGCGCCCGGTTCGACGACGGGCACCACGAGCAGGGCGTCGCCGAGCTTGTACTGCAGCGGGTAGCGCCAGATCAGAGGGTCGGCGGGGTGGTCGAAGAACAGCCCGCGCATCAGCGGCGGCCCGCCCTCCACCGCGACCCGCGCCTGCTCGGCCAGGTAGGGCACGAGCCGCTCGCGCAGGTGCGCGAACCTCCTGAACACCGGGAGGACCCGCTCGTCGCCCGTGCGCTCGGCGATGTTCCACGGGGTACGGTCGCGCGACGGCGAGCGGTGGTGGTTGAACTCCGAGTGATACTGCATGATCGGCATGAACGCCGACGTCCCGGCCGCCCGCAGGTACAGCTCGGCCGAGGGGACGTCGCCGGAGAACCCCGCGAGGTCCCATCCCCAGTAGACGACGCCGCAGGCCGACGCGGTGATCCCCGCGATCACCGAGGAGCGGTACGCCTCCCACGTCGAGTCCTCGTCGCCCGCCCAGAACGCCCCGTGCGGCTGCGACCCGGCGAAACCCGCCCTGCTGAACGTCACCGGGGCCTTGCCGCACGAGCGCAGCAGGTCGCCGAACGCGCGCGCGTAGTGCACGGGGAACAGCCCGTTGCCGTCCGCGCCCCGGCGGCCGTCGGCGTAGCGCAGGTCGTGGCCCCAGGCGTGCTCGCCGCCGTCGGTCTTGAACCCGTCGACGCCCACCTCCTCGACGAGGTAGCGCCGCCTGGCCGTCCACCAGTCGCGCACCTCGGCCGAGCTGAGGTCGGGCATCAGGGCGAGCGGGAACCACCACCCCCTGTTCCGGTACGGCCGGCCGTCCTGCTCGCGCACCACCAGGCCCCGCCGGACGGCCGTGGCGGCGTCCACCGCGGCCTGGCCCGACGGATGCGGCCGCATCCTCATGAGCGGGATCTGCCAGAGCAGCACCTTGACGTCACGCGCGTGCAGCTCGTCGACCATGCCCTTCGGGTCGGGCCACGGACCGTCGGCAGGGAACCGGTAGTCGCCCAGCCGGTGCGGCTCCTCGCCCGGCTCGTACCGCGCCCCCCGGAAGGCCGTGAACGTCGACTCGTCGCTCCACGCCTCGATGACCAGGGCTCCCACGGGGATGTCCAGGTCGCGGTGGCGGTCCATCTCGGCGAGCACCCGCTCCTGGGTGTTCCACTCGTTGCCGCTCGCCCAGAGCCGGAACACCCAGGGCGGCAGCTCGGTGGGCATGCCCACGTCGGCGAGGAAGGCGCCGAGGACCTTGACGGGGTCGCCGTCGTACAGACGCAGCGTCAGCTCGGGGCCGTCGGCCTCCGCCTCGACCCGCAGGCGGCCGGGCGTGGACGCGCCCACGTCGTACCAGGTGCGCGCCGAGGTGGCGACGTGGAGCCCCCACCCGGCCTCGCCCCCCACGACCAGCGCGAACGGCATCGGCAGGTACGTACGGGCGTGGCGGCCCTGCCCCTTGTACTGCTCGAAAACCACCGCGTCGAGCGCGCGACCGCGCTGGTCGACGGCGTCGTAGCGCTCGCCGAAGCCCACCACGTGCTCGCCCTCGCCCAGCGCGAGGTCGAACCGCACCCGCCGCGGGCCCTCGCCGCCGGCCAGCCATGCCACGCTGCCCGCGACCACACGGTCGGTGCCCTCGACGGTCAGCGTCCCGCCGCTCTCGCTCCACGCCGCCGCCGTCACCTCGTACCACCGGGTGGTACGGCCGCCGCCGTCGGAGGTGGCGCGGAAGCGGTAGGCGTAGCGGTGCCCCGCACGCAGGGGCGGAGTGCGCGTCGCCCAGGAACCGGGCCCCCGGGCGGCGCGCGCCTGGGCCGCGGCGAGGTGGCCGCCCCCGGCGTCGGCGCCGTCCGATGCGCGCACCGGGGCCAGGTCGAGCACGACGGGCGGGCCGCCGTCGACGGTCCACTCGCACACCACCGACCGTACCGAGGGAGCCGCCCTGACCCGCAGCTCCAGCGGGTCCCCGTCGACGGGGAACGCCGGGACCCGCTGGTCCTCCGTGGTGGCGTAGGGGTGTCCCGACCCCGTCGGGCGATGGCGGATCATGGCGTCACTCCCAGTTCGCCGGCGAGCATGAGGTACATCCCGTGTGACCAGAGCAGCGGGGTGGCGACCGGGCCCCAGCGCTCGACCCACTCCTGCCGGCGCCCGGGGGCGAGCAGGAGGGTGGAGACCTGCTCGGGCAGCTCGCCCTCGGCGTTCGCCTGCGCGGCCATCCATTCGAGGTAGCGCATGGCCTCCGAGGGGCGGCCCGCGCGCGCGTGGTTCAGGCCGAGGAAGCCCGAGAGCAGGATCCACCGGCCGCCGCCGTAGAAGGTGTCGCCGAGGTAGCGGTGGACGCCGCCCTCCCGGGCGAGCCGCCGCTCGACCTCGGCGACCGTGGCCGCCGCCACCGGATGGCCCGGCGCGTACAGCCCGAACGGGTGGACGCAGGCGAGCAGGCTCGCGTCCACCGCGTCCGTGCCGAGCCACTTGGTCAGGTGGCCCCGGGTGGTGCTCTCGGGCCTCCCGGCGTCGCCGGTGGTGTCCTCGGCGCGCGCGACGCCCTCGGCCGCCACCAGCGCGGCGATGCCCTCGACCGCCTCGGCGGCGGCCTCGGCCAAGGCGCCGTCGAGCGCCTCAAGGGAGATCGCGGCCCGCAGCCCCGCGTGGATCGCGCCGAGCGTCGACACGTGCCGGTGCTCGACGTGCTCCTCCCACCAGTCGTAGCAGGGCCGGTCCCAGAACGCGGTGAGGTAGCGCGTCGCGACCCGCACCGCCCGGTCGGCGCCGGGAACCTCGGCGCCGTGCCGCTCGACGTGCCGGGCGAGCGCCCACATCCAGGCGCCGTAGCCGTCGAGCTGGTGGTCCCACCACTCGTCGGTGCCGTCCTCGCCGTCCAGCGTGAACCGGGTCGGGAGCATCTCGGCCGCGCTCACGGCCTCGCCGCACCCGGCCCGCTCGACCAGCGAGGCCACCTGCCCGGCCCGGGCGCCGACCACCCGGGCACTCCACGCGTGGAACCTGGTCGGCCCGTCGGCCTGGTCGTTGCGGCTCATCCCCTCCGCGATGAAAGCGCTGTCACGCAGCCACGAGTAGCCGCTGTAGGCGGAGAAACCGGGACACGCCGGGTAGGCCCCCGAGGGCGACTGATGCGTGTCGATCACATCGATGCTGCGCGAGACGAGCTGGGACAGCCCGGCCCGGGTCACGTCGCGTCCTGCACTCACTGGGTCAGATCTCCTGCTTGGTGGGGTACGGGCGGGCGCCTAACGGAGCAGCTCGTCGACCTTCGCGGCGGCGGCGGCGAGGGCGTCCTTGACGCTCTCGCGTCCGGCGGCGGCGTTGCTCAGCTCCTTGGTCACCGCGTCCTGCATCTCCTGCTGGCGCTTGATGACGGGCGGCAGGGCGATCGACTTGAGGGAGTCGAACACGGCCTGCCGGTTGGCCGGCACCGGGTCCTTGAGGTACCCGGCGAGCACCGCCTGGTCCGAGACGGGCGGCAGCTCCCACGAGGAGGCGATCCTGGTGGTGGCCGCGACGCCGGACGAGCTGAGGAAGCGGGCGAAGGCCCAGGCCTCCTTGCCATGCTTGGTCGTCGCCGAGGCGGCGACCGCGTTGTGGAACACGGCGCTGGCCTTGGTGGCGTCGCCGGGCTCGACGACCACGTCCCAGCCGAACGGCACGTCCTTGAGCCCGGCGAACTGCCAGATGCCGTTGTGCCACATCGCGAGCTTGCCCGACTTGAACAGGTTGGTGTCGTAGTCCGCGGTGCCGCCGATCTCGGCCTCGGTCGGCATGGTCTTGCCGACCTTGTCCACCAGCCAGGTGGCCGCCTTCTCGCCCGCTGGGCTGTCGAACGTGGCCTTGGTGCCGTCCGCCGACAGGAACTCGCCGCCCGCCTGCTTGAGCGTCTTGTAGAACTCGAAGAACTGCACCGGCTGGAAGTCGCCGTACACCTTCTTGCCCTTGTCGGTGAGCTTCTGGGCGGCGGCCTGCTCGTCGGACCAGGTCCACTCGGCCGTCGGCTCGGCCACCCCGGCCTTCTTGAACAGGTCCTTGTTGTAGATCAGGACGACCGTGGAGAAGGACGCGGGCAGGGCGTACTGCTTGCCGTCGTGCCTGAACGCGGCCAGCGACTCCGGCGCGTACACCGAGTCGTCGCCGTCGCCGGAGACCGTCCCGAGGTCGAGCAGCGAGCCCGCGGCGGCGTAGGTCACGAAGTTCTCGTAGTTCAGCTCGAACGCGTCGGGCGCGGTGCCCCCGGCGATGCTGGTCTGGAGCTTGGTGAAGTACTCGTCGTAGGGGGCGGTCTCCACCACCACGTCCACGTCGGGGTGCTCCTTCTCGAAGGCCGCGACGATCGTGTCGAGGTCTTTGACGTGGTCGGGCGCGGCGGAGAAGGTGAAGTAGCGCACCGTCACCTTGCCGCCCGGTGTGCTCTCGGCGCTCTTGGTGGCCGAGCCCTGCGCGCAGGCCGTGGCGAGCAGGCCGGCGACCAGGGCCGTGGCCGCGGCCTTCATGATTTTGGACATGTGGTTCTCCTGGGGGGTCTTGCTTGTCTTACTTGAGGCCTGACTGGGCGACGCTGGCGATGACGTGCTTCTGGGCGAAGACGTAGAGGACGAGGATCGGGACCACGCTGATCACCGAACCGGCCATGACGACGTTCCACTCGGTGGTGAACCGGCCGTGCAGCGAGGCCAGGCCGAGGGGGATCGTCATGAACTCCGGCGACCTGATGATCACCAGTGGCCAGAGGTAGCTGTTCCAGCTGGCCATGAACCCGAAGACCGTGAAGGTCGCGAGCGCCGGCCTGATCAGCGGCAGCACCACGTGGACGAAGATGCGCAGGTGCCCGGCACCGTCGAGCACCGCCGCCTCGTCGAACTCCCTCGGCACCTGGGCGATGGCCTGCCGCAGCAGGAAGACGCCGAACGCCGAGGCGATGCTCGGGGCCAGGATCGCGAAGTAGGTGTCGACGAGGTTGAAGGAGCGCATCTCGATGAACAGCGGCACGACCAGCACCTGCAGCGGCACCATCAGCGTGGCCAGGTAGACCGCGAACAGCGCGCCCCGGCCGGGGAAGGGCAGCCGGGCGAAGGCGTACGCGGCCATCGCGCTGGTGACGAGCTGGAGCAGGGTCGAGGCCGCCCCGATCCAGGCGCTGTTGAGCAGGATCCGCCAGAACGGCAGCGTCTCCAGCAGCCGGCGGTAGGCGTCCAGCCCCGCGTTGTCGGGGGTGAAGTCCGGCGGCGTGCTGAGCAGGGCACCGTCGGGGGTGAACGAGGTGACGACGGCCCACGCGAACGGGAACAGCATGACCAGCGCCCCGGCGACCACCACCAGGTACCTCAGGTACCTAGCCATAGTGGACCCACCGCCTCTGCGCGCGGACCTGGAGCTGGGTCACCAGCAGGACGACGGCGAACAGCAGCCACGACAGCGCCGAGGCGGCGCCCGCCCTGCCGTACCTGAAGGTGAGGTCGTAGACCTGCTCGACCACGACCTGCGTGGCCCCGCCCGGCCCGCCCTTGGTCATGACGTGTACCTGGTCGAACACCTGGAAGCCGTTGATCAGCGAGATCACGACGACGAAGAACGTCGAGGGGGAGAGCAGGGGGAGGGTGATGTGGCGGAACCGAGAAAGGCCCGTCGCGCCGTCGACGCTCGCGGCGTCGAGGTACTCCTTCGGGATCGCCTGCAGCCCGGCCAGCAGGATGATCATCACGAAGCCGAGGTCCTTCCACGCCGAGGCGAGGATGATCGACGGCATCGCCCACGCCGGGTCGGTCCACCAGCCGGGGCCGTGGACGCCGAGCAGCCCGAGCGCCCAGTTCACGATGCCCCCTGAGGGGTTCAGCAGCCACTTCCACAGCAGCGCGACGACGACCCAGCTCGTGATGACGGGCAGGAAGTAGATCGCGCGGAACAGGTCGCGGCCCGCCATCGCCCGGTTCAGCAGCAACGCGAGCCCGAGGCCGCCGGCGTACACCAGCGGGAGGTAGCCGGCGATGAAGGCCAGCGTGTGCAGGAACGCCGCGCGGGTGCCCTCGTCGCCGAGCAGGTCGGCGTAGTTGCCGAACCCCACCCACTTCATCGGCGTGATCAGGTCCCACTCGTGAAGGCTCGTCCAGAACGAGGCGGCCATCGGCGCGAGCGTGAACAGCGTGAGCGGGATCGCGCTCGGCAGCAGGAACAGCGCGACGGTGCCCGCGTAGCGCAGGCGCCGCCTCGGCGCGCGGCGGGCGGGAGCGACGGGCGCCTCGGGCCGGGCGGCGGTCATGGTCATGGGGTCGCCCCGATCAGGCGGGCGCGGACGAGCCTGCCCTGTTCGCCCGCCGCCCCCGCCGCGTCGAACGGCGTGGCGAGCACCAGCGCCGCCGCTCCCTGCGCCCAGCTCGTGTCGTCCCATCCCTCCACCTCGACCGCGATGTCACGCCGCCCGGGAAGCAGATGCGCGCGGATCGCCCGCTCGAAGCCGGCGTTCCAGAACGGCCAGTCGGCCGTGCCCTCGCCGAGCATCACGACGACCTCGGGGTCCACCACGTTGATCAGGCCCGCGGCGGCCCTGCCGAATATCGCGCCGGCCTCGGCGAACACCTCCCGCGCGGCCTCCTCGCCCGTCGAGGCGGCGCGTCCCAGCTCGTCCACGGTCGTGACGGTGAGGCCGCGCGCGCGGGCAGAGGCGAGCAGCCCCGACGCGCCCACCAGCGCCTCCAGGCACCCCGTCGTACCGCACCCGCAGACCGGGCCCGCGGCGTCGACCGGCACGTGGCCGAACTCGCCCGCGCCGCCCCTCGCGCCCCGGTAGACGCGCCCGTCGGTGACGATGGCGGCACCGACGCCCCGGCCGATCGTGACGACCAGGAAGTCCCCGTGCGTACGTCCCCTGCCGTACAGCCTCTCGGCGGCGGCGAGGGCGTTCACGTCGTTCTCGACCAGGACGGGCAGGTCGAGGCGGCGTCGCAGCCGCTGTCCCACGGGCACCGCCCGCCAGCCGAGCGTGGGCGCGTCGACCGTGCCCACGGCCTGGTCCTCGACGCTGCCGGGCACGCCGACGCCGATGCCGAGGAGCGGCGGGCCCGGCTCGGTGGCCGTGCGCGCGACGGCGGCCGCGACGGAGTCCGCGAGATCGTCCAGGGCGGTCGGGGCGGCCGTGTCGATCGGCCGCTCCCACGAGCCGAGCACCTCGCCGTCGAGCCGCACGTCGACGATCACGATGTGGTCGGTCATCACCTTGACGCCCAGGGCGCGGCCGGCGCTGCCGACCAGGCCGAGCTTCTGCGCGGGACGGCCGCCCTTGGAGCGCTCCAGCTCAAGCTCCACCAGCATGCCGTGGCCCATGAGCTCGCGGGTGAGCTGGGTGACCGTGGCCGGGCTGAGGGTCAGCCGGCGCGCGATCTCGGTCCTGCTGAGGGGGCCGACGGTGCCTAACAGGGCGAGGATCGCGGTGCGCGTCAGGTCACCGCGGTCCGTGCTGTAACGATGAACGGCCATCGGTGGGGGGTGCTTTCTTTGGGAGTAAATTTAGCTGTGAAGGTACGGCTCCCATATCGGCGGCGTCAAGACCCCCGCACAGATCTGTTCACGGCCAGGTGAGACCCCGGAACGGCGGGGGCGCGTGCGCGCCCCCGCCGTTCCGGGGTCCTTTCCGCTCGGAGTGCTATTTCGGATACGTTCGCTCGGATTCGCTACTTCAGGTACGGGCCCGCGACGCCGATCTTGCCGGGGGCGGGGTTGCCGGGCAGGGTGAGGACGTAGGCACGCATGTTGCCCTTGCCGCTCAGGGCGATCGCCAGCGTCCCGTCGGTGACGGTCCTGACCTCACCGGTGACCGCGTCGGTGTAGGTGCCGTTGGGGACGCCGGTGAAGGTCGCGCCCTCGGAGACCGTGACGAGCACGAAGCTGTCGACGCTCCCGCTGGTGAAGCGCCGTTTGTAGGCCATGCCCCCGCTGACGCCCTCGGTGGAGTACTGGCCCTTCTGGAGCGCCGGGATCGCCCTGCGGATCTGGTTGAGCCGCTGCAGGTGCTTGACCAGCGGCTGGTTCAGCGTCTCCGCGACGGCGCCGGTGGCCGAAGAGACCACGCCGAAGTCGCTCGCGGTGACCGTACCCGCGATCTTGTCGCCGTAGTACGCGCGGCCGGTCGTCGCCAGCGGGCAGGTGGGGCCGCAGTCGATCGGCTTGCCCTTCTGGAACTCGATCTCCGAGCCGTAGTACAGGGTCGGGATGCCGCGGAAGGTCCACATCAGGCTCATGTTCTCGGCCCAGGCGTCGGTGCCGCCGGTGTAGCGGACGTTGGACTTGTTGGGGCCGAAGTCGTGCGAGTCGACGTAGACGGTGTTGTACGTCGCGTCGTTGTAGCTGTCGTCGGAGTCCTTCCCGTTGCGGAAGGCGTTGCCCGCGTCGCCGAAGTTCTGGTGCATCCGCATGTCGATGACGTTCATGCCGGAGAACTTCGAGTGGTCGGGGGCGTGGTAGACGTTGCCCTTGAGGAACGCGTTGTCGCTGGTCGGCTGGCCCGCCGGTCCCATCAGGTTCTCGTAGTCGTACTGCTCGACCACGGCCTTGGCGTCGTCGGGGTCGAACTCCCTGCGCTCCTTCCAGGTGTAGAACTGCGGCGAGTGGTTGACCGAGCCGTGGTTCCACTTGTCGTTGACGAACGCCGCGACCTCGCCGAAGACGTAGAAGTCCCTGCCCTTCTCGCCGTGATTCTCCACGGCGTGCTTCTGGAGCGCGGGCAGGAAGCGGCGGTTCCACATCAGGCGCGAGATGTGCACGGCGGTGTCGACGCGGAAGCCGTCGACCCCCATGTCGATGAAGCGGTTGTAGGCGTCGATCAGGTAGTTCTGGACGTCGGCGTCCTCGGTGTTGAAGTCGGCCAGGTCCTCGTGCAGCCAGCAGCTCTTGGAGTCCGCGCCCTCCCAGTTGCCGATCCAGCAGGTGTGATAGTACTTCGCCGGGAACATGCCCGAGGTGGGGCTGGGCCACTGGCAGTTGTAGATGGTGAAGCCCTCGGGGCTGACGTACTGGGTGGGCTTGCCCCAGTCCCGGCAGGTGCCGCCCGCGGGCTCGGCCGTGGACCACAGGTCGCCGTTGTACGGCCGGCCCTTGGCCATCTCCTTCTGCGCGGGGGTCAGCTCGGGGTCCTCGCCCTGGCTCTTCACCATGGGGTCGTACTCCCGGCCCGCCTCCTGCTTGCTGTACATCCACCGCCACTGGTCGTCGCGCCTGCCGTACACCGTGGGGGTGAACAGTCCCTTGGCGCCCCAGCGGGAGCTGTGGTTGTACACGACGTCCTGGAAGATCTTGATTCCCTTGGCATGCGCCTTGTTGATCAGGTCCTGGTAGGTGGCGCCGGGCGTCTCCAGCCGGGTGTCGACCCGGTAGAAGTCCCATCCGTGGTAGCCGTGGAAGTCGTAGTCGGACCGGTTGAGCACCACCGGGGTGATTCAGATCGCGGAGAAGCCCAGTCCCTTGACGTGGTCGAGCTTGTCGATCAGGCCCTTGAAGTCGCCGCGGAACATGGGGTCGTTGTTCGCCGCGTTCCCCGACCTGATGTTCTGGCTGCCGCCGCGGTTGTTGGAGGAGTCGCCGTCGTCGAACCGCGCGGTCATGACGAAGTAGATCGAGTCCTCACGCGGGTCGCCGCCCAGCGGCGAGCCCTGGGTCGGCGGCGGGGGAGCGTCGCCCGTCCTCACCGAGGCCGAGGCACCGTACGCGGAGGCGTTGCCCGCCGCGTCGAGCGCCCTGACCTTGTAGGTGTAGGTGGTCTGCGCGTCGAGGCGGGCGTCGTTGTAGGAGGTGCCGCCCGCCGGGAGCACCACGGGCGTGCCGGTGCCCTTGGCCCGGCTGATCTCGTACCCGGCCACGCCCACGTTGTCGGTGGAGGCGGTCCAGGTCAGCGTGGCGGTGGTCCCCGAGGCCGTGACCTTGAGCCCTTCCGGCACCGATGGCGGGGTCGTGTCGGGCGGCTCGGGCACGCACGGCTCGGGGGCGTTCGAGCGGACCACGCCGTCCTTGACGGTGGTACGGCCGAGCCCGATGGCGAAGTCGGCGCCGTTGTTGTTGTCCCAGGTGCCCGAGCCGTTGTTGAACGTCGCCTGGAACGTCCCGGCGCCGCCGAGGTCGACGGTCCTCTTCACCCATCCGGCGCAGGCGGCGTCCATGGCCACCCCCGGGACGGTGGTCCAGGTGCCGCCGATGCCATAGTGGATGTTGATGGAGGTCCAGCCGGTCTTGTAGAAGACGGTGGCGCCGCTTGCGGCCCTCGCGGAGCCGATGGGGACCACAGCGGCCGTGGCCAGGCATAACGCCGCCGCGAACAGGGGTTTGTAGGATCTCATGTGGTGGGTCTCCGGACTCGTGTGGACGGGATCCCGCTGGCCGGGCCGGGTGTTGGCGCACCCGGCTCGGCGGTCTTTCGCGATGTTTCTGGTGTGTTGCCCGGAAGTTACTCATTTGCATGACGCCATGCAAGAGTTTGCAGAAATTTCCTGAAATATTCTCAGAAATTAGGATAGAACGCCCAGAGGCGATGGGTTTCGTGAGGCCCGGAATTCCCGCCCCCGTCATTTCCCCTGAATAGGAGGGGTGGCGGGCATGAAAGTGAAGGGGCGGGGTGGCGGGCATGAAAGCGCCCCCCGCGCCGACGCCGGTACGTCCACGCGAAGGGCGCGGCGCCGCGGACGTCAGACGGAGGCGCCGGGCCCGCCGGCCGCCGCGGAAGTCACGCGGAGGCGGCGGGCGAGGCGGCGTCCGGGCCTTTCGAGGGTCCGTCTTGGGCATGCGGGATCCGCAGGACGAAGCGCGCGCCGCCCGCGGAGGACTCCTCCACGGTGAGGGTCCCGCCGTGGGACCAGGCGATGTCCCTGGCGATCGTCAGGCCGAGGCCGGCTCCGCCGCGGTCACGGCTGCGGGCGGTGTCCAGCCGGGTGAACGGTTCGAAGATGCGCTCCCGGTCGGCCTCCGGGATGCCGTCGCCGTCGTCGGCCACCGTCAGCTCCGCCGCCCCGCCGTCGAGGCGCACCTGGATCTGCACCGTGCTCGTGGCGTACCGCTGGGCGTTGTCCATCAGGCCGGCGATCAGCCGGGCGATCTGGGCGCGTACGGCGTCGACGGTCACCCGGGGGTCGAGCCGCAGGCGCACCGTGCGGGGGAACCTGTTCGGGTGCAGCTGCGCCTGGACCAGCTCCCCCAGGTCCACCGGCTCCCGATCCACGGGCACGCCCGCCTTCAGCCGGGCGAGCAGGAGGAGGTCGGTGACGATCTGCTGCAGGCGGTTGACGTCGCCGAGCGCGCGGTCGAGCAGGCCGATCAGGTCGGTCTCGTCCGGGTGCAGCTGGGCCTCCTCAAGCTGGGCCCGAAGCCCGGCCACGGGGGTGCACAACTCGTGCGAGGCGTCCGTGATGAACTGCCGTTGCTGGTCGAGCAGTCGTTCCAGCCGGCTCTCGCCGTAGGTGATGTCTCCACGGCGCCCGTCAGGCGTCTCCATGAATCGATCGGGAACCCCGTGCTGACCCATTATTCCGCCTTCCGTCCTCGCTGGTCGGGAAGACGTCACCGAGGAGATGTGAGTGACCCGCGGCCTGTCCCGTCTGGCGGGCGGCCCCGCGTCCGGTTCCCACGATGCCGCTCCCGCGGGTCCGCGTCATCGTGGCCAGCCCCCAGCCCGCCTTCACGCCACCGGGGTGCTCATATGGCAGCCAGCAGCAATGCCCTGGAGCGGCCCTCGCTGGAATCCTTGAGATGTGTCAGTGCAATGCTTGATCGTCGACGACAACGCCCAGTTCCTCGTGGCCGCTCGCGACCTGCTCGAACGTGAGGAGATAAGCGTCGTCGGCGTGGCGTCCACGGTCGCCGAGGCGCTGCGCCGCTTCCACGAGCTCAGGCCGGACGTCACCCTCGTCGACATCGGTCTCGGCGAGGAGTGCGGGTTCGAGCTCGTGCGGCGGCTCCTGGAGTCGGCCCGCGAGACGCGTCCGGCGGTCATCCTGATCTCGACGTACGCGGAGAACGACTTCTCCGAGATGATCGCCACGAGCGCCGCCGTCGCGTTCCTGCCGAAGTCCGGCCTGTCGGGAAGCGCCATCCGGAGCGTCCTCCGGGCGGTGGGCGAGGGGCGCGGCTAGCGCGCCGCGAGAAGGGTGATCACCGCAGGCGGGGTGATGCCGGCACGGTGATCAGCGCGATTCGAGAAAGGTGATCACGGCGAGGACCCGCCGGTGGTCGTCCTCGGTCTCCGGCAGCCGCATTCTCGACAGGATGCTGCGGACGTGCTTCTCGACGGTGCCCTCGGTGATCCAGAGCTGGTGGGCGATGCCGGCGTTCGAACGTCCCTCCGCCATCAGGGCGAGCACCTCGCGCTCGCGCGGGGTGAGGAGCTCCAGAGGGTCCTCCCTGCGGCGCGCCGCGAAGAGCTCCCGCACCAGGGCTGGATCGACGACCGAGTCACCGGCCTTGACGCGCTCGATCGTCTCGACGAAGTCGCTCACGCTGGTCACACGGTTCTTGAGCAGGTAGCCGACCCGGTGACCGGTGGAGAGCAGCCCCATCGCGTCCTCGACCTCGATGTGCGCCGACAGCAGGAGGATACCCGCCTCGGGGAACCGCTCCCTGATCTCGCGCGCCGCTTCGAGTCCCTCCGTGGTACATGTCGGGGGCATCCGGATGTCGATGATCACGATGTCGGGCCGGTGCTCGCGGGTCGACTCCAGCAGCTCCGCGGCGTCGCCTGCCTGGCACACGACGTCGTATCCCGCCCCTTCGAGCAGGCTCGCGATGCCCTCGCGAAGCAGGACGTCGTCCTCCGCCAGAGCTATGCGCGTACCCCGTCCGTCCATGGTCCCGTAGTCCCGGAATCGCCTCGTCACACCGCGTCATCTCCGCCAAGCGTACGTCCAGGTGGTGCGCGGCCACCCCGGCGTAACGGCAAGAAATCGCCTTGAACACGCATTGACCAGCACAGACGCGTGTCGATCACATTTCAGGCGACGGGTAAACTGGTCTCGTGCGCGAAGGCATGCTGTCGCCTCTGCTGCGCACGACGCGCCCGCCTCTCGTGCTGGGCATCATGGTCGGCGTCTCGTGCGTGGTGGTCGAGACGGTCCTCTCCTATCTGATCAAGCAGGTCGCGCCCGTCACCTCACTGGGCATGATCTACCTGATCGGCGTCTTTGTGACCGCGACCATCTGGGGCCTCGGCCTGGCCGTGGCGACCGCGCTGGTCAGCGCGGTCGTCTTCCACTACTTCGTCCTGTGGCCCGTCGACGACGGCATCGAGCTGGTGATCCTCCCGACCTTCCTCGTGGTCGCGTTACTGGCCAGCTCCATCACCGGGCTGGCCCGGTCCTCGGCCGCGGAGGTCAGCGAACGCCGCAACGAGGCCGATCTCGCCGCCGACCAGGCCCGTTTCCTGCTGCGCGCCCGTGACCTGCGCTCGGCGCTCCCGGAGGCCTCCCGGCGGCTGGCGCAGGCACTCGACCTCCCCTCCGCCTCCATCGAGTTCGGGATGGCCGCCGCCGACGAGCACCACACGGTGTTCCCGCTGCGCGAGGGCGCCACCGTCCTCGGCACGCTCGTCGTCCCGAGCGGGCTGCCCCAGGGGACCCTGCGCCGCCTGCACAGGCGCATCGTGCCCTCCCTGGAGGGGCTGCTGGGCGCGGCACGCGAGCGCGAGGCCATCGGCAACGCCCTGGAAGCCATTCACGACGAGCTCCGCCGGGTCGCCGAACGGCAGGCCGCGCTGCGGCGCGTCGCGACGCTCGTGGCCCGGGGAACCTCGCCGCAGGAGCTGTTCCAGGCGGTCGCGAGCGAGATGAGCCGCATCGTCAGGGCCGAGCTCATCGCGGTGACCCGGTTCGAGATCGACGGCACGATGGCCCTGGTCGGGCTCTGGAACGGTGGCGGCGGTCTCGACCCCACGCCGCGTCTCGGCTCCCGCTGGCCGGTCGGGAAGGGCGGTGTCGCCGAGCTGGTGGCACGCACCGGGCGGCCGGGACGGGTCGCGCTCGACGGGTCCGCCGTCGGCGGCTTGTCCGAGTGGGCGCGGGGCCATGATCTCGCCTGCGCGGTCGGCTGCCCGATCGTGGTCCAGGGACGGCTGTGGGGGGCGACGATCGCCATGTCGGTGGTCCCGCAGCCCGGCGACGCGGAGGCCCGCATGCGCGACTTCACCGACCTCGTCGCCACCGCGATCGCCAATGCCGAGAGCGTGGCCGAGCTGGCGGCCTCCCGGGCCCGGGTTGTCGCCGCCACCGACGACACCCGCCGCCGCATCGAGCGCGATCTCCACGACGGGACGCAGCAGCATCTGGTCTCCCTCGGGCTCGAACTGCGCCGGGCGGTGCTCTGCGTCCCGCCCGGCGCGCATGAGCTCAGGAAACGCCTGGAGCACGCCGGGGAAGGGCTCGACGACGTCGTCGAGAACCTGCGGGAGCTCTCGCGCGGCCTGCACCCGGCGATCCTTTCGGTGGGAGGCCTGGAGCCCGCCGTCAAGACGCTCGCGCGCCGCTCCGGGGTCCCGGTCGAGCTCAGCATGCGCGATGTCCGGCGCCTGTCCGAGCATGTCGAGGTGGCCATCTACTTCATCGTGTCCGAGGCGCTGACGAACGTCGCCAAGCACGCGCACGCGTCGGTGGTGGAGGTCGATCTTCAGATGAAGGACATCGCGGTCGAGCTCCGCGTCCACGACGACGGGATAGGGGGAAGCGACCCCGGCCACGGGTCAGGGCTCATCGGGCTGAGGGACCGCGTCGAGGCGCTCGGGGGCAGGCTGGAGATCATCAGCCCCCAGGGCGGCGGCACGACCCTGCTCGCCGACTTCCCGCTCGACGGTGCGCGGGGACAGCCCATCCCCGCGCGGTGAGGCGTGCGGGTGACCCGGCGAGGTGCCACGTGCGGGTGACCCGGCGAAGGGCCGGGTGCGGAGGGCCCGGCGAGGTGCCGTGTGCGGAGGACCCCGTGTGCCGGGGCGTACGGCCCGGCGGCGGGCTAGAGCAGCGAGAGCTGGCCCGACCCGGCGAGCGGGTCGCGGCGCTTCCTGAGGTGCCGCCACTGGGGCAGATCATCGAGGTACGACCACGACAGTCTGTGGTGGGGCGTCGGCCCGTGCTCCGCCAGGGCCCGCTGGTGGACGGGGGATGGGTAGCCGGCGCTGACGTCGAACCCGTAGGCCGGATGGGCCGGGGCCAGGGCCGCCATCAGCCCGTCGCGACGCACCTTGGCCAGCACCGACGCCGCGGCCACGGTCACCGAGCGCTGGTCGGCCTTGACCTCGTACCGCACCCGCCACGGCCTGCCGAGGAAGTCGTGCCCGCCGTCGAGGATCACCACGTCGGGCCGCCGGGGCAGGGCCGCGAGCGCACGCAGCGTGGCGCGGCGCAGCGCCTCGGTCATGCCCACCTCATCGATCTCGCCGGGCCCCGCCTCGCCGATGGCGTGACACGACAGCCAGCCCGGCAGCACCTCGGCGAACCGCTCGCGGTGCGCCCGCGCGAGCAGCTTGGAGTCGGTGAGCCGGACGGGACGCTCGCCCCGTCCGAGCAGCTCGGGCGGCGGGCTCAGGTCGGTGACGGCGGCGCACACCACGACCGGCCCGGCCCAGGCGCCGCGGCCGACCTCGTCGACCCCGGCGATCAGCACGGCTCCGGCGGCGCGCAGCTCGTCCTCGATCTCGTAGCCCGCGGCGCGGCGCGGCGCCACCCTGTGCCCCGACGGCACGGCCTCCATGCCGGGCAGTCCGGCGTCCATGCCGGGCAGCGTGCCGGTCACAGCGACGCCTCGTGGGCGTGGCGGGCTTCGAGCAGGGCGGGAAGATGGTCCTTGCTCCAGGCGCGGGCGGCGTCGATGAGTGTCAGCAGGCTGCGGCCGAGGGCCGTGAGCTCGTACTCGACCCGGGGCGGGATCTCGGCGTAGGCGGTGCGGGTGACCAGGCCGTCGCGCTCCATCGCCCGCAGGGTCTGGGTGAGGACCTTCGGCGTGACGCGCCGCAGCGGCACCCGGATCTCGCTGAACCGGCGCGGGCCGTCCTCCAGGCAGAGCACGACCATCGCGGTCCACTTGTCGCCGATCTGGATCGGCATGGCTCCGGAAGGGCACACGGGGTCGAACATCTCGGGATCCAGTCGCCGTGCCATGCGCCCGAGGCTAGCGAAGTATCGTTGAGGTAACCAGTATCTCGTGGATACCGTCTGGCTCGGCAGTGAGACGCACAGCCGGAACGGAGCGAGAAATGGGCGGCATCGTCATCTTCGGAGCGGGCGGCAGGGCCGGGCGGGCCATCACCGCGGAGGCGCGCGACCGGGGCCACCACGTCACCGCGGTCGTGCGTGATCCGGGCCGATACGGTCACCTGGAGGCTGACGGGGTGTCCGTCGTGGGGGGCGACGTGACGGACGCGGGGGAGATGTCCTCGATCGTCCGCGGCCACGACGCCGTGGTCAGCGCCGTGTCCCCGGCCTCGGGGCCGGAGGCCCTGGCCCGCGCCGGCCTCGACGACGGCTTCTTCGTCAAGGCCTCGGACGCCCTGGTCCACGGCATGACCGAGGCCGGAGTGCCGCGCCTCGTCGTGATCGGCCTGTTCGCGAACCTGGAGGACGGCCGGGGCGGCCTGGTGCTGGACGATCCCTCGGCCTTTCCCCCGAGCTCCGGCCGTTCGCCCTCGCGCACACCGCCGGTCTGGAAAGGCTGCGCGCTTCCGGCGCGGCGGTCGACTGGCTCGTGCTGACCCCGCCCGCCGGGCTGGACGTCGGCGGCCCGAGGTCTGGCCGCTACCGGACCGGAGGGGACACGCCGCCGTGGCCCGAGTCCCCGCACCTGTCGTACGCGGACCTCGCGGTCGCCGTGATCGACGAGGTGGAGACGCCCCGCCATCACCGCACCCGCGTCTCGGTCTCCGACTGAGACGGCCTAGATGGCGGCCGGATGCCGGCGGTGGGAGGAGGCCTTGCCGAGCAGGAACTCGTCCACCACCAGCGTCGCCGCGCCGAGCGCCACCGCGTCGGGGCCGAGCCGCCCGAGCACGATGGAGGCCGTCTCGAACGGCTGGGAGAGGGAGTTCTCCGCGACGGCCTTCTTGATCTTGGTCAGCTCGTGCCGGCCCAGGAGATGCCCGGCCCAGCCGCCGATGACGATGCGCTCGGGGTTGAACAGGTTGATGAGGTTCGCCAGGCCCGCGCCGAGGTAGTCGATCGTCTCGTCGATGACCGGGTCGCCCGACCTCACCAGCTCGGCCAGCGTGGCCTGCTCGCGGGCCATCTCGGCGGACAGCCCGGCACGTTCGAGGATGCTCGCCGCCCCGATGTAGGCCTCAAGGCATCCGCGCGCCCCGCAGCGGCAGGCACGCCCGCCGACCGCGACCTTGGTGTGGCCCCACTCGCCCGCGCTGCTGTTGGCGCCCCGGTAGGTGAGCCCGTCGGTGATGATGCTGGCGCCGACCCCCGTGCCGATCAGCACGACGATGGCGTGCCGCGCCCCCCGGCCGGAGCCGAACCACAGCTCGGCCTGGCCCATGGTCTTGGCGCCGTTGTCCACGTACAGGGGCAGGGGGGTGCCCGCGCGCAGGAGCGCGCCGAGCGGGACCGCGTCCCAGCCGAACGTCTGGGCGTGGATGAGCGCCTCGGGGCCGCTCTCGACGATGCCGGGGACGCCGATGCCGACGCCCATCACCTCGGCGGGGTCGGTGCCGCTCGCGGCGAGCACGGTGTCGACGCCGTCGAGGATGTGCCGCACGACCAGGTCGACGTCGTGCCGCCCGGGGCGCAGGGTGTACTCGGCCTTGGCCAGCTCGTTCATGTCGAGGTCGAACTGCTCGACGTGTACGTGGGTCTCGCCGACGTCTACCCCGATCACGTACCCGAACGCCGGGTTGACGCGCAGCAGCACCCGGGGACGCCCGCCGTCGGACTCCACCAGGCCCGCCTCGACGATCACGTTCTCGGCGATCAGGTCGCCGGTGACGTTGCTGACCGAGGCGGCGCTCAGGCCGGTGAGCCCGCTGAGCTCGTGGCGGCTGGTCGGCCCCGTGAAGTACAGGGTGCGCAGCAGCGCCGCGCGGTTTCCCCGCCGGAGGTCGCGCACCGTCCTGCGTTCGAGCCTGACCATGATTTCCTTCCCCCCGGCCTGCGGTCATGTTAGATCAGGACGTGAAGTAAGGCACCCCCGGGTGGCGGCCGCTTCCGGCCGCCGGACACGCGGCCGCCCGCGTCCGGTGGACGCGGGCGGCCGGGATGGTGGTGGCCCGGAGCCAGGGGCTCCGGGCCGGTCGCGATCAGGGATAGCTGACGAGGTTGGCGACGTTGGTGGAGGAGTTGGACGGGCCTCCGGTGTTGTTGATGATGTGGCTGATGGTGCCGGTGCCGCCCAGGGACACCGTCACCAGGCTGTGGAACCGCACGCCCGGGGTGTTCGGCACCTCGAACGAGTGCGCCTCCACCACGCTGGGGTTGACGTTGAAGTAGGCGTAGCTGCCGAGGCCCCACGCTTCGTGGCTGGTGACCGAGTTGCCCACTTTGTACGCCGCGTACCCCTGGGTGCCGCCGTTCATCCACGCCGCCTGGTTCGGCGGGTCGTAGGGCAGCTCGTTCTGGTAGAAGTACGTGCGCCCGCCGTTGCCGTTCCAGATGGTCTGGTACTGCTGGTAGTGCTCGACGAACAGGCCGTACATCGTCACGTCGTTGCCGTTGACGATCAGGCCGTTGGCGGCGGTGTTGGAGTTCCAGCCGACGCCACTGCCGTGGTCGGCACGCCACAGCCACATGTGGTCGCCGATGACGTTGGAGCTGTTGACGACCAGGCTCTGGCTCGCCTTGCCGACCCCCGCTCCGCCGATCCGGAAGAACATGTCGTGCAGCGAGGTGGGGTTGGCCGCGTGGCTCTGCGAGGAGCCGGACGGCCCGACCTGCATCAGGACCGGCGAGTTGGTGGTGCCGGCGTCGATGAGCAGCCCCGCGACCTTGACCCCGTCGACGTCGGCGACCGATATCGCGGTGACGCCGTTGTCGGGGATCAGCGTGGCCAGGCCGAGGCCGAGCACCACGGTGTTGGCGCGGGTCACCCTGATCGTGTCGTTGAGGTGGTAGACACCCGGGGTGAACAGCAGGTTCTTGCCCTGGGTGAGGGCGGTGTTGATGTCGGCCGCGGAGTTGCCCGGCTTGGCGACGAAGAACTGGTCGATCGGGATGGACGACCCGGCCGGCGCGCCGCCGGTCCAGGTCGTGCCCTGGGAGTTGGTGCGCAGCGCCGGCACGAAGACCTGGTAGGCGCCGGCCTGGTCGACGTAGAGGAACGGCTTCTCCCGGACGACCGGGGTCGTGCCCACCGTGGTGTACGGAGGGTTGGGGAAGCTGCCGGAGGGCGCGTTGGTCACCCCGACGAAGACCATGTTCCAGTTGGAACCCGTCCAGCTTCCCCACTGGGCGTTGCGCGACAGCCACTGCTGCTGCGAGCCGGAGCGCACCTGGCCGTCGATCTTGGAGTCGGCGATGAAGCCGCCGCTCGACCACCCGCCGTCGTCCAGCTGGAGGTTGCCGCGTACGTGCATGCGGCGGTACGGCGCGGCCTGCGAGACCGCCCACCGGTCGGTGCCGGAGGGAGGGGTGACCGAGAGGTTCTCGGCGCCGCGCCAGAAGTTCTGCGTCGCGTTGCCCTGGAACCAGTCGGCCTCGGCGTGCACGCCGCCGTTGATGGTGACGTTGTCGGGCGAAAGCCCAAGGCCCAGAACCTGGGTGTAGAAGCCAACGTTGACGTCGACGTTGTAGGTGCCCGGCTTGAACAGCAGCGCGAACCGGTTACCGCCGAACTGGTTGGTCTCCTGCTGGCTGAACACCGAGTTCAGCCTGCTCTGGATGGTCGACGCCGGCATCGACGGGTCGAAGACGCTGACGTTCGGGCCGAGATCCGGGCCGTTGCCCGGCGGGGGGGTGGTTCCCATGGTGAAGGACTGGGCCGCCGTTCCGTTGCACGTGTACTGCACGAGCTGGACGCTGTCCGCCGTCGAGGCGGCGGGCACGTCCAGGCACTTGCCGCTGTTGCGATTCACGAAATGGTACGACCCACCGGCCTCCTCCACCGGCTGCCACTGCTGGTTGTTGCCGCCGGAGTACGACCACAACTGGATGGGGGCGTTGTCGGCCGTCGAGACGTTGGTGACGTCCCACGCCTGGGCGGCGTTGAGGTTGCTGTTGACGCGGTAGTAGCCGCCGCTGGTCGCCTGGAGCTGCCACAGTTGCGCGCCCGAGCCGTTGCACGCGTACTGCTGCACCGCCGTGCCGTTGGCCGAGCCGGCGGCCCGCGCGTCCACGCACTTGCCGTTGCCCTTGTTCACCACCGTGGTCCAGCCGGTCGGTACGGCCGCCGCCGCCAGGGCGGAGGTCGTGGTGGCTTCGAGGGAGGGGACGGTCGCGGCGCTCGCGCCGGGCGGCGTCACCAGGGACAGGGCGATCGTGGCCAGCGCCGCGAGGATGGCGGGGACCGGATGTCTCACTGACATGAGGCCTCCCGCCTAGAAGCCGGCAGTGATGCGGGTGAAGTCCCAGTTGTTCTGGGAGACGCCGCTGCAGGTCTCCGAGACGCCGCCGCCGGGGCAGGGGCGGTCCCGGTTCACCGACCAGAAGGCCAGCCGGGTCAGGCCCTTGGACTTGGCCCAGTCGCGGATCTGGGTCCAGATCGCGGTGGTGGTGACCTCCGACTGGTCGGACAGGCCGTTCATGCCCGAGATGCCCATGTGCGCGTAGGCCTGCGCGTCGGTCCAGCCCCAGGCGCTCTTGAGGGCGTTCTTCAGGCCCTCGGAGGCGTTGACCGTGTTCTGGTACATGTTGGCGCCGCCGCCGAAGTCGAACGGCATGATCGTGTAGTTGTCGACGGGCACGTTCAGCGCCTTCGACTGGTTGATCAGCCGGATGCCGTCTCCGGTGGGGCCGCCGGTGCCGGTGCCGAAGGTGAGGGCGATCTTGACGTTCGGGTTGTTCTGCTTGACGATCTTCAGCCCGCCGAGGATGCGGTCCTGGACCGTGTAGTTGGAGAACTCGTCGGTGTTCTCGATGTCGAAGTCGACCACGGCCGGGCCGACGGCGTTGATGACCTGCTGCACGGCGCCGGCGAAGGCGGAGGACGAGGAGCAGTTCGGGCCGAGCTTGTTGCCCGACCAGCCGCCGAAGGAGACCTGCACACTGCCGCCCGCGCCCTTGATGGCCGAGATCGTCTGCGCGTCGACACCGCCGGTCAGCGGCCGGGAACCGTCCCACATCGGGTTGCAGCCGCCGCCGGACAGGATGAAGGCCATGGTGAACGACTTGACCCCGGTGGCGCTCATCACCGAGGTGGCGCTCGGCGGGCTTCCCCAGCCCATGTAGAGGTACGGCGCGCCGGGCATCTTGCCGGCCGGGGGCGGGGGCGTGGTGCCGCCGCCCGGCAGGGTCCACTTCTGGTTGGCGCTCGCGAAGCAGTCCCAGATCTGCAGGGGGGTGCCGTCGGCGGAGCTGGGGCCGGTGGCGTCGAGGCACTTGCCGAGGGCGCGCAGGGTGCCGTCGGATCCGGCGGTCCAGGACTGGGCCGCGCTGCCGTTGCAGTCGTAGATCTGGACCTTCGTGCCGTTGGCAGTGCTCGCGGCGTTGACGTCGAGGCACTTGCCGAGGGCGCGGATGGTGCCGTCGGTGCCGACGGTCCACTGCTGGGCGGCGCTGCCGTTGCAAGTGTAGAGCTGGACCTGGGTGCCGTTGGCACTGTTGGCCGCGGCGACGTCGACGCACTTGCCGCCGTAGCCGGTGATCTGGCCGGTGGCGGCCCACGCGGGGGACAGGCCGGTCAGGACGAGGGCGAGGGCGGCCACGAGGGCGCCCAGGAGCAGCCGGAGGCGGGAGGAGCCAGAGCGTTCGGGATTCATCGGGGGGTGCCTCTTCCTAGAGGTCAGAGCTTTAAATAAGCAGTGGAAGAAGGGGTGGCGGGCGGGTTCCTCGGCTCCCTTCCTGCGGGCCGGGTGGGCAGCCCCGGCCTACAGGAAAGGTTCTTTCTTATTTCACGACCCGAATTTAACGCTTGTGGGCCACCATGAGTCAAGGGGTGCGTTGGCGTGGGCGCTCAGGCCTGCAGGGTCCACTTCTGGTTCGCCGCCGCCGTGCAGTCCCAGATCTGCAGGGGGGTGCCGTCGGCGGAGCTGGGGCCGGTGGCGTCGAGGCACTTGCCGAGGGCGCGGAGGGTGCCGTCGGCGTTGAAGCTCCACGACTGGGCCGCGCTGCCGTTGCAGTCGTAGATCTGGACCTTCGTGCCGTTGGCAGTGCTCGCGGCGTTGACGTCGAGGCACTTGCCGAGGGCGCGGATGGTGCCGTCGGTGCCGACGGTCCACTGCTGGGCGGCGCTGCCGTTGCAGGTGTAGAGCTGGACCTGGGTGCCGTTCGCGCTGCTCGCCCCGGCGACGTCGACGCACTTGCCGCCGTAGCCGGTGATGGCCTTGCCGCCGGTGCCGCCGCCCGACTGCGTTCCCGACCAGGTGAAGGTGGCCGAGGTCTTGGTGGGCAGGCTGTAGGTGAACGACTGGCCGCCCCAGTTGACCTTGACCGACTGGGTGCTCCCGGTGGTGTTGTACGCGATGAGCGCCTTCGACCCGTCCGGGTTCTTCCACGCCACGTTCTTCACCGAGGAGTTGGCGGTGGAGTCGACGCGGTACGCCCCGGGCTTCACGAACTTGGTGAGGTGGCCCATGGTGTAGTACTCGATCGTGTAGTCGACCTGTCCGCTGCGGGCGTCACCGTTGTGGACGGTGATCAGGCCGGTGCACGTGCCGCACCCGCCGTTGTGCGGGCCCTGGTTCTGGTCGACGGCGAGGCTCCACTTGACCCAGCTACGGTCCCAGTTCCGGGTGTAGTCGATCAAATTGTTCATGTCCTCGGTCTGCTGGTCCGGGATCCAGTTGCCGCCCGAGTGCTCCGTCATGTACGCGTTCACCTGCGGATACTGGTTGTGTACCGTGGTCTGCGTGGTGACGTCGCCGCCGTACCCGTGCCAGGCGATCCCGCCGAACAGCGGGTCGTTGCGGATGGCCGTGTCGGCCAGCAGCGGGGCGGCCCAGGTGTTGTAGGCGTCCCAGTTCCAGTCGTTGACGAGCGTCTTGGTGGTGATCCCCGCGCTGCGGAAGGCCGGCCACAGTGCGCTCTTGATGAAGTACTGCAGGCCGGAGGTGTTCCAGTTCATCGACGGGTACCCGGCGCAGCACGTGGGCTCGTTCTGCGGCGAGACGTAGTCGATGCGCACCCCCTGGGCCTGGTAGGCCTGGATGTACCTGGCGAAGTACTCGCCGTACATGCCGTAGTACTGCGACTGCAGCCAGCCCTGGCTCCAGGCGTTGTTGTCCTTCATCCAGGCCGGCGAGCTCCAGGGCGAGGCCATGATCTTCAGCGCCGGGTTGAGCGCCTTGGCCTGCTTGGTCAGGGGCAGTACGTCGGCGAGGTCATGGTTGATCGAGAACCCCGTCAGGTCGCAGCACGTGTCGTCGTAGGAGTAGCTGGACCGGGCCAGGTCGGAGGACCCCATGGGGTTGCGCACGAAGCTCAGGCCGATGCCGTTGTTCGGGTCGAACAGCTTCTGCATGACGGCGGTGCGCGTGCTCGCGCTCAGCGCGCCGCTGCTGTTCATCAGCCAGGCGGCGGTGTCGGTGAACGACGCGCCGCCGCCCTCGAACTGCTGGTAGGTGGTGTTGTCGTTGACGGTGATCGTCTGGGACGCCGAGGGGCTGGTGGCCGCGAACGCCACGGGCGCCTGCTGCTGGAGGCCCCTGGTCACCGTGCGGCCCCCCGAGTCGGAGGTCGTCGTGAGCCAGATGTTCACGGTCTCGCCGGCCGCCTGCGCGGCCGGGGCCTGAGCGACACCCAGCCCCACCCCTGCCAGCAGCAGGGCGAGGGGCAGGGCCAGCCTGGATCTTGGGAAGGGCATGCGGATCTCCATCTGGAGGAGGAGTGAAGACCTGCCGTACGGCCCTGCCCGGCATCGCACTGGCGTGAAGCAGTGGTAACACGCCCGAAACGGGGGCGCAACGCCTATCCCCGGATTAAATTCACGATGTGAAAAAAAGCGCCCGGCACCTGAGGCCGTTCACTCGGTGCCGGGCGCCCGCCTCTACGAGGCCTGCGGGCGGGCCACCAGCGCGGCGACCCGTGCCGCCGAGGTGCCGAGGCCCGTGGGCGGGAACGCGAAGTCCTCCGGCGCGCCGGCCTGCCGGGTGCGGCGGAGCTCGGCCTCGGTGTACCGCGCGCACCTGCGGTGCCATTCGAGGATTCCCGACATCCATTCCTTGAGGTCGTCGGCGTGACGGGTGAGGATGGCGCGGGCGGTCTCATCCAGGGCGTACTCGTCGAACAGCTTCGGCAGGTCGTTGGCGACGATGTGCTCGAACTGCCGCATGCGCGCCTCCATCAGGTCGGCGACGATGTCGCGTGCCTTCCACCGGTCGACGTCGAGGAAGTGCTCCACCACCAGGACCAGGTTGTGGATCTCGCCCTCGAACTCGATCTCCTTCTGGTAGGAGAACAGGTCGTTGGTGAAGCACGCGTAGTCCTGCGCGGCGGTGTCCAGCTCGCGCATCACCCGGGTCTGGTAGATGCCCGGCGGCAGTTCGTCGGTGTGCGCGAGCCGGGCCAGGCTCATCGTCATGTCGGACCCGAACGTCTTGCGGCGCATCTCGACGTAGTCGATCGGGTCGGGGATGCGGTGCAGGGCCTGGTTGGCCACTTCCCACACCCAGCTGGAGGTCATGTCCTCGACCGCCGTGCGGAACTGCCGCCGGGCGGAGAGCTCCATCGGCCCGGCGGTGCGCCGCCACAGGTCGGCGAGGCCGCGCTCGACGGGGTTCGACGGCTCGGGGGTGGCCCCGGCGTCCAGCGGCATGAAGGCGGGCAGCCGGTCGTTGCACAGCTTCGCCCCGGCGACGTCGTGAGTGGTCCCGAACACCAGCGGGAAGTAGTCGTCACCGTAGGTGCCCCAGGCCAGCCAGTCGGACGAGAGGTCGAGCTCGCCGGGGCTCGCGTCGGCGTGGATCATGGCGGCGCAGTGCGCGAAGTCGAAGCCGACGAAGCGACGCTCGTCCCAGACGCCGCCGAGCTCCACGCCGGGCACCGAGTCGAACATGCCCATCTCGCGCGCCCAGCCGACCGCGTGGCCTCGCGCGCCGTCGATGTGCGGGCTGGTGCGGATCGGGAACGGCATGTACAGATCGGGCAGCCGCAGGTGCCCCACCGGCTGGTACGGCAGGTGGGAGTGCTGGCGGGCCCGGCGCTCCAGGCCGAGGCTCCCCGGGGAGAACGCCAGGCCGGTGGTGCCGAGGCCCGTGGGGCCTGGCAGGGCTGCCGAGGACCCCCGGACGGCGCCCTCGTTCATGTACCGGCTGGACCTGGCGTGCCACTCGTGGCCGCCGGACTGCCAGTCCTGCAGGCCCTTGACGTAGGCCGCAACCGCGGCCTGCTCGCGGGCGGGCACGGCGTGCTCGGCCAGCAGGGCGGGGACCTCGGTCAGCGCGGTGGCCTCGAACTGCTGCAACCGGGAGGTCAGCAGGTCGTTGACGAGCTCGGCGGCCTCCTGCGTCGGGCAGTCGAAGAACCGCTCGAAGACCAGCACGGCGTTGGAGTTCTCGCCCTCCTCCTGCACCTCGCGCTGGTAGGAGAACAGGTCGTTGCGCAGGTGTACCGCGTCGGAGAAGGTGTCCGACAGGACCCGCATCGGGCGGGTGGCGGCGATGCCGTCGGGGATCTCGGCGTGCGCGGCGAACTCGACGAGGTTGGCCGACCACGGCGCGCCGCCGACCTTGCGCCGCATCTGGATGTACTCGATGGGGTTGGCGACGCGCCCGCGGTCGATGTTGTCGAGCTCCCACATGGACTCGACCATCAGGTTGTGCGTGCTGGTGATGAACCGCCGCCGCCACTCGGGCGACATCGACGGGACCGTGCGCTCCCACAGATCCTTCAGCCCCGCCTCGGCGGGGTTGGCCGGCTCGGGCGGCGTTTCCCCCTCGACGGTCATGAACAACTCAAGCCGGTCGAGGTAGGCCTTCGCCCCGGCCAGGTCGCGGGAGTACTTGAACTGCTCCAGGAAGTGGTCGTCGAAGAAGAACACCCAGACGTACCAATCGGTGATCAGGTCGAGGGTGGGGCCGTCGCAGTCGGGGTGGGTGTAGGCGCACATCAGCGCGTAGTCCATCTCGGCCAGCGCCGCCTGGTCCCAGACGACGCCTCCGCCGGGCTTCGGGGCGTCGAGCATGCCCATGCGGGCGGCCCAGGCCTCGCTGTGCTCGCGGGAGCGCTCCAGGTGGGGGTTGATCCTGGCGGGATACGCCATGTAGAAGTCGGGCAGTGTGAAAGCCTGCATAGGCGTGCCTACTCTCTTGAGCCGACGACTGCTGCGGTTCACTTATGGTGACGACACTGGCACCGAGGGTACTGTACGGCAACGTCCGGGTAAGCGATATCCCCGCACTCTCCCAAGCGCCGCCTCGTACGGCCGGCCCGTCCGGGTCCGATCGGCGGTCGCCGCCGTTCCGTGAGCGTTCCTGACTGAATCGGTTCATGTCCGGTGTCCCCGAGGGGTCCAGAGGGCGGCGCGGAGGGGCGCCGTCCGGCGGTTGATCCTGGTATGTGCGGCGCGGATGGATCTTCGGGCCGCCGTCGTCCCTGGTCGGCGGGATGTCCTTCGGCACCGCCGATAACCGGCGTCCTGGGCGTCCACCGCCGCGACGTCTCGAACGTGTCACGGCTATTGACAGGGCGGACAAGGAAATTTTACGTTCTCGGTACTTATCCGGTTCAGCAAAAACGTCGAGACCCGGTCCTGGTCTCACGCCGGCCGACTGCTCCGCGACCACGAACGAGGTGTGACCACCGGCGGTTCAGAGCTGGGAGTGTGCGCGCGAGTCGCAGCGTGGGAGCGCTCTCACAGTTCCGCGGGGCTCAGCGGATCCATCGGGGCTTGGCAGGCACGCGGACCTCCGCCGCACAGGCGGGGGAAGGAGAGACAGATGCGTAAGCGGGTGCGGATCATGATCCCGCTCCTGGCGGCCGGCATGCTCGCCGCCGGCTGTACGGGCGGCGGATCGACGCCTGCCCCCCAAGGCTCCGGGGCGGCGGGCGCGCCGTCGGCCGGCCCGGCGAACCCCAATGCCCTGCCGCGCAACGAGACGCTGTACACCAGCGGCACGCAGTGGGGGCCGCCGGCGAACTTCAACCCGATCAGGGAGTGGGACTCGGCCACGGGCACGAAGGGCCTGGTCTACGAGACCCTGTTCCACTTCGACCCCAACGCGGGCAAGCTCACCCCGTGGCTGGCCGAGAGCGGCGGCTGGACCGACGACACGACCTACGAGGTCAAGATCCGTGACGGCGTCAAGTGGTCGGACGGCACGCCCTTCACGGCCAAGGACGTCGCCTTCACCTTCGGGCTCGGCAAGATGGAGACGATCCCCTACCACAACGTCTGGGAGTGGCTGAAGAACGTCGAGGCCACCGACGACCAGACCGTGAAGTTCACCTTCTCCACGGCCAACTACCAGGAGTGGGACTTCAACCTCTACAACCGGGCCATCGTGCCCGAGCACCTGTGGGGCAAGCTCTCGGAGGAGGACGTGCTCAACGGGGTGAACGAGAACCCCGTCGGCACCGGCGCGTACAAGTTCTCCGGCCACGACCAGGACCGCGCCGTTCTCACCAAGCGCGACGACTGGTGGGGCAAGACCGCGCTCAACATGGACCCGAAGCCGAAGTACATCGTCGACATCGTCAACACCAGCAACGAGGTCGCGATGGGCCTGCTGCTGCAGAAGGGCATGGACCTCAGCAACAACTTCCTGCCCGGGGTGGCGAACCTGGTCAAGGGCAACTTCGGGCTCACGACGTTCTACAAGGAACCGCCGTACATGCTGTCGGCCAACACGGCGTGGCTGGTGCCGAACACCACCAAGAAGCCCATGGACGACGTGGCGTTCCGCAAGGCCCTGGCGGCCTCGGTCGACACCAAGAAGATCGTGGAGGGCGTCTACGGGAACCTGGTGAAGGCGGCCAGCCCCACCGGCCTGCTGCCCCAGTGGGACCAGTTCGTCGACCAGGGCGTGGTGAGCCAGAGCGGCTTCTCCTACGACAAGGACAAGGCCAAGAAGCTGCTGGCCGACGCGGGCTACAAGGACCGCGACGGCGACGGGCTCGTGGAGAACAAGGACGGCTCCAAGCTCAGCCTGACCCTCATGGTGCCGTCGGGCTGGACCGACTGGATGGAGGCCGCGCGCTCGATCGCGGCCAGCGCCAAGGAGGCGGGCATCAGCGTCACGCCCGACTTCCCGGACTACAACGCGCTGGTCGAGAAGCGCGGCAAGGGCGACTTCGACCTGGTGATCAACAACGAGCGCCAGCTGTCGAACTCGCCGTTCACCTACTACCAGTACGTGTTCCAGCTGCCCGTGCAGAAGGTGCAGAACACGGTCAACTTCGGGCGCTACGAGAACAAGGCGGCCTGGGAGCTGGTGCGGAAGCTGGACCAGGTCAAGACCGACGACATCGCGGGCATGAAGGCGGCCGTCTCGGCGATCGAGAAGATCCATCTGGACGAGCTGCCGATCATCCCGCTCTGGTACAACGGCCTGTGGGCCCAGTCCAGCACCGGCACGTGGAAGAACTGGCCCTCCTCGGCCGAGGGGGCGCCCAAGTCCGCACCGGTGATGTGGCGCAACTGGCTGGAGATGGGCGGGTTCGAGACCCTCACGCAGCTCCAGCCCGCGGCCTCCTGACCGCATGATGCCGCCCCCTCCTCTTCCCTCGCACGGCGCGAAGAGGAGGGGGCCTTTCTGGGAGACTTCTCGTGCGTCGATATTTCGGTCGGAAACTGCTCATCTACGGGCTGACGTTCGTCGTCGCCGTCACGATCAACTGGATGATCCCGCGTTTCATGCCGGGCGATCCGGTCGCCAGCATGCTGGCCAGGGCCCGGGTGTCCCAGCCCGAGGCCGTGGAGGCCATGCGCGTCTACTACACCAGCCTGTTCGGCTTCGACCAGCCCCTGTGGCAGCAGTACCTGAGCTTCTGGGCCGCGCTGCTGCGCGGTGACTTCGGCATCAGCATCTGGGTGTTCCCCACGCCGGTGAGCACGGTCATCCTGGACGCCGTCCCGTACACGCTGGCGCTGATGATCCCCTCGGTGCTGCTGAGCTGGGTCGCCGGCAACCGGCTCGGCGCCTACGCCGCCCGGCGGAAGCTGCTCGACAACACCGTCCTGCCCGTGGGGTACGTGCTGACGGCGACGCCGTACATGTGGCTGGCCGTCCTGCTGGCCTGGGGCTTCGGCGTGGTGCTCGGGATCTTCCCCGTCGCGGGCGGCTACAGCTTCTCGATCAGGCCCAACTGGTCCCTGGACTTCGTGCTGGACCTGCTGCACCACTGGGCCCTGCCGTTCGCCTCACTGTTCCTGGTGGCGCTCGGCGGCTGGGCGATCGGCATGCGCAACATGATCATCTACGAGCTGGAGTCCGACTACGCCAACTACCTGTCGGCGCTCGGGGCCCCGCAGCGGCTGATCAGGAGGTACGCGTTCAGGAACGCGGTGCTGCCGCAGATCACCGGCCTGGCCCTCCAGCTCGGCGTGCTGGTGGCCGGCGCCCTCGTCACCGAGATCGTCTTCTCCTATCCCGGCCTCGGGAGCCTGATCCTCAAGGCGATCCAGAACCAGGACTTCTTCCTGTTGCAGGGCACGTTCCTGTTCATCGTCCTCGGCGTGTTGATCGCCAACTTCATCATCGACATCGTCTACGTCGTGGTCGATCCGCGTACGAGGGCGGGAATGGCGGGTGCGTCGGCATGACGGCTCTTCCGCAAGAAAACCCGGCGCGCGATGCCCCGGTCCCGCCGGGCGTCCGGCGCGAGGCCCTGTACTTCGCGCTGCGCAACGCCAAGCTGCTGATCGGGGTCGGCATCGTCCTCGCTCTCCTCGCGCTCGGGCTGGCGGGTCCGATCCTGGTCGCCGCGCAGCCGAACGAGTACGTCGGCCCGCCCATGCGGCCGCCGTCGGGGGAGTACTGGTTCGGCACCACGACCTTCGGCCAGGACGTCTTCGCCCAGTTCGTGTACGGGCTGCGCACCACCTTCCTGGTCGGGGTCCTCGGCGGAGGGGTCGCGGCGGTCGTCGGCATGCTGGTCGGCTTCGTCGCCGGCTACCGGGGCGGCCTGGTGGACGAGATCCTCAACATGCTGACCAACATCGTCCTCGTCCTGCCCGCCCTGGCCGTGCTGCTGATCATCAACGCCTACCTCGGCATCCGCAGCGTCGGCGCGCAGGCCCTGTTCATCGGCCTGACCTCCTGGCCGTGGGCGGCGCGGGCGATCAGGGCGCAGACCTTCTCGTTGCGCACCAGGGACTTCGTGGACCTGGCCAGGCTCAGCGGCGCGAACACCTGGAAGATCATCACCAGGGAGATCGCGCCGAACATGAGCTCCTACCTGTTCATGACCTTCATCCTGCTCTTCGGCGGCTCGATCCTGATCGCCTCGTCGCTGGACTTCATCGGGCTCGGCCCCACCGAGGGCGTCTCGCTCGGGCTGATGCTGCAGAACGCCGGCCAGTGGAGCGCGATGCAGCTGGGCCTGTGGTGGTGGTTCATCCCGCCCGGCGCCGGGATCACCGCGATCGTCGGCGCCCTGTACGTGGCCAACGTGGGCCTCGACGAGGTCTTCAACCCGAAACTGAGGCAGATATGAGCCTGCGGGTCAGCGATCTCAGGGTGCACTACCAGACGCTCAAGGGGGAGGTGAGGGCGCTCGACGGCGTCTCGTTCGAGGTGGGGGACGGTGAGATCCTCGGCCTCGCGGGGGAGTCCGGCTGCGGCAAGACCACCTTGGGCAAGAGCCTGATCCGGATGGACGGGCGCATGCGCCACATCGGCGGCGAGGTCGAGCTGGACGGCGAGGTGATGCCCATCGGGGACGACCGGCGCATGAACCCCTTCCGCTTCCACCGGGTCTCGCTCGTGCCGCAGTACTCCATGAGCGCCATGAACCCCACCCGCAAGATCGGAAAGATGGTCGCCGAGCTGCTGAGATCCAGGGGAGTGGCGCCGGACCCGGCCAAGCTCGACGCGCGGCTGGAGCTGGTCGGGCTGTCCAGGGAGGTGCTCGGCCGCTACCCGATCGAGCTGTCGGGCGGCATGAAGCAGCGCATGGTGATGGTGATCTCCACGCTGCTCGACCCCTCGCTGCTCATCGCCGACGAGGTCACCTCCGCCCTGGACGTCTCCACCCAGAAGGCCGTGGCGCGGGCGCTGGCGGGCTTCCGTGACAACGGGGTGGTGAAGAGCATGATCTTCATCACCCACGACATCTCGCTCACCTACCAGATCGCCGACACGATCATGATCATGTACGCGGGCAAGGTGGCCGAGAGGGCGCCGGCCAAGGTGATCGTCGAGGCGCCCCGCCATCCGTACACCAAGCTCCTGATCGACTCGCTGCCCGAGGTCGGCGTGCGCCACGCCGAACGGAAGCTGGCCGGCATCCCCGGCGGCCCCCCGTCCCTGCTCGACCCGCCCACCGGCTGCCGGTTCAGGGAGCGGTGCCCGCTGGCCTTCGACCGGTGCGCCGAGGAGCCCCCGGCGGTGGAGATCGAGCCCAACCACGTCGTCGCCTGCTGGAAGGCATGATGCTGAGACTCGACAACGTCACGAAGGTCTTCAAGGTCGGGGCCTTCGGCGGCGGATCCCTGACGGCCGTGGGCGGCGTGAGCTTCGAGGTGCGGCCCGGCGAGGTCGTCTCGCTCATCGGCGAGAGCGGCAGCGGCAAGAGCACGCTCGGCCGGATGATCCTCGGCCTGACCCCCGCCACCAGCGGCTCGATCACCCTGGACGGCGCCCCCGTCAGGCCGGGCAAGGCGTACTACCGCGACGTCCAGGGCGTCTTCCAGGACCCCTTCAGCACGTTCAACCCCGTCTTCAAGGCCGACCGGGTCTTCCGGATGATCAAGGAGGTGTACTTCCCGGGCGTGCCCGAGGCCGAGTGGGCGGGCCGCGTTCGTTCCTCGCTGGAGGATGTGCGGCTCACCCCTGACCAGATCCTCGGGAAGTTCCCCCACCAGCTCAGCGGCGGCCAGCTCCAGCGGCTGCTCATCGCGCGGGCGCTGCTGCTGGACATCAAGCTGCTGGTGGCCGACGAGATCACCAGCATGCTGGACGCCTCGACGCGCATCGACGTGCTGAACCTGCTGGCCGAGCTGAAGGCGCGCGGGCTGGGCGTGCTGTACATCACCCACGACCTGTCGCTCGGCACGTACCTGGCCGAGCGCACGGTGGTGCTGCGGCGCGGCGCGGTGGTCGAGATGGGCCTGACCGGGAAGGTGTTCGGCCGGCCGCTGCACCCCTACACCCGGCAGCTGCTCGCGGCCGTGCCCCGGCTGCGGGAGCCCTGGCAGGACGCCGAGCCGGTCGAGTCCTGCCCGTACCACGACAGCGGGGCCTCGGGCGGCCTCTTTGAGGAGGAACCTGACCACTTCGTCGCCTGCGCCCGGCTGCCGGAGTGCGAGGGGAGACCGTGACACCACCGGACCGGCAGCGAAGTACGATCGGCTGGTGACCGAAATGACCGAAACAATGCCCGGCTGGCTTGATCCTGGGGAGCTGGAGTCGGCGCGTTCCCGGATGCCGATCCTCTACGTCGACGCCGTGCCGGTGCGCGTCGACGACACCGGAGCGGTGACGCATGTCGGCCTGCTGCTGCGCATCGGAGCGGACGGGACGGTCAGCCGTGCTCTGGTGTCCGGCCGCGTGCTGTACCAGGAGCGGGTCCGTGACGCGCTCATGCGCCACCTGGAGAAGGATCTCGGCCCGGTGGCGCTGCCTCGCGTCCCGATCTCTCCGCAGCCGTTCACCGTCGCCGAGTACTTCCCGGAGCCGGGCGTCACGCCGTACCACGATCCCCGGCAGCACGCGGTGTCCCTCGCCTACGTGGTGCCGGTCGCGGGAGACTGCCGCCCCCGGCAGGACGCCCTCGACCTCGTCTGGTTCACGCCGCAGGAGGCCGCGTCACCGCAGGTGCTGCAGGAGATGATCGGCGGGCAGGACGTCCTGCTGAAGCAGGCCCTCGCGCACGTCGGCCGCCTGCCCTGAAAGACGCTGGTAAAAAGGGATTCCCCAGGTCGGCGACCTGGGGAATCGGGGGTGGGCGATACTGGGATTGAACCAGTGGCCTCTACCGTGTCAAGGTAGCGCTCTCCCACTGAGCTAATCGCCCTTGCTTGATCGTCACGCAGAGGTGGAGACGGGATTTGAACCCGTGTACGCGGCTTTGCAGGCCGCTGCCTCGCCTCTCGGCCACTCCACCAGGGCGAGGCCTCTGAGTGGAGACCTCTCCGAGCGGACGACGGGATTCGAACCCGCGACCCTCACCTTGGCAAGGTGATGCTCTACCAGCTGAGCCACGTCCGCGTGCCTTCCGCGGGGCGGTTTCCCACCCGCGGCGACGTCACGGAACTCTAGCGGGTTTTCCGCGCCTGTGCCTAACCGGCGGCCGATCCGCGGAAGTTGCGGGCCACGCTGCGCTCGACGGCCGGGAGGGTCAGGAAGATCTCCAGGATCCGGGTGAGCCGGTGGACCTCGATGCGGTGGAAGGGCGGCCCGTCGGCCCTGGCCAGCAGGAACGTGAGCGCGAGCGGCGGCAGGGGCGCCGCGACGATGTGAAGGCCGGAGGGCAGGGTGTGCGCCTCGGGCCGGGGCGGCGTGATGGAGGGGAACGGCACGTCGTCCGGCGCACGCCAGCTGGAGTGGACGACGGTCCTCGGGGTCCTCTCGGTGGCGGCGGCGGCCCAGTCGGCGCTGAACAGCACGGGCATGGAGTCGATCAGCGTGGCCAGGGCCCGGTCTCCGGCCGTGGTGATGTACTTGAGGATCTCCAGCTCGGGATAGGTGCCCGGGGCCTCACGGGTGCCCCACACCCCTTCGACGATGATGTCGGGAACGCTTTCGAGCCCCTGGACGAGTGTGTCGCGGGGGGCCGAGTCGGGCCAGTAGACCGTGAGGTCGTCCACGGCCCGGCCCTCGCCGCGCTCCAGGACGACGAGCTGGATGATGTCGGCACCCGCGATCCCGAGGACGCGTGTCACCTGGCCCAGGGTTCCCGGGCGGTCGGACAGTGAGATACGCAGTCTCAGGAGCATCCAGCGGCCTCCGGTGTCACGTGCGACGGCACCTGCCCCCCAATCTATCCGTCCGTGCTCCCTCCGGTCCAAGCGGCAGGGGGCCGGACCAGGCGATTCACCACTCCTCCTTCGAGGTGGGGTACAAATGGGCAGGTGAAGATAGGTGCGATCGAGGTCTGGCCCCCGGTGGTCCTCGCGCCGATGGCGGGAGTGACCAACGCCCCGTTCCGCGCGCTCTGCCGCGAGCAGGGCGGTGGCCTGTACGTCTCCGAGATGATCACGACTAGGGCCCTGGTCGAGCGCAACCCCAAGACGTTCGCGATGATCCGTTTCGAGCCGGGGGAGCGGCCCAGGAGCATCCAGCTCTACGGCGTCGACCCCGCCATCGTGGGCAGGGCCGTCCGGATCATCGCCGAGGAGGGCCTGGCCGACCACGTCGACCTCAACTTCGGCTGCCCGGTGCCCAAGGTCACCAGGCGGGGCGGCGGGTCGGCGCTGCCGTACAAGCGCGACCTGCTCCGGCGCATCCTGCGCGAGGCCGTGGCGAACGCGGGCACGCTCCCGGTCACGATGAAGATGCGCAAGGGCATCGACGACGATCACCTGACCTACCTCGACGCGGGCCGCATCGCCGTCGAGGAGGGCCTGAGCGCCATCGCCCTGCACGGCCGCACGGCGGTGCAGCACTACGGCGGCACGGCCGACTGGGAGGCGATCGCCCGCCTGAAGGACGCGGTCCCCGAGATCCCCGTGCTGGGCAACGGCGACATCTGGAGCGCCGGCGACGCGCTGCGCATGATGGAGCGCACCGGCTGTGACGGGGTCGTGGTGGGCCGGGGGTGCCTCGGCCGTCCCTGGCTCTTCCGCGACCTCGACAGCGCCTTCGAGGGCGGGCAGGAGCGCGTACGGCCGACGCTGGGCGAGGTGGCCGCGACCATGAGGCGGCACGCCGGGCTGCTCGTGGAGTTCTACGGCAGCGAGACCCACGGCGTCCTGGACTTCCGCAAGCACATCGGCTGGTATCTCAAGGGCTTCACCGTCGGCGCGGAACCGCGCCGCGAGCTCGCCACCGCCCGCTCACTGGCCGAGGTGGGCGAGCGCCTGGCCCTGCTGCCAGGTGACCAGCCGTGGCCCGGGGACGCCGCCGACGGGCCGCGCGGCAAGTCCAACGCCCGCGAGCGGGTCCACCTGCCCGCCGGCTGGCTCGACGACCCCTGGGACGTCGCCGTCCCCGGCGACGCCGAGCTCGACTCCTCCGGCGGCTGAGCCCTCACCTGGGCAGGGGTCAGAGGCGGTCGACGCCGATGACGTGGACCACGGCGCGGCCCTCCTCGTCGGAGGCGGCGAGGTCGACCTGGGCGCTGATGCCCCAGTCGTGGTCCTCCGCCGGGTCGTGGAGCACCTGCCGGACCCGCCAGAGCTCCTTCTCCTCCTCGATGAGCAGCAGGGCGGGACCGCGCGCGTCCGGGCCGGTGCGGATCTCGTCGTGCTCCTCGAAGTACGCGTCGAGCGCGCTCTCCCAGTCGATGTCGGCCAGCTCGCGCAGCTCGTCGTACCGCTCCAGCGCAGCCAGCTCGACCATGCGGAACATGGCGTTGCGCACCAGGACCCGGAAGGCCCGCCGGTTGCCGGTGACCGGCCTGGTGTTCTCCTCCAGGCTGGGCCGCTCCAGCTCGTCGGCGGGGTTCTGCAACTGCTCCCACTCGTCCAGCAGGCTGGAGTCGACCTGGCGCACCAGCTCGCCGAGCCACTCGATGAGATCCTGAAGGTCCTCGGTCTTCATGTGGTCGGGCACCGTGCGGCTCAGCGTGCGGTAGGCGTCGGCGAGGTAGCGCAGCACCGTGCCCTCGGACCTCGCCAGCTCGTAGAACTGCACGTACTCGGTGAACGTCATCGCACGCTCGTACATCTCGCGCACGACCGACTTGGGACTGACGGCGTAGTCGCCCACCCACGGGTGCCCGCGCCTGTAGGTCTCGTACGCGCCGAACAGCAGCTCCTGGAGCGGCATGGGATAGGTGATCTCGGTGAGGAGCTCCATGCGCTCCTCGTACTCGATGCCGTCGGCCTTCATCTGCGCCACGGCCTCGCCGCGCGCCTTGTTCAGCTGGGAGTGCAGGATCTGGCGGGGGTCGTCGAGCGTCGACTCGACGATCGAGACGATGTCCAGCGGGTAGGTCACCGACTCGGCGTCCAGCAGGTCGAAGGCCGCCAGGGCGAACGTCGACAGCGCCTGGTTGAGCGCGAAGTCCTGCTGGAGGTCGACGGTGAGGCGCGCCATGCGGCCGTACTCGTCGGGCTCGCTCAGCTTCTCGACGACCCCGCCGGCCAGCAGCGAGCGGTAGATCGCGATCGCGTGGCTGATGTGCCGGCGCTGGGCCCTGCGCTCGTCGTGGTTGTCGGTGAGCAGGCTCTTCATCGCCGCGAAGCAGTCGCCGGGGCGGTTGATGACGGCCAGGAGCATGGCGTTGCTGACCTTGAACCGCGAGCTCAGCGGCTCGGGCTCGGCCTTCTGGAGGCGCTCGAAGGTCTCCTCGCCCCAGCTCACGAAGCCCTCGGGGGCCTTCTTGCGCACGACCCTGCGCCGCTTCTTGGGGTCGTCCCCGGCCTTGGCCAGGGCCTTCTCGTTCTCCACGACGTGGTCGGGGGCCTGGCAGACGACGTAGCCGAGGGTGTCGAAGCCGGCCCGGCCCGCGCGCCCGGCGATCTGGTGGAACTCCCGGGCGCGCAGCAGGCGCACCCGGTTGCCGTCGTACTTGCTGAGCGCGGTGAACAGCACCGTGCGGATCGGCACGTTGACGCCGACGCCGAGGGTGTCGGTGCCGCAGATCACCTTCAGGAGCCCGGCCTGGGCGAGGCGCTCCACGAGCCGCCGGTACTTCGGCAGCATCCCCGCGTGGTGGACGCCGATGCCGTGCCGTACGAGCCGGGACAGCGCCCGTCCGAACTTGGTCGTGAAGCGGAAACCGCCGATGAGGGAGGCGATCGCCTCCTTCTCGGCCTTGGTCGACATGTTCACGCTCATCAGGGCCTGGGCCCGCTCCATGGCCGACGCCTGCGTGAAGTGGACCACGTAGACCGGCGCCGACTGGGTGGAGAGGAGCTCCTCCAGCGTCTCGTGCAGCGGGGTCGTGCGGTAGCTGTAGAAGAGCGGGACCGGGCGCGTCGCCGAGCGCACCACCGCCGTCTCGCGCCCCGTGCGCCGCGTCAGGTCGGTCTCGAACCGCGTCATGTCGCCGAGCGTCGCCGACATCAGGACGAACTGCACCTGCGGCAGCTCCAGCAGCGGCACCTGCCAGGCCCAGCCCCGGTCGGGCTCGGCGTAGAAGTGGAACTCGTCCATCACGACCTGGCCGATGTCGGCGTCCTTGCCGTCGCGCAGGGCGATGTTGGCGAGGATCTCCGCCGTGCAGCAGATGATGGGCGCCGAGGCGTTGACGGCGGCGTCGCCGGTCATCATGCCGACGTTCTCGGTGCCGAAGACGGCGCACAGGTCGAAGAACTTCTCCGACACCAGGGCCTTGATGGGCGCGGTGTAGAAGGTGCGCTCGCCGGCGGCCAGCGCGGCGAAGTGGGCGCCCGCCGCGACCAGGCTCTTGCCGGACCCCGTCGGCGTGGAAAGGATCACGTTGTTGCCGGAGAGGATCTCGATGAGCGCCTCCTCCTGCGCGGGGTACAGCGTGAGCCCGCGCTGGGAGTTCCATTCCGCGAAGGCCTCGAAGAGGGCGTCGGGGCCGGTGTCCTGGGGAAGGTGCTCGAGGAGGGTCACACCGTCAATACTGCCGAAAGCCGCGCCATGGTCGGTCCAAGATTCTCCACGGCCCGGTTACGCGACCCCCCGGAAAGCTTCCTCACCCCGGCGTGGCGGAGCCCTCGATCACGAGCGGGCCGCCGGAGGCCCGGAGATCGTCGCCTGGTGAATCTTGTGAACCCCGGTGCCGGCTCCCGCGTCTTCCTGCGGGAGCCGGACAGGCTCCGGGGGAGAGGGAGTGGCGATGCGTGGATCGAAGGCGGCCGTGGTCTTGGCGGCGGCGGGAGTGCTCGTTCTCCCCGTGCCCGCCGAGGCGCGCACGGCGGCGCGGGCGGGTACGGCCGTGAAGGCGCGGGAGGCGGTGCCGGCCCCGGCGAGCGTCGCGAAGAGGCTGTTCAAGGCCTGGCTGAAGGGCGACAGGACCGCGGCGGCCGCCGTGGCGAGCCCCGCGGCGGTGAAGACGCTGTTCGCGTACGCCTACCGGGCGCCTGACCGGTTCGACGGCTGCGCCGGCACCACGTGCCGGTTCGTCCACACCAGCGTCCGCGTGCCCGGCGCGCTGAACGGCATCCGGATGATCGTCTCGGGCGGCACGGTCGCCAAGGTGTACGAGTCACGGCACCTCACCACCGCCGACAGGGCCGCGAAGTACCTGTACGGCGCGTGGAAGGCGGGGGACAGGAACCGGGGCTGGGAGATCGCCTCCACGGGCGCGGTGAAGACGCTGTTCCGCACCAGGTTCGGCGGGCCCGGCTACGTCTTCCAGGGCTGCGACCCAGAAAAGGGAGGGAAGTCCTGCGCCTACTCCTACGAGGGCGGCGCCATGTTCATGCACACCCGTGGCAGCGCGGCGCGCGGCTACGAGGTGCGCTCGATCTCCTACATCGCCGACTGACCGCCTTCCCAGGACTTCCCGGTCACCGTCGGGCCTTGGGCGTCCTCGCCCGGACGGGAGCCCTCGGGCGGGCGTACGCATGGGACGATTGGGGGATGCGTGATCTAGCGGACGAGTGGTCGGTGCTCGCGGGCGGGTCCCCGGCGGCTCTGGCCGTCGGGGCGGAGCTGATCGCCCGGTGGGCCGAGCCGCACCGGCGCTATCACACGCTCGACCACCTGCGGGGCGTGCTCACGGCGATCGAGCCGATCGCGGTGCTCGCCGCCGACCCCGTGGCGGTGCGGCTGGCCGCCTGGTTCCACGACGCGGTGTACGACGGCAGGCCCGGCCGCGACGAGGAGCGCAGCGCCCAGCTCGCGCAGTCCCGCCTTCCCCGCCTCCTGCCGCTGCCGGGAGCGCCTTCCGGGCCGGCGCGGTCTCCACGGCCTTCAGGGAGTGGCGCCGCGCTGGTCGGTGAGGTGGCCAGGCTCGTACGGCTGACGGCCACCCACGACCCGGCGCCCGGCGACCGCGACGGCGAAGTGCTGTGCGACGCCGACCTCGCCGTGCTCGCCGGGCCCGGGTACGACGCCTATGCCCGCGCCGTGCGGGAGGAGTACCGGCACGTGCCCGACGAGGCCTTCCGGGCCGGCCGCTCACAGGTGCTGGAGAGCCTCCTCGCGATGCCCACGCTTTACCGCACGCCGATGGCACGCGACCTGTGGGAGTCCGCGGCCCGCGCGAACGTACGGGCCGAGCTGGCTGATCTCGCCTTCACCGGGGGACGAGCGGGCCACGCGGCCCTGGCCGGTCCGCCGGATCGATGAGGACGGTCACACGGGGACGATAGTGACCTTCCCATCGGGAGCGACGCTCCAGCCCGGGTTGAAGCAGACCTCCCACCGGAACCCGGCGGGGTCGGCGAAGTATCCATGGAACCCGCCGAAGTCGGCTCTCTGCGGCTCCTTCAGGATCGTCGCCCCTGCCCTTCTCGCCTGCTCCATCACCGCTCTCACCTCCTCCTCGTCGTCCACGTTGTGCGCGAGGGTGAAGGGGGCGGCGCGGCCCGCGGTCTCACCGGAGCCGACGTCGGCGTCCAGGTCGGCCGCCCCGAAGAGCCCCAGCAGCAGCCCGTGGCCGACCTGCAGGAAGATGATCTCTCCGGGCACTTCCAGGGCGGGCTCCCAGCCGAGGCCGTCGAGGTAGAAGGTCCTGACACTGCCGAGGTCGGGCACCCCGAGCGTGATGAGGTCGAGTCTCTGACGCATGCCCCCACTCTGGCACCGGCCCGGCCTGAGCTCTTGTACGTTTCGGACGTGCCCGGCGCCCAGGGGGGAAGGCTCGCGGTCCGAGGCCCGCGTACGCCTCGCGCGGCGTTCGTGCCGGCCCTCACAGGCCGAGGTCGTCGAGCTCCTTCATCAGGGCGGCCCGGGAGGGATCGCCGCTGGTGGCGGGCGGCCTCTCCAGGCCCTTGGCGGGGAAGCCGCCCACGGCCCCGGCGGCGGGGGCGCCCTGCGTGGCCGCCGCGGCGCGCGGACGCCGGTCGCGGAACAGCCAGCCGCCGAGGATGCCGCCGACGAAGCCGAACAGGTGCCCCTGCCAGCTGAACTCGTCGCTCGGCAGCAGCCCGGTGAACTGGTAGGCGAAGCACAGCGCCATGACCAGGCCCACGACGATGTCTATGCGGTGCCGGTCGAAGATCCCGCGTACCAGGATGTAGCCGAAGTAGCCGAAGACCACGCCGCTCGCACCCGCCGTGACGGTGAGGGGGCTTGCGACGAACCACACGCCGAGGCCGCTCGCCACGGCGATCAGCGCGGTGACGCCGAGGAACTTCATCACCCCCCGGTAGGCCGCGAGGAAGCCGAAGACGAACAGCGGCCCGGAGTTGCCCTCGATGTGCGCCCAGCTCCAGTGCAGGAAGGGCGCCGAGACGATGTCGGGCAGCCGCGACGGCTCGCGGGCGGCGATGCCGAAGGACTGGCTGAGGGAGTAGCCGGTGGCCCAGTTGGCGATCTGCACGAGCCAGATGAAGGCGAGGAACCCCACCATGACCCAGAACGCCTTCTGGGCCTCGGCGACCATGATCTCGGCCTTCCGGTTTTCGGTGCCCACCCCTGCCTCCCTGACGGCGCGCACGCGCGCCGGAGTCCCTGCCGGCCGGACGGCCCGGACATCGCTTCCGCAGGTATCTTCGCAAACTTCGCGCCAAGAGGGCCACCGGCCGCCGGAGACGGGGAGGCCGGCCGTACGGGGGAGCGTGGCGCGCCAGGGCTGACCGCTGCCAGGCCTGGCGCGCGAGCGTGATCAGCGTCCGTCGGTGTCGCTCAGCTCCCGGCGCGTTCGAGGATCACGACCGGGATCTCGCGGTCGGTCTTGGTCTGGTACTCGTCGTACTGGGGCCAGGTGGCCGTCATCAGCCGCCAGACCTCGGGCTTCTCCTGCGGCGTCGCCGTGCGGGCACGGGCGCGGAACCTGTCGCCCTCGACCTGGACCTCGACGTCCGGGTTCGCCTCAAGATTGCGGTACCAGTCGGGTGACTTCGGGTCGCCGCCCTTGGACGCCACGATGACGTAGTCGTCACCGTGCTTCTGGTAGATCAGTGGGTTCGTGTGCTTCTGCCCGCTGTTGCGCCCCGTGGTGGTCAGCAACAGGACGGTCGTGCCGTTCCAGTCGTGACCCTCCTGGCCGTCGGTCGCGCGATATCTGTCCACGTGCTCTTTGCCGTAAAGCATCGGTTCACCCTCCGAATCGACGTGTGCTCCGGGTGGCCTACCCCAACGCGCCCAGCTAATCCGGCTCCCGGGCCACGCCGTCGGCGAACCGGCCGCGGGGCGGGACGGGCGCGACCGGGTAGGGCTCCTTGTACGAAGGCGAACTGCGGGGGGTGGTCAGATGACCCGGTGTCTGGTGACCGGCGCGACCGGCTACATCGGCGGGAGGCTGGTGCCCGAGTTGCTGGACGCCGGTCATGCCGTGCGGTGCATGGTCAGATCGGCCGACCGCCTGCGCGGTCAGACGTGGAGCGACCGGGTGGAGGTCGCCGTGGCGGACGCGACCCGGGAGCGGGAGACGCGTGCGGCGCTCGAAGGGGTCGACGTCGCCTACTACCTGATCCACACCATGGCCGCCGGCCGCGACTTCGCCGAGCGTGACCGGCGGGCCGCCTCGACGTTCGCCGAGGCGGCCAGGGACGCCGGGGTGCGCCGCATCGTCTACCTCGGCGGCCTGACCCCCGCGGAGCGGCCCTCGCCCCACATGAGCTCGCGTGCGGAGGTGGAGCGGATCCTCCTCGGCTCCGGGGTGCCGACGGTGGCGTTCAGGGCGTCGGTGATCATCGGATCGGGGTCGGTCTCCTTCGAGATGCTGCGGTACCTCACCGAGCGGCTCCCGGTCATGACGACGCCACGCTGGGTGCGCACGCGCACCCAGCCCATCGCGATCAGGGACGTGCTCCGCTACCTCGTGAGGGCGGTGGACCTCCCGGAGGGGACGAGCCGGGGATTCGACATCGGCGGGCCCGACGTCCTGACCTACGCCGAGATGATGCAGGGCTACGCCGCCGTGGCCGGGCTGCCTCCCCGCCTCATCATCCCCGTGCCGCTGCTCACGCCCAGCCTGTCCAGCCACTGGGTGGGCCTGGTCACGCCCGTCCCGGCCGGGGTGGCACGGCCGCTGGTGGAGTCGCTGCGCAACGAGGCGGTCTGCCGGGAGCATGACATCGCCCGGTACATCCAGGATCCTCCCCAGGGGCTGATCGGGTTCCGCGAGGCGGTGCGGCTGGCCCTGCTGCGCATCAAGGAGGCCGACGTGGCCACGCGCTGGTCGTCGGCCTCGACGCCCGGCGCGCCGAGCGACCCGCTGCCCACCGACCCCGACTGGGCGGGCGGGAGCCTGTACGTCGACGAGCGCAGCGAGGTGGTCGACGCTCCACCGGAGGCGCTCTGGCGGGTGATCGAGAGCATCGGGGGCGACACCGGGTGGTACTCCCTCCCGCTCGCCTGGCGGATCCGGGGCCTGTTCGACCGCGCGGTCGGCGGGGTCGGGCTGCGCAGGGGCAGGCGCGACCCCTACAGGCTCCGGGTCGGCGACGCGCTCGACTTCTGGCGGGTGGAGGAGATCGAGCCGGGCCACCTGCTCCGGCTGCGCGCCGAGATGCGGCTGCCCGGGCTCGCCTGGCTGGAGATGACCTGCGCGCGGCAGGACGGCAGGACCCTGTACGGCCAGCGGGCGATCTTCCACCCGCGAGGCCTGCTCGGCCACCTGTACTGGTGGGGCGTCTATCCCTTCCACGGGTTCATCTTCGGCGGGATGCCCGGCAACGTCGCGAGGGCCGCCGTGGCCGAGGCCGGGCGACCTCCGCGTCCAGGGGTGAAAGTTTCACCCTGAAAAGGCGTGTAACGCCTGGTCAGACGGTGGCGAGTACGGGTTCCCCTCACGGCCGCTGTCGCGGGGGCGTGAGCCCGTCCTAATGTCACGAGGGAATGGGAGCGCTCCCACCACCTCATCCCCCGGAGTCAAGATGAAACGTCGAGCACTGCGAGCCCTGACGGCCGTCCTCGCCGCCGTGGGCTCGATCCTCCTTTTGGTGGTGGTCACCGGCCCGGCCAGGGCGGACACCGTGATCTGCGAGAAGTACGGGGCGACCACCATCGCGGGCGGCAAGTACGCGGTCATCAACAACAACTGGGGCGACGACACCCAGCAGTGCATCAACGTCACCTCGACCGGGTTCACCGTCACCCAGGCGAGCCACAACAAGCCGCAGAACGGCGCCCCGGGCTCCTATCCCGCGGTCTACGCCGGATGCCACTACGCGAACTGCACCACCGGGAGCGGGCTGCCGCTGCGCGTGTCGGACAGCAGGTTCGCCGGCATCCAGACCAGCGTCAGCATGACCTACCCGTCGTCGGCGGGCGTGTACGACGCGTCGTACGACATCTGGTTCGACCCGACGGCCCGCACCGACGGGCAGAACACCGGCGCCGAGCTGATGGTCTGGCTCAACCACACCGGGTCGGTCCAGCCGGTCGGCTCCCGGGTCGCCACCGTGAACCTCGCGGGCGGCACGTGGGACGTGTGGTACGGCAACAGCGGCTGGAACGTCGTCTCGTACGTGCGCACCTCGCCGACCAGCTCGATCAGCTTCCCCGTCAGCGCGTTCTACAACGACATGCTGAGCCGGGGGTACGCCCAGAGCTCGTGGTACGTCACCAGCGTGCAGGCCGGGTTCGAGCCCTGGGTCGGCGGCACCGGCCTCGCCGTGAACAGCTTCTCGTACAGCATCGGCGGCTCAGGCGGCGGGGACACGACCGCTCCCAGCGCTCCCTCGAACCTGACGGCCTCCAACGTCACCTCCAGCGGCGTGAGCCTGTCGTGGAGCCCATCCACCGACAACGTGGGCGTGACCGGGTACGACGTCTACCGGGGCAGCACGGTGGTCGGCACGGCGAGCGGCACGTCCTACAACGCCACAGGGCTCTCGGCCTCGACGTCGTACTCCTTCTCGGTACGGGCCCGCGACGCCGCCGGCAACACCTCGCCTGCCTCCAACACCGTCACGGTGACCACCTCCGGGGGCGGCGGAGGCGGCGGGGCCTGCAAGGTCGCGTACGTCAAGAACGAGTGGGCGGGTGGGTTCACGGCCAACGTGACCGTCACCAACACCGGCACGAGCGCGGTGAACGGATGGACCCTCGCCTTCTCGTTCCCGGGCGACCAGAGGGTGACCAGCGCCTGGAACGCCACCGTGACGCAGAGCGGCGCCGCCGTGACCGCCAAGAACGTCGCGCACAACGGGTCGATCCCGCCCGGGGGCAACACCTCGTTCGGCTTCCAGGGCACCTGGGCCGCGAGCGACGCCTCGCCGACCGCGTACACGCTCAACGGATCGGCCTGCACGCTGGGCTGACGCCATCGGCCTTGGGGGCCGGGTACGGCATCGGCCTGGGGGCCGGGTACGGCATCGCCGTACCCGGCCCTTCTTGTATTCCCCCTGATTAGGGACACGGACCTTAGGGACACGGACCGTCACCGCTTTCCGGTATCCATCCCTTTCTTGCTTACCTGGTGTATCGGTTCGCGTGGCAGGTAAACCGATTAGCGGATCTGGGCGTCTGCGGCGCTTGCGCTGGTGAAAGCAGTGCAAATTAACGAGTCTTGGGCAATGTGGTGCGCATGGTGACCTTTTAATATAACCTCGGCAATCCAGCGGGGAACGGCCGGAATCCGAGGGAAAAGCGTGGCGCTGTCGTGGGTGGACCTGCCGATAGGTCGCGTGGTGCGACTTTCAGGGCTGAATGCCGACACCACTGCATTGTCGGCCGAACCGCCCCCTGACGGCGCGCCGGCGATTCTCACGTACTTCCCGGACGCGGCACGTTCCGTGGCCGAAATGGTCTCCACGGCCCTGCGCGAACTCGAGAAGGCCGCCGTCGAACTGTTCCCGTCCTGGCTCCCGGGCGCGGAGGCCATCGACGGCCCGGGCGGCGCGGGGGTGCGCGCCGCACGTGCCCTCGCCATGCGAATGGCCTCCACCAGCCACCACTTCGGCCCGTTCCTCGCCGACCTGGCCGAACTGTCCTTGAGGGGCACGCCGCTCGGAGCCACCCGTTCCGGTCCTCAGGCCACCCGGTTCGGTGCCGAGGTGCGGGCCTCCGGTCTCGCGCGGGTGCTCGCGTCCAGCTTCGGCCGGCGTGAGGCCGCGATCCTCATGCAGGTCCCCGAGGACCTCACGCCTTTCGAGGAAGAGGTGCTCGTCGCCGGGTGCGAGTGGCTGGCCGACCGGGGCGGCTTCGGCGTCTGGCTGACCGGCCCGCCGCTGGCCGCCGTCGACCGCGTGGGGGCGATGACCCTACGCGTGCCCGGTGAGGTGGACGGCCTCGGCCGGGAGGCGCCGCCGCTGCCGGAGGGTGGCGGTCCGCTCAGGTACCCGGCCGTCGCGGGAATGCCGCATCCGGCCAGCAAGGCGGAGCGGGCCCTTGAGGCGGCGCTCGCGTCGTGCTCGTGGGCGCGCGGACGGGCCTGGAACCAGACCTACCAGTCACACGCCCTCGCCAACCCCATCCGGGTCGACCTGCTGTGGCAGGAGGAGCGGTGCGTGGTCGAGATCGACGGCCATGAGCATCGCGCCTCGCTCAAGTTCGAGACGGACCGGAACCGCGACGTGCAACTCCAGCTCGACGGCTACGCCGTCCTGCGCTTCACGAATAACCAGGTCTTAACCGACACAGAAGCCGTCGTCGGCCAGCTGAGGCGTTTCCTCCACGGCCGCCGCTCCCCAACATTCGAAGGATCAGGACATGTCTGAAGAAAAATTAAAGCCGTCCGAAACCGCCGCCTTGCTGGTACTGATGTGCGAGGCAGGAGAGGTCTCGAATCTGGATCTCAGCGAGCGCTACGGCCTGACGATTACCGGCAAGACCCGTCTCAAGCTGAACGACCTGAAGCTGGTCGAAAGCTGGAAGCAGGGTCGGACGTTCTTTCACGTACTGACCGACGCTGGCTGGGCGCGTTTGAGTGAAGAGCTTCGCGGCGGCATCGTCAGGACTACAGGTTCGGCCGGTTCTGCACTTTACGCGCTGCTGGTCGGCCTGCAGGCATTCATGGATCGCACCGACCGCAGGCTCGCCGACATCTTCGCGTCGTCGAGCGAATCCTCGTCGCTCGACGATTCGCCCCCGGCGGCCTTCCCTGTGCCGTCCGGCCGGCCTTCACCCGATTCGGCCGTCGAGGCGCGTATCCGTGCCGCCTACACCCAGCTGGCCGAGAAGCCGGGCACCTGGATCGGGCTCACCGAGATCCGTGCGCTCATCTCCGACTTGCCGAGAGCAGCCGTCGATCAAACGCTCAGGTTGATGAACCGGATGCCCGACGTGACTCTCATCCCCGAGTCCAACCAGAAGACCCTGACCCAGGAGGACCGCGAGGCGGCGGTGACCATCGGCGATCAGGCGAAGCACGCGCTCTGGATTGGGGCATGATGACGGGCGACGAGCGGCGTGCCCTGGAGGCGCTCAGATTCAACTGGGTCGAGGGTCCGGGTGACGTGTGGCATCCCTCGGAATTCCATGTCGACGGCCTGCACCGCAGCACAGTGCAGGCGATTCTCGACGGATTGGCGGAGGCCGGCGACAGCGTACACGCGAGCCCCATCGGAGTGGCCGTCCAGGGGGGACGCGGAACCGGCAAGACGCACCTGCTCGGCTGGGTGAGGGAGAAGGTGCAGCAGGAAGGCGGCTACTTCTTCCTGGTGGGCCTGCTTGACGCCAAGGACTTCTGGGAAAGCGTCGTGGTCTCGGTGCAGGACAGCCTGGCGCGCGAGGTCGACGGTGAGAGCCAGCTCAGGATGTTTCTGCGGCGCCTGTCCTCGCTGGTGGGCGTGCAACGGCTTTCCCGGCGGGAGTTGATCGGGAAGGCGCCGCTTTCGAGAGAGGCCTTGGACGCCTTCGTGGACGCGTTGCGCCGCTTCGACCCGCGCGTGGGCGGTGACGTCCAAGACACCGCTCGCGCACTGGTCCTGTGTGCCTCCGAAGACTGGCGGGCGCAGGATGTCGGACTCACGTACCTGTCTTCGAACTCCGAAGAGGAACCGGGTGAGCGCGCCAAATGGGGAATGCGGCAGACCCGCAAAACGCCGCAGGAGATCGTCCGGGACATTTCCCGGCTCCTCGCCTTCACCGGGCCGTCCGTGATCGCCGTCGACCAGATCGACGTCCTCATCGCGCAGGCGTCCATCAACAGCAGGAACAGGGAGACAGCCCAAGGCTGGCGCGAGGCGCTTGTTATCGAGCAGGTCGCCGGGGGCCTGATGGCCCTGCGGGAGTACACCCACCGCACGCTCATCATGGTCTCGTGCATCCCGCCGACCTGGATCTTCATCAAGGAGATCGCGACCGACACGGTCCAGGACCGGTTCCGGGAGACGGTGCCGCTCATGGCGATCCCCGATGCCAAGATCGGCCACGACCTGATTGAGAAGAGGTTCACCGCGCGGTTCCGTAAGATCGGTTTCCGCCCTCCCTATCCAACCTGGCCGGTGAAACCGTCCGCGTTCGATGAAGCCCCCGACTTCAACCCGCGGGAACTCCTCAAAAAGATCGACAGCCACATCCAGAGCTGCCTGCTGAGTGGTGTGGTCAAAGAGCTGGAGTGCCTGGCCGACCCGATCGTGACGGGTGACGAAATCCCTCTCCCGGACGGACCGGTGTCACCTCTGCCCGATTTGTCCGCACTGGACCTCCGATTCGCGGAACTGGTGAAGAACGCGGACGGCAAGCTGGCCCTCGACTTCACGACCGAGGACGCCGAGATGCCGAAACTCCTGTCCGCGGGGCTCGCCGCCTGGATCGCCGGGCAGGGCGAGGGCGGCAGGGAGTTCGACCAGGATGCGGCGCCCAGTGCGAAGCCCTCTCTGCACGCGCGACTCCGCCGCAGCCTGAGTGAGCACAACGAAGACGAGGCGCACTGGTCCTTTCGCGGGATCGCGGCTCCCAACGCGATAGCCGCGCTCAATCGGCTGCGCACCGCCTGTGTGGCGGCCGGACTGGACGCCGAGGTGCCGCAACGACGGCTGTTCGTCCTGCGAAATGACGATTGGTCTCCCGGTGTTCGCACGCAGGAGGCTGTCGCGGCGTTCGAGAAGGCCGGTGGTAGGGCCCTTCCCGTCGGGGAGGACGATCTGAGGAGACTCGCGGCGCTGCGGGATCTACTGGCTGAGAATCCCCCGAACCTGCATGCCTGGCTCGTGGAGCGAAAGCCTGCCAACAAGATCCTTCTGTTCAAAGAGGCCCTGGGCGAGAACGGGGACGTTGCGTCCGGACGTCCCGAGGACGTCGCCTGGCTCACGGGCTTGTCCATGCCATCGGGGGAGGCCGGGCACCCGACGACAGTGGCCGCGAACGGGGCCTCCGGCTCGACATCTGCCGAAGAACCGGCGGGTGGGGCATGGAGCGTTCCCACGGGGAGCGTTCAGGAGGCATCGGCGCCGGCACCGCCCCCGGCGAAGAAGACGGTCATGGGATGGGCGCCGTCCATCACGATCGGCACGACGATCACGGGCGGCAGGGCCGTCAACGTGGAGTTGGAGGCGCTTCGCAAGCACACCGCGATCTTCGCCGGATCGGGGTCGGGCAAGACCGTGCTGATCCGGCGTCTGGTCGAGGAGTGCGCGCTCCAGGGGGTCTCGTCCATCGTGCTCGATCCCAACAACGACCTCGCTCGTCTTGGGGACGGTTGGCCGGAAGAGCCGCCGCTTTGGGGCATGGGCGACGCGGGGAAGGCGAAGGAGTACCTGGCGAACACCGACGTCGTGGTCTGGACACCGCTGCGCGACGCGGGGCGTCCGCTCAGCTTCCAGCCGTTGCCCGACTTCAGCGGCGTGTCAGATGATCCCGACGAGTTCCGCGAGGCCGTGGACGCCGCCGTCGCGTCCATCGCTCCCCGCGCCAAGCTCGTGGGCAACACCAACAAAGTCCACCAGGGACTGGCAGTGCTCCGCGAGACGCTGCGGTACTACGGACACCGGGGCCCGACAAGTCTTCGGGGCCTCATCGACGTCCTGGCCGCGCTGCCGGAGGGGGTGAGCGAGCTTCTCCACGCGGAGAAGCTCGCGGCCGACATCGCGCAGAACCTCACTGCGGCGATGGTGAATGATCCGCTGTTCGGCGGTGCCGGTGCGCCCATGGACCCGGGGATCCTGTTGACCCCGCCCGAGGGGAAGCGGGCCCGCGTTTCGGTGATCAGTCTCGTCGGACTGCCGTCAGACGACCAGCGGCAGAGCTTCGTCAACCAGTTGCAGATGGCGCTGTTCGCCTGGATCAAGAAGCATCCGTCCGGGGACCGCCCGCTGGGGGGTCTGTTCGTCATGGACGAGGCGCAGACGTTCGCCCCGTCCGGTGCGATGACCGCCTGCACGCACAGCACGCTGGCTCTGGCATCCCAGGCTCGGAAGTACGGGCTCGGGCTGGTGTTCGCGACGCAGGCTCCGAGAGGGCTGCACAACCGGATTCCGGGGAACTCCGCGACCCAGTTCTTCGGCCTGCTGAACAGCCCGACGCAGATCGACGCCGCCAGGGAGATGGCCCAGGCCAAGGGCAGCCACATCACCGACATCGGCCGGCTCAGCACCGGGCAGTTCTACGCGGCCATCGAGGGGGCGAGGTTCGAGAAGACGCAGGCTCCTCTGTGCCTGAGCCACCATCCCAAGAGTCCGCTAACCACGGAGGAGGTCATCGAAAGGGCCAGGAGGTCCATGGAGGGCGGGCCCGCGTGACACCGGTCCTGGGCGCGGCCATCGGTGAGGCCGGGGGCCGGTTCTGCTCGGCCCGCCGCGTCCGTACCGTCTGGCCGGGGAGATCGACGCGGTGAGTAATCCTGTATGGCCTCATGAGGCCATACAGGATTACGGAGACCCACCGCGGGACCGGATCAGCTGCAGCCACCACAGACAGGGCGGCAATTGCAGTCAAAGCAGCACTTCCGCTTTTTGCCCGACGCGCAGGGGCCCGGTTCGTCGTAACACAGACCTCTTTCCACGCAGCACGCGCCGGCCCCCGCCTTGGGCACGAATGCCGTCAGCATACGGTCCGCCATCTTCCCGAGCATCTTCATATTCTCACCCCCTCTTCAGTTCCATGAAGCAACCATAGGAGGGGTGGATACATTCGCATTTGACGTGTGATACATCATCGTGCCCGGCCGGATCATGCCCGCCAGCCGAGAACGATTCGCATCACCAGAATGACGCGAAGCGCCTCGGGACCGGGGGGCCGGGCCACTGACGGCGACCGGCGCGGGGACGGATCACCAGAGGCGGTTCACCGCCGTCCCCGGTCTCACCCGGCGATGACGAAATCACCATCTCCGGCTGCCCAGGAGGTGGGCCAGCAGCCTGTCCAGAGGCCTCGGCACGCGATCGAGATCGAGTGCCGCGACGAGCGGGCCGGCGTAGCGGATCTTGCGGCCACCGCCCGAACCCATGAACCGGCGCAACTGGTCGTGAGTGGTGCTCCCGCGCCAGGCGGGTTGCTTCTGGAGCGTGCGAAACGAGCTGAGCTCGCCCTCGGCATCGACAACGCGCTCGACCGTGGCGGTGCCGAGGGCGCGGATCAGCTCGTCTTCCAGGTCGGCGACGCACACGAAGAATCCGAGCGCCTCCAGGTCGCTTCTGCCGAGACCGGATCCAAGGCCGGCGCGCTCGAGAACCCTCCGGAAGGCGCCTTCCTCCCCGGCGTCGCACAGACCGGCCAGCCGGAGATCGCGACCGGCAGGGCCGAACCTGCCGATATGCGTCCCGATATTCGTGGCACCGCCCATGGCCACAACGGAGATGCCTTCGGCCGCCAGGTCCCGGCCACGGCGCTCGGCCAGCGCTTCGATGGCGGACTTGTCACTGGCTCCCTCGACCAGGACCACGGTTCGCGTGTCGCTCACGAGCCCAGCCTCGCACCGAACCTGGGAGAGATTCATCCCCTTTTGTGCGTTGGAAGGTCACCGGCCGCCGCTCGCGACGGCAACGCGGCGACTCGCTGCCATACGGCGAGCTAGGCCGTCCGCGTTTCGGCCGCCGGGTCTATCCCGTCAGCATGGGAATCGTCCCGGTAACCGGCCGACTGCATGCCGAACAGGCGCGCATAGGGGCCTTGGGAGGCCATGAGCCGCGCGTGCGATCCCTGCTCGGCGATGACGCCGTCGGCGAGCACGACGACGACGTCGGCGTCCCGGATGGAACCGAGCCGGTGGGAGATCAGCAGCGTGGTGGCCCCGCGCCTGTGTACGCGGAGCTTGGCGTGCACCTCGTACTCGGCCTCGGCGTCCAGGCCCGAACTGGGCTCGTCGAGGATCATCAGGTCACGGCGGTCACGCAGGAAGGCCCTGGCCAGCGCCAGGCGTTGCCACTGGCCGCCGGAGAGGCGGACGCCCGTCGACGGGTCTCCGTCCTCGGCCTGACTCCAGATCATGCGGGTCAGCAGCGTGTGGTACCCGCCAGGCAGCCTTTCGAGCACGTCGTGGATCCCGGCACGCCGCGCGGCCAGGCGGAGCCGGTCCTCGTCCGCGGGTGAGTCGACGTCCCCCACCGCGATGTTCTCGGCCGCGGTCAGGTCGTACTCCATGTAGTCCTGGAACACCGCACTGATGCGCCGTCGCAGCACGGCCACGTCGGTGTCCCGCAGGTCGGCCCCGTCCCAGAGGATCGCGCCGCGGGTCGGGTCGTAGAAGCGGCACAGCAGCTTGACCAGCGTGCTCTTTCCCGCGCCGTTGACACCGACCAGCCCGACGGAGCTCCCTTGGGGGATGAACAGGCTGACCCCGCGCAGCACCCACGGGTGGTCCTCGCCATAACGGAACCAGACGTCGCGCAGCTCTATCCCGCGCCTCAGCGCGGGCAGGGCCGCCGGTGTCAGGGCCGGCGGCAGGTCCGGGGGCATGTCCTGGATGGCGGTGAAGTGGCCGAACAGCAGGAGCTGCTGATACGCCTGGGCGAAGGACTGCAGCAGGCCGGTCAGCGCCGCCTGCACTCCCGCCACGGCGGCGATGAACATCGAGACGTCCCCCAGCGTGAGCTCCCCCTTCTGGGCGGCCATCGCCGCCCAGACCAGACCGCCCCCGGCGACGGCCGCGCCCAGCAGCGCGAGGCCGCTCTGCACCAGGGATTCCCGCAGGTCGACCCGGCGTTTCGCCGCGTCCGCGGTCTGCCGCTCGGTGAGCATCCGCGCACGCAGGAACGGGCCGATGCCGAACAGGCGGATCTCCTTGGCCGCCTGCGGGTCCTGCAGCAGGAGACGGTAGAAGAGCTCCCGCCGCTCGGCGGATCCGATGTCCCAGAACATCGCGGCCCTGTTGCGGGACAGGTGCAACTCCATGACGAGCATCGGCGCGGCGGTGCCGAGCACGACCGCCGTCATCACCGGGCTGATGACGGCCAGCGAAACGATCAGTCCCGACGCCGTCAGCAGGCCTCTGACCGCGCCGAGCGCTCCGTCCACCAGCAGCGCCGGCGTGCTCGCCGCCTGCTGCGCCAGATGCAGCCGGTCGAGGAAGGGGGGATCCTCGAAGCGGGCGAGCCCGGTGAACCGCTCGACCGAACGGTACAGCTCGTCCTCGGCCGCCAGCCCGACCTTGCGGCCGATCTCCCCCCGGAGGAACTGGACGGACTGGCCGACCACCGCCACCGCGACTCCCGCGACGGCCAGTCCCGCGGAGATCGCCAGCAGGGAGGAGAGCGCGGCGCCGGCGGACAGGCCGTCGAGGAGGAGCTTGGTCAGCCAGGCCACGGCGACGGGCACGGCCGCGAGGACCAGGTTGCACACGACGTACATGACGGTGGCGCCACGGCAGGCCCGCCAGGTGAGCCGGGCGGCCACGCCCAGGGCCCTGTACGTCGCGGACGGTCCCGCCTCCTTTCCCGCCGGTCCGCCGGACGAGGCCGGGCGCGACCCGCTCATCTCCGGACGTGATCCGGGAAGGCGTCGAGGCTGGACCCGCTGACCTCCACGATCCCGTCCCGTACCAGGCAGACTCCGGGGTAGCCGCTCACCGCGAAGGCCTTGTGGAGCGGGCCTTCGTAGCCCTCGGTGACGACGCGCGCGTACGGGCTCACCATGGCGACCTTCTCCGGCACCTTCTCCTTGCCGGGGCCGTCGTCGGCGATGACGACGAGAACCTGGTCGCGCCCGCCAGGCATGGCCGCCGCGTACTCGACGAAACTCGGAAGCAGCTTCTCACAGGGCTGGCAGGTCGGGGACAGGAAGCCGACCAGGGTCTCGCCCGACAGCAGGCCGCGGGAGACCTGTTCCCCCTCGGTGGTGACCGCCGCGAATCCGGCGATCTCGGTCCCCTTGCCGCAGATGAGGTCCGTCGGGCCGTGGTGTGCCTGGCCGAGCTGTTCGGTGTGTTCGCGCAGGCGCCGGATCACTCCGAACGTCAGGACGAGATCGAGCAGGACGAGGACGCCGACGACGATGACGGCGGTGATGAGCATTTCGCCTCCTAGGGGGATTTGTTCCGGCCTACGGCCGGGGCGGCGTACAGTGCGACCAGGTCGTCGAGGCGGATCAGGATCGATCCGGCCGCGAGCCCGGCGACGACGGCGACGACCAGCCCGCCCGGGTGGGCCTGGCCGGCGGCGGGCACCGCGCCGCCCAGCGCGGCGACCATGAACAGGCCGTTGCGCACCAGGTGGTGACGACCGATCGGCGTGGCAGCCGGGCCGAAGCAGCGGCACGTCGCGGTCCGGCCCCGGCGCACGACGGCCGCGATCGCGACGGTGAAGCCCGCCAGAAGGGCGAACGCGAGGACGCACCCCACGGACGCGGTGAAAGGCGTCACCACCAGTGGCACGATCGCCAGCTCGGCGAGCGCGACAGCGGGCGCCAGCGACCTCGCCTGCCCGGCCCTGACGGGCACGAGGGCCGGGAGAGACTCGGCGAACGCCCTCAGCCTTTCCCGGCCACGGAGCTTACTCGTGGCCGACACGATGAAGACCAGGGCGATAAGAGCGCGGCAGCCGACATCGATGTAGTGCACGCGCCGAGACTACGAAGCCGGAATACACCTTCGGTACATTCACCGATCAGCCCAATGCCGACGGCGGTCCGGCGGAATTCCGGCGGGGCAACCGGGCCACCACCACCCCCAATAACCGATCGCCGGGGCACGGTCCCCATTTACGAGAATCCCCGCTCCTCTTACCGTCGCCTATGAGGACCAGGGAACCGGACGGCACCCGGGCGTCTTCGTCTTCGATTCCGGCCGCCGCCGCCACCGCGGGCGGGACCGGATCTCCCGGGAGGGCGACCGCCCTTTTGACCACCCATTCGCGGCCTTGGAGCCGGTGCCCCGGGGGAGGGAGGCGGGCCCACAGCCCCTCGGGGTGGGGACTTTCGAGCACGACGATCTGCCCGCGCCGCACCCGGCGCAAGGGGCGGCGCAGTACGAGCACCCTGTCGCGGTCGAGCAGGGTCGGCTCCATGCTGTGGCCTTCCACAGTGATCACTACGAGCCGTCGACGAGCCGCTGTGGCCGCCGCGACGCATAACAGGCCGCCGGCGGCCACCATCCGGGACAGACGCATCGGTCACTCCTTCCACGGCGCCGGCCGGGCGCCGCTGTGCTGGTCCAGCAGCTCGATCGAGGTGAGAACCGGGCGTGTTCCCGCACGGATCCGCCTCACCGGCTCCCTCGGATCGCCGCCCGCGTTCACCTCGGCGGCGTACAGCCTCACCAGGTCCGGTACGTGGTACGTCCGTGCGTCGACCTGATCGAGGAGTCTGACGCCGGCCAGGTCGTCCAGGGCGCGCTCGCCGTCCACGGCGGACTGCCCGAGCGCGGCGGCGGCCACCCCGGGGCAGAGCCGTCGCAGGTGCAGCGCGCCGATGAGGCGGAAGAGCTCGGCTCCGTAGGTCAACCGTCGATGGCTCGCCGCGAACGCGGACCGGACCGAGAGCGTTCCGTAGCAGAGCGTCCGCAGGCGAGTCCGTTCGTCGGACAACCGCGCGACCAGCCCTCGGCTCGACCGATGAGGCTGGGACACCATCCGCGCGCCCACGATGCGCAAGGCCAGCGGCAGCCCTTCACACAGGGTGACCAGCCGGTCGAGGTCGTGATCGTCGAACCTGTCGCACAGCCCGTCCGTCAGATGGCGCAACATCTCACGACCACGGCTCAGGCCGACCTGCCCGACGTCGATGTTCGTTCCGCAGTCCAGTGCCGCCAGCATGCGCCGGCTGGTGATGATGACCCGGACCTCCGCCGTGCCGGGCAGCAGGGGCCGGACCTGTGCCTCGTCGACGGCGTTGTCCAGCAGGAGAAGCATCCTCCGGCCCGCAATGACGGTACGGAAACGCGCCGCCGCCTCGGCGAGGCCGTTCCAGACGTGGTCACCGCGGTCGCCCAGGGCTCTGAGCAGCCGGTCGAGCACATTGACGGGATCTTCCGGCACAAGGGTGGAGCCTTGCAGGTCGACGTACAGTTCGCCGTCCGGGTACAGGTCCCGCAACTGGTGCGCCGCACGCAGGGCGAGTGCGGACTTACCGCTGCCGGCCGGTCCGTGCAGCGCCACGATGGGCGGGTTGCCGGCTATCGCGGTTCGAATCGCCGCGAGTTCCGCCTGCCGCCCGGACAGCCCGGCACAGTCGGCAGGCAGTTCCCGGGGCACGAGGGACGCCCAAGTGGTCACCCTCTCGGGAGAGGGCGGGTAGGGATCGGCCACCAGTGCCGGGTCGTGGGCGAGCATGGCCGCTTGCAGTCCGCTCAGTTCGGGTCCCGGCTCGATGCCCAGTTGCTCCACCAGGGTCTGACGGGCCTCGGCGAACACCGCCAGCCCCGCACCGATGTTGCCGGACCTGTAGAGCGCGACCATCAGATGGAACCACAGTCGCTCGCGCAGCGGGTGGGACTTGGTGAGCTCGCGTAACTCCCCGACCGCGGCCCGGTGGTCGCCGAGCCGGAGCCGTGCCTCCATCCAGTCCTCGATCAGAGTGACGCGCTCCTCGTCCAGGGCGGCCAGCCGGGCACCGAGGGGGACGCCCCTTGGCACGTCCTCCGCCGCCGCGCCTCTCCACAGCGAGAGCGCCTCACGGATGGCGGTCTCCGCCGCCGCCGTTTCACCCTGGAACAGACTGTCCCGTCCACGGCGCGATAACTCCTCGTAGCGCAGCAGGTCCAGTTCGCCGGCATCGGCGGCGAGCAGGTATCCCGGTGGCCGGCTCACCAGCCGCTCGCCGGCCGCGTCCCGTAACGTCGAGCGGAGGCGCGAGGCGTAGGTCCGGATGTTGGCCACGGCCGACCGAGGGGGCTCGTCCTCCCACAGAAGCTCCACCAGGCGGTCGACCGACACCACGGTACGAGCGTCGAGAAGCAGGGCGGTGAGCAGGCCACGCTGCTTGGCCGCACCGAGAGAAAGCGCGATCCCGTCGCGCTGTACCGACAATGGACCCAGAAGACCGAAGGTCAGATGCATACGCTCCCCCGTAGGTGTGTACGCGCGTCTTTGTCGCCTTTGCCTACTCCGATGAGGCGCGCCGGGCCGTCGGCGACCGACCCTCCCGGCTTTCACCTGGAGGGAAATCGAGATTCGTGAGGGGCTTGCTGTGGAGCGCTCTTGAAGGATCAAGGTCCGCGCTGCCGCACGTCAATGCGTTTCGGTCCTGACCGAACTGCGACACCACCGGCCGGTCCTCGGCATCGGCCCGAAAGCGGGCTCGTGCCGTCCCGTCGATTCGACGTCTTCCGGCTGTTCCGGTCCGGGGCCATCTCATTGCGCTTGGGCGGGGATGTTCGGCAATGGAGGTGGCCGTGCCTTGCGCCTAATTGGTCATTACGTAGACGTATATGTCACTCCTGCGGGAGACTGGCCGGGTTGATCACCGGTTGGGTGGGGGCGCGGGCAGGTGGCGTGATGACGCGTTCCCGCTCCTGACGTACGACGGGGGCGCCCCCATGAGCCCGAGCCTCATGACCGGGACGGATCCGGGGCCGTTCCTGCTCCGGCGGAGCACCCGCGACCTGCCACAGGCGGTCGAGACGCTCGGCAAGGCGCTGCCCGCTCGCGACCTGAAGGCCGTGCTCGCCCAGGCAAACCGCACCGCCACCCGCAAGGGGAGCACGACGGCGTTCGGCTCGATGTCGCCGCGACCGGCGGACTGGTACTGCTTCGAGTCCGGCGACAACGACACCACCGACTGGTACCCGCAGGGCGTGGCCGCCAGCTCGGAGGCGGGCCACGCGGACGTCCAGGCGTTCGCCGTCACCTGGTACTGGAAGCCGGACGGCGCGGCGACCGAGCGCGGCGTGCGGGTCTCGTTCCTCAGCGCGAAGACGCTGAAGTACCGGCACGTGCTGCTCGTCGAGCCCAAGGGCACCTCGTACGGCCCGATCAACATCCACGCGGGCGGAATCGCGTGGTACGGGAACCTGATCTACGTGGTAGACACCTCGCGGGGGCTGCGGGTGTTCGACACCCGGCACATCTACGAGGTCGGCGGCGACGACGACAAGATCGGCCTGAAGGGCGGGAAGTACCACGCCTTCGGGTACCGCTACGTGATGCCGCAGGTGGACGCCTGGAGCACCGCCGGGGCGGCCCGGTACTCCTTCGCCGCCGTCGACAGGAGCCTCACCCCGCACATGCTCGTCTCGGGAGAGTACGTGGACCCGGCGGACGAACCCGGCAGGACCGGGCGCGTGGCGCGCTGGCCGCTCGCCTCGGACGGCACGCTCGTCGCCGGGGCCGACGGCCTGGCGAACGCGGCGGACGCCTTCACGCTTCCGGCGGCCAAGATCCAGGGCGGGCTCTCGTACAAGGGCCGCTGGTATCTCAGCCAGGCGGCCTCCTCCACGAAGAACGGCTCGCTGCTGGTCGTCCCCGCCGGGCAGCCCGCCCAGGTGAAGAAGTTCCCTGTCGGCCCGGAGGATCTCACCTGCTGGACCGAGAAGAACCAGCTGTGGAGCGTGACCGAGTTCAAGGGCCGCCGGGTGGTGTTCGCGGTTCCCGTGTGAGGGGTTCCCGTGTGAGGGGCGCCCGTGTGAGGGGCGCCCGTGTGAGAGGCGCCCGTGTGAGAGGCGCCGGCCGCTTGCGGCGACCCCTGATCCGGGAGGCGGCGTACGGCCTGCCGGCGGCCCGGCGGGGCGCTTGAAGCCCTTGCACGCCCTTGCATCGGTAGGCGTCAAGCGGTTGTCAATGAACGTGCAGGTGGAGGCCGATATCACTGAGTGTGTAAGAACCCCCGGGGCCGAGCGAACAGGACCGGGAGAACACACTCACACTCAGGAGACAAAGATGAAGCGCAGCCTGCTCGGTCTCGCCGTCGCCGCCGTGGCCGGCCTGTCCGTCGTCACCCTGCCCTCGACGTCCGCCTCCGCGGCCACCGGCGACTTCGGCCCCGACACCTGCCGCGAAGGCTACGTCTGGCGCGAGGCCCGCCCCTCCGACCACGTCTGCGTCAGCTCCGCCACCCGCACCCAGACGCGTTCGGACAACGCGGCCGCCGCCGGCCGCTGGACCTCCGGGGCCTTCGGCGCGCACACCTGCGTCACCGGGTACGTGTGGCGCGAGGCGTTCACCGGCGACGACGTCTGCGTGGTCCCCTCGGTCCGCTCGCAGGCCGCCGCCGACAACGCCCAGGCCGCGAACCGCAAGGTCTCCGCCCGCCTGTGGATCAACCGGTACACCGTTCCCCTGACCGACAACGGGGACGGCACCGCGACCTCGACCTCGGTGGACGACATCCCCCGCATCAAGATCAGCGGTGACCACTACAACTTCGGCCAGGTCAAGCTCTACCTCCGGTACAACACCGGCCGCCTGTTCTGGAGCGGGACCGTGACAGCCGGAGCGCACAGCGGCTTCGCGGGCGGCAGCTTCGGCAAGAAGACCGGGGTGTTCGACTGCGCCTCCGCCGGCAAGCCCGCCAACGGCTACGCCCAGGCCTACGACGTGCTCTCGGGCCGCTGGTCGGCACGCGTGCCCGTGCGCATCGGCTGCGCGGTCCTGTGAGCCTCCTCGCCGGACCCCCACGCGACCCTGAGTGCCGACCCTGACTCGTCCCTGAACTCGATCTCCACGTATGTCGCCGGGACCGGCGGGCGCTTAGCGTGAAGCCATGGGACGCATTCTTCTTCTCGTCGTAGCCGTCATCGCCGCCTTCTTCCTCCTCGGCGCGCTGCTGAGCCTGGTCGCCGGCATCGTCAAGTGGGCACTGATCATCGGGGTGGTCATCCTCGCCGTCACCGCCCTCTCCAAGATCTTCCGATCCCGGGACGCCGGCTGACGGCCCGGGGGAGGGTCGCCACCGGCGCGCTCATCCTGAAACGGCCGCGCCGGCCCTCAGGCGCTACGACGGTTTCCTGCTGCGGGGCCGGGACTCGATGACGAAGTGGTCGATGGCGTCGCGGGTCGCGCGCAGGGCCCCGTTGGACACCTCGGACGTGCGCTGGGCCACGCCGACGAAGACGTAGTCGACGATCAGGAGCTGGCTGATCCTGCTGGCCAGCGCGCCGGGCCGGAACGCGCTCTCCCTCCCGGCCGAGATCAGCACGTGGGCGGAGACCTCGGCGAGGGCCGACCGGGGGTTGTTGGTGATCGCCACTGTGGTCGCCCCGGCCTTCTGGGCCCGGCGCATGGGCTCCAGGACGTCGGGGGTCTCGCCCGTGCAGCTCACGCCGACCGCGACGTCGCCGGGCCTCAGCAGCACGGCGCTGGTCAGGGCGAGGTGCGCGTCGGTGAACGCGTGGGCGGACAGGCCGATGCGCAGCAGCTTCTGCGACATGTCCGCCGCCACGAGCCCGGAGGCCGCGACGCCGTACACGTCGACGCGGCGGGCCCCGGTGATCGCGTCGACCACCTCGCCGAGCCGCTCGGGGGACAGCTGCGCGGCGGTGTCCTCTATGGCCTCGGCCTCGGCCCGCGTGACCTTGGCGATCACGTCGGAGAGGGGGTCGTCGGGGGCGAGGTCGCCGGGGACGAGGCGGTCGGGCCCCTGGCGGGTGGTGGCCGCGGCGGCGGCGAGCGCGAGCCGGAGCTGGGCGTACCCGGAGAAGCCGAGCACCCGCGCGGTGCGCACGATGGTCGCCTCGCTGGTCGCGGAGGCGGCGCTGAGCTCGGTGATGGTGCTGCGGGCGACCGTCGCCGGGTCGTCGAGGATGAGCCGGGCGATGATCTGTGCGGACGGCGTGAGTGAGGGAAGCACGGCCCGCACCCGGGCGACCAGGTTCTCGGGGGTCGAGCGTTGCGGGTCGATCATTGGGTTCCTTTACTGTTACCGACAGATTACTCAATCCTGGTCGTAGGGAACCCGCGGACCCTCATCCAGATCCCCCTCGTACGAGACCGCGCGCGCCCATCCGGATCGTGCTCGTGCGGGACCGCGGACCCATCGGGACCGTGCTCGTGCGGGACCGCGCGCCCATCCGGATCGCGCTCGTGACGGGCCCGTGGACTCGCGTGCCGGTGGCTCAGCGGCCGGTGAGCCACTCGGCGGCGGCGAGTGCCGAGACCCGGGAGCTGCCGCCGGTGGCCAGGTAGACCGAGCCCACGGGACGGCCCGGCAGGCCCATCTCGATCACGATGGCGTCCGGGCGGCGGCGGAGGATCTCCGCCAGGCCCGCCGCCATCCACGCGTGCCGGTGCGCGTCGTGCGTGACCACCACCACGGGCGACTCGCCCAGCTCGGGCAGCTCGTGCAGGCCGGGCGTCAGGATCGTACGGGCGGTGCCGGGAAGCAGAGCCGCCAGGGCCTCGCCGGGCCCGTACGGCACGCCGCCGCCGATCGCCTGGTGGGGCCGTGCGGTCATCTCGATCACCAGCGGGGGCCGGGTGAGGACCGGCCGTACGAGCGTGCCGTCGCCGGGGCTCGCGCGAAGCGCCCGGCGGGCCGTGTCCAGCCCGAGCAGGGAGACGCCGTGCTCGGCGTCGAGCTCGGTCGCCCCCGCCTCCGTGAGGCGTTCGCGCTCGTGCCAGGCCGCCAGGCCGCGTACGCGGCCCGCCGCCTCGGCCAGCCGCGCCTCGTCCAGGACGCCCTCGTGGACGGCCCGGACGATCGCCTCGCGCAGCTCGGCGACGTTCTCCCCGCCGGGCGAGGAGGAGGCGCCCACGCAGATCGCGTCGGCGCCCGCCGCGAGCGCCCGTACCGCGATCTGCGGCTGGGGCATCAGCGCGGCCACGGCCCTCATCTCGATCGCGTCGGTCACCAGCAGGCCCTCAAAGCCCAGTTCCTCGCGCAGCAGCCCGGTGAGCACACGGCGGCTGAGGGTCGCGGGCAGCTCGGGATCGAGGGCCGGCACCATGAGGTGGCCGCACATGATGGCCCGGACCCCCGCCGCGACGGCCGCGCGGAACGGCGGCAGGTCGCGCCGCTCCAGCACCTCGCGCGACGCGTGGACGGCGGGCAGGGCGAGGTGGGAGTCGGTCACGGTGTCGCCGTGCCCGGGGAAGTGCTTGGCGCAGGCGGCGACCCCCGCGCCCTGCAGCCCGGAGATCCACGCGGCGGCGTGCCGGGCCACGAGCCCCGGATCGGCTCCGAAGGAGCGGATGCCGATCACCGGGTTGTCCGGGTCGGCGTTGACGTCCACGTCGGGGGCGTAGTCGAGCGTGATGCCGGTCGCGGCCAAGAGGCGGCCGATCTCCCGGCCGGTCCGCTCGGTGCGGCCGAGATCGTCGACGAGGCCGAGGGCGGCGTTGCCGGGCCACGAGCTGCCGGTGGCGGCCTCCAGGCGGGTGACGGTGCCGCCCTCCTCGTCCACGGCGACGACGACCTCGGGGTTCTCCTCGCGAAGCCGCCGTACGAGCCCGGCGGTGCCGGGGGAGACGTTGCGCGCGAAGAGGACCACCCCGCCGAGGCCGCCGGCGAGCTGGCTGAGCAGCCAGCCGGGTGGGGCGGTGCCCTCGAACCCCGGCTGGAGCACCGTGGCGGCGAGGCGGTCGAGATCGGGACTGTGCGGCATTGGCGACTTCCGCTCGTGTCGGCGGCGGCCCTATCGATCTTCCCCTTCGAGGACCGTCTGACTTGCGTGCTACGTGTGGTTTTGCATGGTCTTGACGCCGATGTGGCATCCTGCGCCATTGCGCATATCTTCTATGAAGCTTTCCTTCATTCGCTCCCGGTTAGGTCACGGCCTGATGACAACATTCTTCAGACTCATTGATCCGGTGAAAGTCATCTGTCATCTTCACGCCGGAGGCTTCGGCCGGCACCCAGGCCATGGCCGGCACCGGGCCCTCCCCGCCGGAGCCGCCGGGAGACCGGTGTCGCCGGGACGTCCGGAGTCCGCGTGAACGGCCGCCCGCTGAGCCGCAGGGCCGTACTGGGTGGCCTGGCCGTGGCGGCGCTCGCCCCGTTCGCCCGAGGGCAGGCACCGGATCCCGGCGGCGCCCTGCCCCCCGGCGGTCCCGGCGGCGCACTCCGCGCCACCGGCCCCGGCGACGCGGCCGTCCTGGCCTCGCCGAGGCAGATGCGCGGCATGTGGATCGCGTCGGTGAACAACACCAACTGGCCCTCGCGCACGGGCCTGCCGGTGGAGCGGCAGAAGAGCGAGTTCATCTCGTGGCTCGACCTCGCGGTGTCGCGCCGGTTCAACGCGGTGTTCGTGCAGGTGCGGCCCACGGCGGACGCCTTCTGGCCCTCGGCGCGCGAACCGTGGTCGCAGTTCCTCACGGGCGTCCAGGGGCGCGACCCCGGGTACGACCCGCTCGCGTTCATGGTCGAGGCGGCGCACGAGCGCGGGCTGGCGTTCCACGCGTGGTTCAACCCCTACCGGGTGTCCACGCAGCCCGACCCCGCCCGGCTCGTGCCCGATCATCCCCTGCGCCGCAACCCGGGCTGGGGCGTGGCCTACGCGGGCGGGCTCTACTACAACCCCGGGCTGCCGGAGGTCCGCGCCTTCGTCCAGGACGCGATCATGGACGCGGTCACCCGGTACGACGTCGACGGCGTGCACTTCGACGACTACTTCTACCCCTACCCGGTCGAGGGCCAGGAGTTCGACGACGCGGAGGCCTACGCCCGCCACGGCAAGGGGTTCGCCGACAGGGCGGCGTGGCGGCGGCACAACGTCGACCTGCTGATCCACGAGATGGGGCGGCGCGTCCGCGAGGAGAAGCCCGAGGTCCAGTGGGGGATCAGCCCGTTCGGCATCTGGCGCAACGCGGCCACCGACCCCCTCGGCTCGGCCACGTCGGGCTCCCAGTCGTACGACGACCAGCACGCCGACAGCCGGGGCTGGGTGCGGAAGGGCTGGCTCGACTACGTCGTCCCGCAGCTCTACTGGAACATCGGCCTGCCGGTGGCCGACTACGCCGTGCTCGCCGCCTGGTGGGCGAAGGCGGTGGCCGGCACGGGCACCCAGCTGTGGATCGGGCAGTCGGTCTACAACGCCGGAGCCGCCGGGCAGCCCGCCGCCTGGCAGGACCCCGAGGAGCTGTCGCGGCACCTCACCCTCAACGGCGACCATCCGGGCATCGGCGGCGACGTCTACTACAACTCGGGCGACGTGCGCGCCGACCGGCTCGGGGCGATGACCCGACTCCAGCGGGAGCACTACGCGCGACCGGCCCTCGGCCCGGTGCCGCCGCGCCTGGCCGCGGGCGCCCCGCCTCCGCCGCCCGTCGTCACCGGCGCCCGCCGTACGAGCCGGAGCGCCGAGCTCACCTTCGCCTCCGAGGGCCGTGCCGAGCCCCGCCTGTACGCGGTCTACCGTCACGACGCGGACGACAAGGGGTACCTGCTGGCGATCGTGCCCGGCGGGCCCCGAGGCCGGTTCACCGACCCGGCGTGGGAGCCAGGCTCGCGCTACCGCGTCACGGCCGTCGACGCGGCGGGACGCCAGAGCCCGCCCACCCTCTGGGTGAGCTGAACCCTTTCCGCCGGGTCAGGCCTGACCGGGAGTGTCGCCGGCCGCGAGCATCCGCCGGTGCGCCGCTTCGATCTCGGCGTCGCGGGCCGCGCCGGGACCCCCGGCGGCGGCGAAGGCGCGCAGGGCGAGCGCGGCGGCTCCGGCCGCGCCGTCCTTGGCCGGCACGACCGTACGGCCGATCAGCGCCTCCCTGACCCGGTCGGCCACCAGGGTCGGCCGCGTCAGCAGCGAGCCGGCGAGGACCACGGGCAGCGCGGGGTCGGGGGCTCTCACGGTGTCCAGGGTGCGGACGAGCAGGCGGGCGGCGTCGTCCAGGATGGTGAGGGCCACCCGGTCACCCTCGCGGGCGGCCGACTCCACCAGGGGGCTGAGCGTTCCGAGCCGCGCGGGCTCGCCGTCGTACACGGCGGCGACGATGGCCTGGGCGAGCGCCTCGCCCGCCAGAGGGGCGGCGCCGGCGTCCCTTCCAGGAGCGTGCCTCAGCAAGGCGGGCAGGACACGGGCGGTGAGCGCGGTCGGCGGCCCCCGGCCGTCGAGGGCCGCGAGCGCCGCCCGGGCCGCCTGCCGCCCGATCCACACCCCCGAGCCCTCGTCGCCGAGCAGCCACCCGTAGCCGTCGCAGCGCCGGATGATCAGCCGGCCGGCGATGCGGGCCGCCACCGCGCCCGTACCCGCGATGATCACGCTGCCGCTGGGGACAGGGGTCGCTCCGGCGAAGGCCACCAGGATGTCCGGGACCACGACGGGGAGGCCGGGCAGGGCGGCGGCGCGCCACGCGTCCTCGGCCAGGACGAGCGCCCGCTCGCGGCCCGCCGCGCTCGCGCCGGCGAGCCCGAAGACGCCGCCCGCGACGTCGCGCGGGTGGAAGCGCGGGCCGAGCCCGAGCAGGGCCTCGGTGAGCGCGTGGGTGAGGTTGCCACCGGGGTCGCGGGCGGAGCGGGGGTTGGCGCCTCCCGCCCGGCCTCGGGCGACGATCTCGCCGCTCAGGGTGGCGACCAGGCAGCGCGTGCTCGTGCCGCCGCCGTCCACGCCGACGACCAGGGGCTCGGCGTTTCGCATACCCCTCCCATGACGCTGATCTCCTCGAAAGTATAGGCGGCCGGAGGATTTCGCCACCGGCTCCACGCCAGGCGGCCGAGCGGGAGTGAGGCGAAGATCGCGTCGCGGCGTCCCCCGGTCGGCCAGGTATGGCAGTCTGCGTAGCTGCGGGAAGTCTCGACGGGGGAGTGCCGATGGGTGGCCAGCGTGTGGCGAGTGCCGAGGAAGGGGCAAGCGGGGCCTCCGGCCTGTCCGACCGGGTCGCGCGATGGGTCACCGAGCTGTTCGCCCCGCAGGTGCTCGTCATCGGGCTGCCGCCGGTGGTGGGCCTGGTCTCCGACGGCTGGGCCGGCTTCCAGTGGGGCCTGCTCGCGTCGCTGCTGTGCGGCGGCGTCCCGGCGCTGGTGATCGCCATGGGCGTCCGCTCGGGACGGCTCGACTCGCGGCACATCGTGGACCGCTCGCGCAGGACGGTGCCGCTGCTGGTGGCGGTCGCGGCCGTGCTGGCGGCGCTCATGCTGCTGGCGGGCCTCGGGGCCCCGCGCCTGCTGGTGGCCACGGTGGCCGCGATGCTGGCGGGCCTCGCGGTGACCGTCCCTGTGACCCTGCGGTGGAAGATCTCCTTCCACGCGGCGGTGTCGGCCGGCACCGTGCTGGTGCTCGCCCGCGTCCTGCCGGCGACGCCGACGCTGGTCGCCGGTGCGGTGGTCGTCGCGGTCGTGTGCTGGGCCCGCGTACGGCTGGCGCACCACACGATCGCCCAGGTCGCCGCCGGGGCCGTCGCCGGAGGAGGCACAGCCCTGCTCACCCTGGCGCTTTCCGGGGTCTGAGGGCGTCGCGCGGCCACCTGCTCGCGCCTGGAGTGCCGCTCCCCGCGGTGGGGTTCACCGCCTGTTTCGTTGGTCTGCGCCTTTCGCCGGTCTGCGCCCGCCCTCGCCGAGGCCGCGGGTGGAATGACCGGAAATCCTTGACGCCTCAACAAGGGCGGGTATAAACAAAGACGAAACCAACTTGAAACGGCGGTGAATCAACACGATGTACGCCGAGGAGCGGCAGCAGGAGATCCTGCGTCGGGCACGGGCCATCGGCAGGGTGGACGTCGTGACGCTGGGCGAGGAGTTCTCGGTCACCACCGAGACCATCCGCCGCGACCTGACTGTTCTTGAGCGTGCGGGCGTGTTGCGCCGCGTGCACGGCGGGGCCATCCCGGTCGAGCGGCTGGGCTTCGAGCCCGCGCTGGCCACCCGCGACGAGGTCATGACGGCCGAGAAGGAGCGCATCGCCAAGGCCGCCGTCGCGGAGCTGCCCGAGGACGGCGCGATCATCATCGACGCGGGCACCACCACGGGCCGGCTGGTGCAGGTGCTCCCCGCCGACCGCGAGCTCACCGTGATCGTCAACTCCCCGCCCCTGGCCACGGTGCTGGCCACGCGGGCGAACCTCAACGTGATCATGCTCGGCGGCCGGGTACGGGGGCGCACGCTGGCCACCGTCGACGACTGGGCGATGCGGCCGCTCTCACGGCTCAACGTGGACGTCGCGTTCATGGCGGCGAACGGCTGCTCGGTGGCCAGGGGCCTCACCACGCCGGACCCCGCCGAGGCGGCCATCAAGCGGGCGATGATCAAGGCGGCCAAGCGCAGCGTGCTGCTCGCCGACCACACCAAGTTCGCCGACACCTACCTCGCCCGGTTCGCGTCGATGTCCGAGATCGACGTGGTCATCACCGACACCGGGCTCGACCCCGCGACGGTGTCCGAGGTGGCGCAGGCCGGGCCGGAGGTGGTACGGGCGTGATCCTCACCCTGACGCTCAACCCGAGCCTCGATCGCACGATCGAGATCGCGACCCTCGCGCGCGGCACGGTCATCCGCGCCGCGACGGCCCACCTCGACCCCGGTGGCAAGGGGGTCAACGTGTGCCGCGCCCTGCTGGCCAACCGGGTCAGGTCGTGCGCGGTCGTCCCCTACGGAGGGGCCGAGGGGCGCCAGCTCGTCAGGCTGCTCTCCGAGGAGGGCATCCAGATGATCACCGTGCCGGTCGCCGGGACCACCCGGTCCAACGTCGCGCTCGCCGAGCCCGACGGCACCATCACCAAGATCAACGAGCCGGGCACGGCGCTCTCGGCCGACGAGCTGGACGCCGTCGCCGAGGCGGTGCTCAGCGCGGCGGAGTCGGCCGACTGGGTGGTCGCCTCCGGGAGCCTCCCGCCGGGCGTCCCGGTCGACATGTACGCCCGCCTGTGCCGGCGGTTCACGCGGGCGGGCATCAACGTCGCGGTCGACACCAGCGGTCCCGCGCTGGTGTCGGCGCTGGCCGCGGCGCCCGCGCTGGTCAAGCCCAACCGTGAGGAGCTGGCCGAGGCCACAGGAACGTCGATCGCGTCGCTGGGGGACGCGATCGACGCGGCGGGCAAGCTGCTGGCCCTCGGCGCGAGGTCCGTCCTCGCGAGCCTCGGCCCCGACGGCGCGGTCCTCGTCGAGGACGGCCGGGTGTGGTACGGCCAGTGCCCGGTGCGCGAGCCGCGCAGCACCGTCGGCGCGGGGGACGCCATGCTCGCCGGTTTCCTCGCCGCGGGAGCCGCCGGCGAGATGGCCCTCGTCGAGGCCCTGGCCTGGGCGTCGGCCGCGGTGTCACTCCCGGGCAGCCGGATGCCGTCGCCCGCCGACATCGAGCGGGGCGACGTCCGCGTCCTCGATCCCGATCCAGCCACGCCGTTGACGCCCGGGGACTAGACGGCGCGTTTCGACCCCCCAGCCGGCCCCACGCCGGCCGCCCCGGAAGGAGCAAACCACATGGCCGATACATACACCCCCACGGTTACCGGAACCGGCGTCAAGGCGACGATCCAGCGCTTCGGCGGTCACCTCGCCGGCATGATCATGCCCAACATCGGCGCCTTCATCGCCTGGGGCCTGATCACCGCCCTGTTCATCCCGACGGGCTGGCTGCCCAACAAGGCTTTCGCGGAGCTGGTCGGGCCGATGATCAGCACCCTGCTCCCCATCCTGATCGGGTACACCGGCGGGCGCATGGTGCACGGCCAGCGCGGCGCCGTCGTCGGCGCGGTCGCCACGATGGGCGTCGTGGTGGGGGCCGACGTCCCGATGTTCCTCGGGGCCATGATCATCGGGCCGCTCGCCGCCTTCGTCATCAAGCAGGTCGACGGGTTCACCCAGCAGCGGACCAGGGCCGGGTTCGAGATGCTGGTGGACAACTTCAGCGCCGGCATCGTGGGCGCGGGGATGGCGGTCCTCGGCATGTGGGGCATCGGCCCGGTCGTCGAGGCGGTCACCACCGCGGCCGGCCGCGCCGTCTCGTGGCTGGTCGGCCACGAACTGCTCCCGCTCGCCTCGGTGCTCATCGAGCCGGCCAAGGTGCTCTTCCTCAACAACGCGATCAACCACGGCGTCCTCGGCCCGCTGGGCGTCGCGGAGGCGGTCAAGTCCGGCAAGTCGATCCTGTTCATGCTGGAGTCCAACCCCGGCCCCGGGCTCGGCCTGCTGCTCGCGTACTTCTTCTTCGGCCCGAGGCTCCTGCGCCCCAGCGCGCCCGCCGCGATCATCATCCAGTTCCTCGGCGGCATCCACGAGATCTACTTCCCGTACGTGCTCATGAAGCCCCGCCTGATCCTCGCGGTGATCGCGGGCGGCGCGTCGGGCGTCCTGACCTTCATGGTCACGGGGGCCGGGCTGGTCGCCACCCCGGCGCCTGGAAGCATCTTCGCCTACCTGGCGGTCACGCCCAGAGGCGGCTACTTCGGGGTCCTCGCCGGTGTCCTCGTGGCCGCCGCGGTCTCCTTCGTTGTCGCCTCGGCGCTGCTGGGCTTCGGCCGCGCCAACGGCGACGAGCCCGCCACCGCGCCGGACGCCCCCGCCGAGCAGCCGGTCCCGGCCGCGTCCGGCGCCTCCGCCGTGGAGCCGGGCGGGGTCACCACGCCCGTCACCGAGGGCGACAAGCAAGCCCAGCCCGTCATCAGAGAGGTGTGAGCGGATGCCGAGCATCGACAGCAAGGACGTCAAGAAGATCGTGGTCGCCTGCGACGCGGGAATGGGCAGCAGCGTCATGCTCGCCACCCAGCTCCGCAAGTCCCTGAAGGGGCTCCCGGTCGAGGTGGAGCACACGCCGGTCAACTCGATCCCCGCCGACGCCGACGTCATCGTCTGCCACGCGGGGCTGGCCGACCGTGCGAGGGCCTCCGCTCCCGGCACCGTGCTCGTGCCGTTCCAGCTCTTCATCGGCGACCCCGCCGTCACCAAACTCGTCGGCACGATGAAGAACGGCGGCACGGTCGATGCCTGACGCGGCGCCGCTGCCGCTGGACCCGAGGGCCATACGGCTCGACGCCGAGGCCGGATCGCGCGACGACGCGATCCGGCAGTGCGGCCGGGCGCTGCTCGCCGTGGGCGCCGTCGACGAGTCCTACATCGGCACGATGATCGACCGTGAGCGGTCCATCTCGACCTACGTCGGGGAGGGCGTCGCGATCCCGCACGGCACGCTCGCCGGCAAGGACGCCGTCCACCACGACGCCATCAGCGTCGTGCGCTTCCCCGGCGGCGTCGACTGGGACGGGTTCCCCGTCGTGCTGTGCATCGGCATCGCCGCCCGTGGAGAGGGCCACGTGGAACTGCTGTCCGAGCTGGCGCAGATCCTGCTCGACCCCGACCGCGCGAAGGCGCTCCGCGAGGCCACCGAGGTCGACGAGGTGGTCCGCCTCCTGCAACCCGTGAAAGAAGACGACGCGGCCCCGCAACCTGTGAGCGGGCCGCCCGTGAGAGAGGAAACGCCCGAGTGAAGGTCGCCCGCTTCCACGCCCCAGGTGACATCCGCGTGGAGGACGCGCCCGAGCCCTCACCGGGGCCCGGAGAGGTCAAGATCCGCGTCCGCAACTGCTCCACCTGCGGCACCGACGTCAAGATCTTCAGGCACGGTCACCACCACATCCGCCCGCCCCGCGTCATGGGCCACGAGATCGCCGGTGAGATCGCCGAGGTGGGCGAGGGCGTCGAGGGCTGGACGGCGGGCGACCGGGTGCAGGTCATCGCCGCCATCCCGTGCGGCCGCTGCGAGGAGTGCCTGCGGGGCAGGATGACCGTCTGCCCCAACCAGGAGTCGATGGGCTACCACTACGACGGCGGGTTCGCCGAGCACACCATCGTGCCCGCCAAGGTGCTGTCCGTCGGCGGTCTCAACCGGATCCCCGACGGCGTCGGCTTCGCCGAGGCCTCGGTCGCCGAACCGCTCGCCTGCGTGCTCAACGGGCAGGAGCTGGCCCGCGTCGGCGACGGGGACGACGTGGTCATCCTCGGGGCGGGCCCCATCGGCTGCCTCCACGTGCGGCTCGCCCGCTCGCGCGGGGCCGGGCGGGTCTTCCTGGCCGACCTCAACCCCGAACGGCTCACCATGGCCGCCGACCGCGTACGGCCGGACGCGGTGATCAGCGGCCGGGACGCGGACGTCGTGGACGAGGTCCTCAAGCTCACCGGCGGCCGGGGCGCCGACGTGGTCATCACGGCCGCAGCCTCCGGCGCCGCCCAGCAGCAGGCGCTCCAGATGACCGCGCGCCAGGGCCGGATCAGCTTCTTCGGCGGCCTGCCCAAGGACGACCCGATCATCGCGCTCGACTCCAACCTCGTGCACTACCGCGAGCTGACCATCGTCGGCGCCAACGGGTCGAGCCCCGCGCACAACGCCAGGGCGCTCGACCTGATCGCCACCGGGGCCGTGCCGGTCAGCGACCTCATCACCCACCGGATCCCGCTCGCGGAGGTCCTGGAAGGCATCGACATCGTCAGCCGAGGCACGGCGATCAAGGTCACCGTCGAACCCTAAGGAAGCCCCGCCATGGCAGAGAAGACCGTCACCATCGCCTCCCGCAGCGGCCTGCACGCCAGGCCCGCGAAGCTCTTCGTCCAGGCAGCCGCCCGGCAGGGCGTCGCCGTGCGCGTACGGACGGCCGACAAGCCGTCCGTGCCGGCCACCAGCATGCTCGGAGTGCTGGCCCTCGGCGCGCGGCAGGGCACGGAGGTGACCCTGCAGGCCGACGGCCCGGGGGCGGAGGAGGCGTTGGAGTCCCTCGCCGAGCTGCTTTCGCGCGACCTAGACGCGGAGGAGTCCGCCGATGCCTGAGGTCGTGCGGGGCATCGGGGTCAGCCCCGGCCGCGCGGCGGGCCGGGCGCACCGCATGGCGAGGCCCCCGGTACTGCCGCCTCCCGCCCCGGTCACCGACGCCGTCCGCGAGATCGGCCTCGCGACCGGCGCCCTGGACACCGTCGCGCAGTACCTGGAGAGCCACGCGGCCAAGGCCTCGAACCCGGACGCGCGGGAGATCCTGGAAGCGCAGAGCCTCATGGCGGCCGACCCCGCCCTGCGCGAGTCCGTCGAGGAGGGGGTCGCCTCGGGCCTCGGCGCCGCGCACGCCGTCGACGCCGCCTGCGCGCACCACCGCGAGGCGCTGCTCGCGGCGGGCGGATACTTCGCCGACCGGGCGGGCGACCTGGACGACATCCGCAACCGCGCCGTCGCGGCCGTACTGGGCCTGCCCATGCCCGGCGTGCCCGACCCGGGCCACCCGTACATCCTGATCGCCGACGACCTCGCGCCCGCCGACACCGCGAACCTGGACACCGGCACCGTGCTCGCGCTCGTCACCGAGAAAGGCGGCCCGACCAGCCACACCGCCATCCTCGCCAGGACCTTCGGCCTGCCCGCCGTGGTGGCGTGCCGCGGCGCCGCGGACATCGGCGACGGGATGTGGATCTCGGTCGACGGGGCGAGCGGCGAGGTCGAGGTCGGCGTGGGGGAGGACGCGGCCGCGGGGATCCAGCGCGAGGCCGCGGCGGCGCGCGAGCGCCTGGCCGGCGGCCACGGCCCCGGGCGGACCGCCGACGGGCGTCCGGTGCCGCTGCTGCTCAACATCGGCTCGGCGCACGACCTCGGATCCGGCGACGCCGAGGGGGTCGGCCTGTTCCGCACCGAGTTCCTGTTCCTGGACCGCCGCGCCGCCCCCTCCTTCGAGGAGCAGGTGGCCGCCTACACGGCGGTGCTCCGGGCGGTGCCGGGAAGGCGGGTGGTGATCCGCACCCTGGACGCGGGCTCGGACAAGCCCCTGCCGTTCCTGCGCCTGCCCGACGAGCCGAACCCCGCACTGGGCGTGCGGGGGTTGCGCACCAGCAGGATCCAGCCGGAGATTTTGGACGTCCAGCTCGACGCCATCGCGCACGCCGGCCGCGAGAGCGGCGCCGAGACCTGGGTGATGGCGCCCATGGTGAGCACCGTGGGCGAGGCCGCCGGCTTCGCCGAGCGTGCCCGTGCGCGCGGCCTGAGCCACGTCGGGGTGATGGTCGAGGTGCCCGCCGCCGCGCTGCACGCCCGGCGCCTGCTGGAGGAGGTCGACTTCCTCAGCATCGGCACCAACGACCTCGGGCAGTACGCCTTCGCCGCCGACCGGCAGCACGGCGACCTCGCCGACCTGCTCGACCCCTGGCAGCCCGGCCTGCTCCGGCTGATCGCCATGTGCGGCGAGGCGGGGCGGCAGGCGTCCAAGCCCGTGGGCGTGTGCGGCGAGGCCGCGGCCGACCCGCTCCTCGCCACCGTCCTGGTGGGGCTCGGGGTCGGCAGCCTGTCGATGGCCGCCCCGAGCGTGCCGGCCGTACGCGAGGCGCTGGGCCGCCACTCGATGGCCGCGTGCGAGGAGCACGCCCGGCTCGCGCTGGCGGCCGGGGACCCCGCCCAGGCCAGGAAGGCGGTCAGCGAGGCCTGACCCGCCAAGCCGGGTGCGCCTCACCGCGACCGGATCGCGACAAGCGCCTCCATCGGGCCGGGTGGTTGCCTTAGACTGAATCTCATTCAGACCTCTCGGCGTGAGCCGATCGGTCGTCAACGCGGCCGCCGACCTGGATCGGAGAGCACATGGTGAAGGCCGGAACGAGGCCCAGAAAGCAGGGCACGTCGCCCCGGGTGGTCGAGGAGACCGAGGTGACGATCGATCTGGACGACCCGCGGTTGCAGACGGACGCCGCCCAGGGCTTGGCGGACGCCGCACGTGAGCTCTTCGTCAAGAAGGGCTTCTCGGCGACGACCGTGAGTGACATCACCGAGCGCGCGGGCATGAGCGTGGGCTCTCTGTACTATCACTACGGGAGCAAGACCAATATCTACCTCGCCATCTGGCTGAGGTACCAGCGCAGCCAGGAGGCGCGTGCGCGCGAGACGGTCGTGGCCGTGCGCGCCGCCGGGGTCACCAACGGGCTGCGCCTGTTCCTGGCCGGGACGCGGGCCTACCTTCTGGGCGCCTGGGAGCATCGCGACGTGGTGCGACTGGTCGCCGACGGCGACACGCCTCCCGGGTTCGGGCTGCGGATGCGCCGCATCAACCAGGACTGGTTCCGGCAGAACGCCGCCCTGCTGCGGGAGAGCCCGAATCTGCTGGGGCAGGACGACGCGCTGGGCGTCCGCGCGATGGTCGCGATCGTCACCGACGCCATGGGCGGAATCTGCCGTGAGGTGGCCGCCTGCGCGACCCGCGAGGAGGCCGAGGAGCTGGTGGCCCGGGCCATCGACGTCTTCGCGCGGCTCACGAACGTGCCTTCGGAGGGCAACCACCGGTCCGACGACTGACCGTGAGGATGTAGGTGGGCGCCTCCCGGCGGGTCTGACCCAGCGGCCGACCGACCGCGGGCTCCTCAACGGGATCTGTCGCCCCTGCCCGGGTGGCGTTCACCTGCACTCACCGGACGCGGCGCGTGACCTTGTAGGAGCCTGGCCAAAGGCCCCATGGCTGTCTGTCCACGCGATCAACCCGCCTGCTGGTATCGCCCCAGCACCGTCAAACGATCTTGAACGGCCGAACTCCTCGGCGGCCGAACCTCAGGCCCGGCCCTTGACCGAGGTGATGAGGAGCTGGGCCACGTCCACGACCTCCAGCGACTCCTTGGCCTGGCCGCTGTTCTTCTTCTCGTTGATCGCGTCT